>CAMYYV010000005.1 GCA_947303625.1 uncultured Bacteroidales bacterium | reverse complement strand
TCGCGGCGCGTCACGCGCCGCTGGTCTTGTGCTGGCCTCAGACTGTCAAAGAACTCGCAAACTCACTCATTACAATCTCCACTTCCTTTGTTTGCGGGCTGCAAAATTACTGCCTTTTTGCAAATTGGCAATGATATTTTTGAAAAATTTTCAAAAAATATTGTAATAAATTGTAATACAACAATATAAAATATTCGAATTACGAGAAAAAAGGCTCGCTTTGGCGGTTTTATTCGTTTTCTGGGTCCTCAACGAGACGAAAGACGGTGCTTTGGCTCGTTTGAACGATGCTGATGGTGCCTACAAGGATGAAGTCGGCAAGGATGGCCTCGGCCTTCCTTTTGTTGATGTGTGCCATTTCCTGGAATTCAGGTAGGGTGATCTCCTTGTTTTCCGAAAGATAGTGCAGGAGGAGTGTCTCCGTCTCAGTGAAGGCGATTTTGGCGGGCTTGGCGAACTTGGCGGCCTTCCACACCTTAATTAATACGCTGTCGGCAGCGAGATTCTCGTCCTTGACGCGGGTGAAGTACTTGTAATTGCCTTGATTGTCAGGGGCTTTGTGCTTGTGGTGCTTGTCTTTGGGAATGATGACCTCGAGGACTGTCTTCCCGTTGATCTCCCATTCTTCGGTAGTGTAGTCCACTTTGGGCTGGCAATACATCTCGGCAGCGGCTTCAATCATGTGGATCTCCTCGTCGGAACGCACACCGGCGATGGCCCCATTGTCTTTCACACCCACAAGAAGCCTCCCGCCGTCGGTGTTGGCGAAGGCGGCCAGCGAACGGGCGATGCGACGGCTGTCCGAAATCTCGAACTTGAAATCAAGCATCTGGTGTTCGCCCTCCTGGATCAATTTCTGGATATGGAGATCTTTGGTCTTCATCGAGGGTGCAAAGATAGGCTTTTTTTCCAACCCATCGACAATGGCATATATTAATTAAGGTGTAAAAACAGCCCCTTTTTTTTCGGTCAAAAAACGGAAAAATCATCGGGACCTGACAAAGGTCGTGAGGGAGGGAAGGGGCTTTTTAGGCGCTCTCGGCGCGTTTCGTTTCGAGATGATATTCGGGTCGGACCAGGGCCGAAAAACGCCAAATTCGCAATGTTTTAGGGTGGCTTTTTTGGAAAGATGTAGAATTTACAAATGTATTTAGAAATTTTAATAAATCATTGTATAACAATTAAATACAAATTAATTTATTTCTATAACTTTGTACGAGTTACATTTGTATATAATTGAAGCATGTAATACTATGTGGATTTTGTGAGAAATTTGATATAAAAGACATGCTGTCAGTAGACTATATGATTTTATTTGAACTTAATTGTAAAGAATTAGCGATGTATATACAGAATTTATTGTGAAATACTATCTGCGTTTTAATTTATTGTTATTTAGTATAATAATATTATTGAATTAAAGTAATATTGTAATTATTTAATCAAAATGAGAATGTTTACATAAATAAATTTCATATCATTGTGTTTTGTAATGAATAATTGTTTACTTTTGTCAACTGAAATGGAACTGAAAATTGATTTTTTTTAGGAGGATACAACCATGGAAAATGGAGAAATGAAAGACCGGATTGCGCACATCATCCGGGCAAAGAATTTGACCGCGGCGGAATTTGCGGTCAGGTTAGGCATCCAGCCGTCGAATGTTTCGCACC
The DNA here is from genome assembly GCA_947303625.1 of uncultured Bacteroidales bacterium. Lineage (GTDB taxonomy): Bacteria > Bacteroidota > Bacteroidia > Bacteroidales > F082 > Limimorpha. The sequence continues at coordinate 51,758 of CAMYYV010000005.1, read as the reverse complement.
TGCTTTCGGGACGCAACAACCCCAGTTTGGATTTCGTGAAAAAACTGAAAGAGACCTTCCCGGAATACAACCTCGATTGGATTATCATGGGCGTCGGACCGATGACAGTGTCGGAGCCTTTTGTGTCTTCCATGCCCTCAGTCTCCCCTCAAGAGGTTGGCCCTATGGCCGAAAATGTGGTCGAGACCGAATCCTCTTTGGACGTTTTGGAGACGAAATCGCAGTCTGAGTCCATTTCTGCTCAATCAACCGCTCTTCCCAAGGGCATCATTTTCTTGTTTGACGACGACACTTACAAGATTTTGTCGCCACGATAAGGTTTCTTGTAATTAATAAGGTGTAGAATCGGAAAAAGTTGTACCTTTGCAAACTTTTATGGAAGCTATGCAAGAAGACAACTTTTTCGAACGCTTTGACGCTATCATTCAAGCACCTAAACGTATGGTGCTGGCTTGCCACGTCAATCCCGACGGCGATGCCATTGGGTCGGTGCTGGCCATGGCTGAGTTCCTCAATAGCAGAGGACACGACGTTAAGATGGTGGTTGCCAACGATTTCCCCGGTTTTCTGCATTGGATGCCTGGCTCGGAGGAATTCTTGGTGTTCGAGAAAGACGGCGATGCATGCCAAACTGCCATTGCTGAGGCCGAATGTATTGTGATGCTCGACTTCAACAACTTGGCACGAAGCGGTATCTTACATAATGAGATAGGGAAGACACGTTGCCCCCGTATTTTGATTGACCATCACCGCGATGCCGACCTGAGTCAGTTCTACTGCGCCATGACTAAGATTAATGTGTCGAGCGCTTCGGAGATTGTCGCCGAGATCCTGCTGCATTACGGTAAGGAACAGTTTACGCCTGACATTTGTACCAACTTGTTGGTCGGCATCATGACCGACACAGGCTCGTTTGCTCATTCCATTTACCATCCACGCACTTTCGACATTGTCAGTCTTCTTGTAGAGAAGTCTATGCCCTATACGCTTGTGCATCAGCTGGTTTACGACACCATGTCGGAAAACCGTCTGCGTTTGCTCGGTTTCTCCATTAACAACAGGATGGAGATATTAGAGGATTGTTCAACAGCTATCATCGCGTTGAGTTTGAGTGACTTGAATAAGTTTGACTACCAGCCTGGCGACACCGAGGGGGTGGTTAATTTCCCACTCTCGATGGAAAAGATTACGATGTCGGTGCTGGTGACCGAGCGTCAGGACCAAATCAGGTTGTCGTTCCGCTCAAAAGGTGATTTCTCGGTGCACGAGCTGGCACAAAAGCATTTCAAGGGTGGAGGCCATACCAACGCGGCTGGCGGCACTTTGACGTGCTCGTTCGATGAGGCGGTGGCCAAGCTGAAGGCCGTGTTGCCCGAATACAAGGACTTGCTGAATAAGAAATGACATGAGATATCTGAGTAAATATATGATTTGGTGTGTGCTGTTTGCTCTTGTCTCTTGTGGTGAGGAGCCTAAGCCGACGATAAAGCCGGTGACGAAAGACGAGATGAAAAACAGCATGGAGAAGGCTAACCGATACCTGATGAACGAGGAGGAGGAAGATATCGCGAACTACGTCCAACGGCATGGTTTGGAGATGACTCGGACAGGTACGGGATTGCGCTATCAGGTGATGAAACAAGGGAGTGGAGCTATGATAGAACCGGGGCAGAAGGTGACCTTGGAGTACGAGCTTCATTCTATCGTTGGTGACTTGCTCTATTCCTCTGACAAAGATGGTGTCAAGTCGTTTGTGGTTGGTGAAGGGATGGTGGAATCAGGCCTTGACGAGGCCATGACCTATCTGCATCGCGGCGACGTGGCCACTATCATTATCCCGTTTCATTTGGCCTATGGACTACATGGCGACGATGACCGCATCCCAGAATACGCGACTTTGGTATATATGATTAAAATAACAGATAATCAATAAATTATGAAGAGACATTGTTTTTTGTTTTCGATGGTTTGCCTTTCGGCCATGATGCTTCTGACAGCTTGTGATCAGAAGTTTCCGGGCTACAAGAAGACGGCTGATGGCTTGTATTATAAGTTCCACAGCCAGAATCCTACGGCTACAAAGCCTCAATTGACGGATTTCTTGAAGGTGAATATGGCCTGCTATCTTCACGATTCACTCTATTATGACTGGCAAGGTACGCAGCGCGATGTGTTCACACAGTTGCAAAAGCCTGTCTTCCCTGGAGATTTGTTGGAGGCTTACGCAATGATGCATTTGGGCGATTCGGCTTCGTTTTACATCAAGGCGGATTCGGTGGTGTTGAAATATTACGAAAAAGATCCTGCTTCTGCTGGTTTGACTGCCGATGATTATTTCCGTTATGAGGTGAAGCTTGTTGAAGTGCAGACCCAAGAGGAATTCAAAGCCAACATCGAAAAGATGAAAGCATCGATGGAAGCCGCATCAAGGAAAGCTTTGGCCGATTATGTGGCGGTTAACAATATCAGTGTAACCCCTGAGCCATCAGGAGTGTTCATCATTCCCTTGGAAAAAGGCAAAGGCCGTTGCCCTGTGAAAGGCGATCAAGTTGAAGTTGATTTTGCGACCTATTTATTGGATGGTCAGTCGGTGGGTAGTACTTTGGACAGTTCCGAGAAACTTAAGTTTGTCTTGGGCGAAGGCCTCGTCATCCCAGGCTGGGAGGAGATTGTGCCTAAGATGCACCTTGGAGATCGCGTGAAGGCTATCATCCCGTTCGATATGGCATACGGTGAACACTCGGTAGGTTCGATTCCGTCATACGCCAACTTGATTTACGATATTAAGTTGCTGAAAATCACTCCTGCCGAGGAGCTTCAAAAGCAAGTTGAGGCCACCCAAAGAGCCATGAAGGCCGATTCGGAGAAGGCACTCCTTGATTATCTTAGAGCCAACGACATCAAGGATCACACAGAGTCGGGTTTATATTACACCAAGTCGGTCATCACTGGTGGTGCGCAGCCTCAAGACGGGCAAACGGCACGAATCAGGTTCGTAGCCACCTTACTTGACGGCACCCCATTAGGTGACTCTGACAAATTAGGCGGCTATTATGATGCCGAAATGGGACAAGGGAAGGTGCTAATAGGCCTCGAAGAAGGCCTCCGCATGATGCATGTGGGTGAGCAGGCCCGCTTTGTGTTGCCCTATACATTGGCATACGGCGACATTGCCTTCGATAATATTCCAGCTTATTCTAACATCATCTATGACGTAGAGCTGCTGGATGTGATGAATGGAAAGTAATAAGTAATCATTAATAATTCATAAGAAATGAAAAAAAGACTGTTTGTGATGGCCGCTATGGCCATGATGATGGTGGGCACAATGTGTGCCTGCACCGAGAAAAACCCTTATCCGGGCTATCAAAACAAAAATGGATTGTACTACCAATTCTTTACCCAAAATGAAGGCGCTACACCTCAGTTGGGTGATGTGGCAGATGTCAACATCTGTTGTATGATCAATGACACCACGCCGTTGATTCCCAACCAGAAGAACCTCATGCAAGTGATGGAATCACAGTTTCCCGGTGATATCTTCGAGGGCTTGCGCATGATGCATAAGGGCGACTCTGCCTCGTTTATCGTTAACATTGACTCGACGTTTAAGTACTTTTACGGTCAACCCACGCTGCCGGCCGAGTTCAAGTCGACCGATGTGATGCGTTTTGAGATTAAGATGAACGAATTCTTCCCCGAGAAGGTGTATGCCCAAAACTTCGCCAACGATATTAAGAGCCGCAACGATATGCGTGCTGCACAGTTGCAAAACGACTATCCCGAGGAGACCGCCAAGGCCGCCAAGGAACTGGCCAACTTCATGGCTAAGAACAAGATTGAGGTTGAACCTACCGCCTCGGGCCTCTGCTATGTGGTGACCGAACCCGGCAACGGTGAGCATCCTCAAGTGGGCAAACCCGTCACGATGCACTACACGGGCAAGCTGCTCAATGGCACTGTCTTCGACTCGTCGGTGGAGCGTGGTCAGCCGTTCCAATTCGTTCTCGGCGTTGGACAAGTCATCCCCGGCTGGGACGAGGGTGTGCAGCTGATGACGAAAGGTGAGAAGGGTATACTCTACATCCCTTATTACTTGGCATACGGCGAGCGTCAGGCTGGCGACAAGATTGTCCCGTTCTCCAACTTGATGTTTGAGGTCGAACTGATTGACTTCGAAACTTTTGAATAAGATGAAACGTGTTATAGGTTTTATAGTAGCCGTTACTTGTGCCGTCTTGTTCGCCTCGTGTGGTGAGGAGAGCCCTTATCCGGGCTTCGAAAAGATGGATAACGGTGTCTATATGAAATTTTACAGCAAGGGCGATTCGGAGGTGATGCCTCGTCTGCGCGATGAAGTGACCATTGAGATGGTACAGTATTTCAATGACTCGATGCTGTTCTCCACTGCTGAAGACAGACCTATGAGTATTGTACTTACGGAGCCTGACTTTAAGGGTGACGTGGTCGACGGCTTGCTGATGATGCATGTGGGCGACTCAGCCCGTCTTGTCGTGCCTGCCGATTCGGTGCTTACCATCTTGTTGGGGATGGAAGAGGTCCCCGAGGAGTATACGGGCAAATCCATCTATTACGATTTGAAACTTATCAGCGTGAGGCCTTATGAAGAACTTGAAGCCCGACGTAAGGCGCTGATTGACAGTTTGAGAATGGAAGAGGAGACCTATCTGGAAGCATTGCGCAACGATCCCAAGAGCACTTTGACCGAGTCCGGACTCATCGTCATGGATAAAAAAGGCAAGGGTAAGGTGGCCCAATTGGGCGATTATGTCTCTTTCGACTTCACGATATGCAACGCCAAGGGAGATACCATTATGAACTCGTTTGGTGTGGAGCCTGTCGAGATGCAGTATGATGGCGAGGAATTTATCTGTCAAGGAGTTACCGAAGCCCTTGGAATGCTGCCTAAAGGCGGCTCGATGCACTTTGTGGTGCCTTCTTCGTTGGCGTTCGATAGTGTTGGCTACGAACAATATATTCTTCCTTACACGTCGATGGATGTTGTGATGAAGATGAACGACGTGATGGACAAGGCGACTTTCGAAAAGCGTCAAGCAGCTCAGGAAGCCGCCAGGAGAGCCGAATTGGAACGACTTAAGAAAGCTGAATCCAAGATGATTGCTGACTACATCAAGGCGAACGGTATCAAGGAAGAGCCTACCGATTCGGGCATTTACATCCTTGACCGCGAAGAGGGTGAGGGAAGCCTGGCCCAATGGGGCGATAGGGTATCGGTTCACTATGTGCTGCGCAACCTGAAAGGCGAACAGATCGAGTCGAGCTATGACTACGGTCAGCCGATGATATTCACTATCGGTGGCGGTGAGATGATCTTCGCCATCGATGAGGCCCTGATGACCATGGCGCCAGGAGCGAAAGTTACGCTTCTCACACCGTCGGATCGGGCTTTCGGGGAAATTGACTTGGGCCCGTCTTTGCCGCCTTATACACCGCTGATTATTGATCTGGAACTTTTGGAAATCAAGTGATTTTCATTTTTTAGCTACTAAAAATGCAGTTGGATGATTCGTCTGACTGCATTTTTTTTGGCCTGAGTCCAGCGTTGGGCTTTTTTCAGATATTGATGCAGCTTTGAGGTCTTCAGTTCATAATGAATCCGATATTGCTCGTAGGTAATAAAGTAGTTTACATACCGCCATTCTTTGAATTGCAAGGCCATCCTGAACAAGAAGACAGGTCTTTTGCTATTCTTGAAATTGAATTCGGATTGCGACGGGATGAAGGAGCTTTTGAAAGTCCAATTGTTGTGATCATATAGCTTATAAATCATGGCAGCCGCACTCGTCATTCTGATAGACAAGAAATCATCAAGGAAACGGACCTGGAAATCGAATTGTTCCTTTTTGCTTGAATAGCCGAATCGCATGAAATGAGAGTCGAATTCCTGGCAGGCAAGATTCATGAAGTCATTGAAATACTTTTTTGTTCTCTTTGGGTCAAATTCATGCGTCAACAGTTCCCCATACCTCGCATAGAAGCGTTCTCTGAAACTTTCATTCATGAGTAATTTGCTGAAAACCAGAGTTGAGATGTCATGGTTCTTTTCGTTGTATAAGGTATATTCAAGTATGTTATGATAAGATGCGAGGCAAAAGTCACCATCAAAAAAAATCCATCTCCATTTGCCGTCGTCAGCCTGCCAGCATCGCATGTTGTTGTTGGGCCAGTCGGCATTGCAGGTGAATAGTTGGAAACAATAATAGTCAATAAAGCAATCTACATCAATTAGGCGGCAGGCTTGTTCGTATTCAATAGAGTTGGAAAGGTTGGCTTGAATGAACCATTGCATCATTTCGACGAACTTTTCGCTATTGCCGCTACTGGCCTTCCCATCCCAGGATTCAATGACATTGATGTGGTTTTTATTGAATCCATAATGGTCTGAAACGAATTGGTCGTCGGGTCTTTCTTTAAGGAAATACAGTCCCCAATACTCTCCATTTAAGAAAAGAACAACGGGCCGCGATTGAGGTGTCTCGAAATTGAGAGGCTCGGCTATTTGGGTGCAAATGTGGTCTCTGAATAATCCGCTTCCAAAGGGTTTGAGCACGAGATGCTTGAAGCTATCGGTTTCATCGGTTTCAAAGAATTGATGCGTAAACCGTTTTTTGCCGTATTGTTTCCTTGAATATAGCTTTAGCCCTTTTTGTATGCCGTTTCTTGTACCGAAACCGTGGATACGTACGCCAGCCTCTTGGTTGATACCAGTGTTGTTAGGCTCATAATACTCAACATTACACAGCCGTTCCCAGGCTTTTCCCCTTTGTTCATAGTTGTTTTTCCAACGTCCTTGTACCATAATGCCTGTGTCGTAGTCGAAAAGGGAAAGAGAGTCGCAGCATAACGAAATGACAGGCAAGTTGCTGTGGTTTTGCCAAAGGGATTGGATGAAATATGAATGGGTAACGACCGGACCGGTCTGTTTTCCTTCACTGTCAAAAGTGGCGGCTCGGATAACAATACACTTTTGAATGGTATCGGGGACATACCAGAAATCATCGGGACATGTTTGGATTGTGTAGATATTTGATTGTGAACAGAGTCCTTCGTCAAGATATAAGGGGTGTCTGTAAACACTGTCAAGAAATGTCGGCTCGTTTCCATTCAAAGTGTAACGGATGCTTAAGCCTTTCTGACAGGATAGTGTAAGAGAGATACTGCCTTCGTAGAATCCACCTTGCGAGGAGAACGAAACGCCCAACTCTTCATCGGCGGCATAGGATAGAATGGCAAATAAAAGGAGAAATGTAGTAAGACACAGACGCTGAAAGGATTGCTTCATTGTTCTATTCAGCCTTAAATTCTTCCTTGTCCGCGTAATATACGTCAATTGCGGCGATGATGGCGGCAAGGCTCCACACGGGTATGGCCAGTTTGTCAGTGTCGAGGAAGTTGTTGAGGAAGCCGTGCACAAAATAGCTGATGAAGGCAAGAGTGGCGCCCAATACCAGTATTTTGGCTTTCTTGTTCTTGCAGCGGCTGTAGGTTTTGATGCCGCAGTACACGGTCACGACGACGAGAACAACGACCAAAAGCGAGCCTACGATACCCTGTTCGGCCAAGGGACCGAAATACTCTGAGTGGGCATTGCCGCCGTCGCCGGCATTGGTGCTGATGATGGTCTTTTCTTTCGACATCTGGTATGGGGCATACACAAACTGGTAGGTACCTGGACCCCAGCCGAACACAGGACGTTCGTTGAACAGGCGGAAGGCCGATTGCCAGCGGTTAATGCGCTCCAAGTTGGAGGCATCGGTCGAGATGTTGGTGATAGATTGTATGTTCTCCACTAGGTCGCCCGAGGCATCTTGGTTGTTCTTCTCCAATGCGTCGATGATTTGGTTTTGGAAGGTGAAAAACAGACCGACCAAGATGACGATGGCTGCTGCAATCCAACGGAACTTGATGCGAAGCAGCACACAAATCAACACTGCCAAGGCTGCAATGACGCTCAGCCAGGCAGCACGGCAGTTCGATAATATCAGGGCGAGGCTGAGCAATGCGACCACCGCGATGATGATCAACCTGTGGAAGGGCTTCACGTCTGGCAGGAAGACGTATGTGAGTGCGAGGATGAGATAGATGGCCAAAGCCGCGCCATAGGCTGTGTGGTCGTTGTAGAACGGCGTCATCACCCAGTGGGCCGAGTCACCGTCGAAGCCGAACTGCGCATGGTGGATGATGGTGTAGACGCACACAATGCATAAGGCAGCGATATAAAGCCAGATAAACCAGTGTATGTTTTTCGGGTTCTTGAATAGGATGGTGCAAAGGAAGAATGCAGGCACCACAAACCACAGTCTTGCCAAGATGAACTTCAACGACACCACAGGCATCTCGCTTGTGATGGTGGTGACCAACATCCAAGCAAACATACAATAGATGACGATGGCGATGGGATGGTGTGATATGCGCCGGTCGTATTGTCCGTCGTAGAGCATTTTGGCCACAAACAAAACCAAGATGCCCATTAGCAAAGGCTCAGCCGGTAGCGAGATGGCCAAGCCGGCTTCAAGCGCTTTTAAGTTGATCGATAGCGGTACAGCGAAGGCCGTGAGCAGCAATACTTTGTCCAACGAGAAGATATAGAGCAGCAAAACGCCAAGCACGACGGGCAGGGCGAAGAAGAGGTAGGTGTTCTTCTTCACCACAAGATACAGCCCTACGGCAATGAAAAGTGCCGCGATGACATAGAGCCAGGCTATTTTCGCTTTCTTCTCCACGTTTTATTTGTTTTCGGCTTTCTTCTCGGCAACGAAACGCTTGCGGTTCTCGATGATGAAGACCACCACGATGGAGAGCAACAAGGCACCCAAAGCACTCAAGGCCACCACCACCCAGCGTACGGGGAAGGCTTTCTTATCGGCCGGGAAGGGCTCGGTGATGATGTTGGAGTAGGTGAGGTTAGAGTTGAAGAAGCGCAGGTTTTGTTCGTAGTCGCGCTTGATAAGTGAGTAGGTGTTCGCCTCAGCGATGATCTTAGTCTCCAAGTCGACAGCATCGGCACCGTATTGCTCGAGGTTTTGCTTGAGCTCGTTAGCTTTGGCCGAGCCGTTGATGAAGCCACGCGTCACTTCGCGAAGCTGACCCGAATAGTTGAGCACGCCGTAGTTGGTGGCAAGGTCAGTGAGGTTTTGCTTCAGCGAGTCGATGTCCTGCTGTTTCAGCTTCAGCTGCATATCGTACATGTCCACTACTTCGCCCACTTTCTGCTTGTGCAGGTTGTGCACCTTCTGGTCGTAGAAGTTGAGGATGTCCTTGGCGATGTTGCAGGCCACGAAGGGGTCCTTGTCCATCACGGTGACGGAGACGGCCTCGTATGGGGTCTTGCCGATCTTGATTTTGCTGCGATACTCGTTGATCATGTAGGTGCGGCCATACTTGTAGTTTTTGTCAATCTTGTAGTCGGTCCAGAGATCGTATTTCTCGATGACCGAGTCCATGATGGAGGTCGAATTGATGATTTCAAGCATCTGCTCGGTCTCGCTCTCGTCGGAGTAGGGACTGATGTTGGCGGGATAGGCCACGGCCACCGACTTATAGAGTGGGGTGATGAACATGGAGCTTGAGAAAATGGCACCGCAGATGGCTGCCACCGCAGTGATGATGATGATGTGCCACTTCCATTTCAGAATGACTTGCACCAAAGAAAGGTTGTTGAAATTGTTATCCATTGTTGTTTGTGTTGTTTTCGGAGTGTTGTTGACGGGTTGCGCTACTGGCGTCATGATCTTGGTTTCCTTGGTCTTGGGAGGCTTGGGTTGGCGCGACCGAGCTTTTCTCGGTCTCCTTACGAAAAAAGCCTTTCGACCGGTCGTAGAAAACGATGCAGAAGATGAGGAGCAGGAAGGTGCTCAAAAGGGTGATGACCACGATGAGCCAACGCACCGGGTAGCTCTTGCGCTCGGCTTGATAGGCTGAGGTGACCACGAACTTGTGGGGGATGAACTCGGTGGCGTCGACCTTGGCTTCCTCGTATTTCGATTTGACCAAGGAGAGTTGCAGGCGGTCGTTGTCTAAACGCTCGTTGATGGCGTATGAGGCACCGCCATATTCGGCCAGAATGTCCATCTGTTCTTGTATATTCTTTACGCCTTGGGCGTTACCCTTTCCTAATTCGACGGCTAACTGCTGGCTGAGCATCTCCACCTGTGACTCGTAGTCGAACACACCGAGTTTGCGCAGCGTGTTGAGCGAGTCTTCCAGCATGTTCATCTCGGCCACGAGGGTGTTGTATTCCTGCTCGACGATACGGTAGGCCTCGATAGCCACTTCCTTCTGCATCTGGTTCATGGTGCTGTCGAAGATTTCGGCAATCTCGTTGGCAATGCGGGCCGAGAGCTCGGCGTCAGAGTCAAGGACGGTAATCTTTACGGCATTGTATTCCGTGCGGCGGAACTTGATGCGCGCGTCGTAGAGCTTGTTGAGCTTGGTGAAGGGGTACTTGCTGTCCTTGACGTTGTAGTGCTCCATCAGATTGAAACGGCTGATTACCTTGTCGCGTACGCGGTTCGAGTTCAATACTTGCAGCATCTGCTCGGTCTGCTCGTCCTCGCCAAAGTTCATGATATCCTTTTCCGATTGGTAGGTCGTGCTGATCAATACTTTGGAGATGGAATTGCTGGAAGTGGGGTAGATGATGGTTGTGGATTTATATAGAGGGGTAATAAAGAAGGGTGCGCTGAAGAGGATTGCGCAGAGGGCCGCCACCGCCAGAATGATGAGGATGGGTTTCCTATATTCCACCAAAAGCCTGCATAAGTATTTGGAACTGTAGGTGTTACATTGTTGCTCTTCCATAATTATGTGTGAAATAAGTCGTCAAAAATAGGGAATTCCCTTGAAATGACAATGAAAAATGTCATTTTAGGGTGTTTTTCTTAGAGCCGGCCCTTCGACCCTTCGACGGGCTCAGGGACCTGTGTAGTTAGGATTTCTTGGGCAGGACAAGGGCAACAATCTCCTTGAAGCGAAGTAGTCGGGTGAAGAAGATGGCGCCGCAGTTGACGGCGAAAGCTATGCCAAATCCTATCATCCAGTTGACATTCAGCTGCTTGACTAGGAAGGTTACCAGGACAACGGTGGCCATGAAAAGGATGACATGGATCCAATAGCGACCTCCCATCTCGAACTTTAGGATGCGTTTGGCGAGGAGGTATTGCAGGAACGCCGTGACGGTTTGCACGCAGAGGCTGGTACAGGCTGCGCCGACGGCCTTGAACCGTGGGATGACGACGAGGTTGAGCAGGATGTTGATGACCACGCCGGCGGCGGCCACTAAGTTGAGTTGCTTGAGGCTGCCGTTGGCGGTGAGCAGGGTACCGAAGACGTAGGTCGTCGACAAGCAGAAAAAGCTGCCCATCAGCAAGGGGAACACGTTGGCGTATTGTCCAAGACGCCCGAGGTAGGAGGCATCCATTTCGCCCTCTTCTGGCCTGTACATCAGATGCATGATTTCCTGGCGGTAGAAGATGCACATCACCATGATGATGCCAGCCATAGCCAAGATGACGTTGAACGAGGTCTTGACCAGGTTGTTCAGCTCTATCTTGTTCTTCAGCGTGGCGGCAAACATTGGCAGCAGCATGATGGCGAAGAGGTTGGAGATGTTGTTGCCTGCGTCGAAGAGGCGGTAGGCACGGCTGTAGATACCGGCTTGCTCACCTTGGTCGTCCAAAAGGCGCTCAAGCAGCACAGGCTCGATGCGGCTGTAGACGCTCATCAGCAGGACGAGCAAGGCAAAGGGTAGGCTCTGCCGTAGTATCTCTTTGAAAAACTGGAAGTTGATTTTGAAACTGATGCCTTTGGCATGGCGTAAAACGATGGCCAAGGCGAAAACGAGGGTGGCGATGTAGGCCACGGTCTGGGCCTGTAAAAACCAGATGGCATTGAACTTTTCCATCGGAAACCAGCCGCTCCACAGCACAAGGCACATGATGACGATGGCCAGCACGCGGTCGAAGACAGAGAGGATGCTGTCTTGCTTGAACAGCAACAACCCTTGTATGTTTGACCTGAGGAAGAGAATAAACGACAGCAGGATTTGGTTGAGGCCACACCAGCACAACAGCTTGAGTTTCATTCCTTCGTTGTAGCCGCAGAAGTAGCCTACCACGAAGATGACGACGGCATAGAATAGCCCGAGTAACAGCTTGATTTCGGTGAGGCCGCCGAAGTGCTTCGAAAGGTTCTTCGGGTCCTGAGCGACAGCACGGCTGTTGAAATTGGTGATACCGAGGTCGAGCAGGATGTAGAAGAGATAGGAGAAGTTGAAGAGGGCTTGGTATGTGCCGTATGAGGCGTCGCCCAACAGGTTCTGCACCTCGCGGTCGATGCCGAGTATCCAGAAAGGCTTCACCAACAGGTTGAGAAACAACAGGAAGATGATATTTTTGATGAAGCGGTTCTGCATCGCAAGGGTTGTGTTTGCGGGGCAAAAGTAGGAAAAAAAACACTTTCCAGTCGTTTTTCGACTTGCGTTTTGGAAAATATGCGTATTTTTACACCCCGAATATTGATTTTGAATCCATGAACAAGGAACAGGAAGATATTGAAGTGTTGGAAGAGGAGCTGGTGGAGAACGAGAAGAGCCTGCTGCTCATCAACGACGATGTGAATACTTTTGAATATGTCATCGACACCTTGATGAAGGTGTGCCATCATACACGCGAACAGGCCGAGACCTGTGCCTGGATCACACACTATAAGGGCAAATGCGCCGTCATGCACGGCACTTTCGAGGAGCTGAAGCCATACTACGACATTCTACTCGGACATCAACTGACGGTGAAAATCACGGACTAATGTCAGGCTACACTTCATTGGAAATACTGGCGATTCAGCAGGCCTATGAGTCGATGCTGGACGACATCAACCCCTTCGTCAACGCTCCTGAGCATCTCGATTTGATTGACAAGGCTTACCGCTATTGTTTGGAGCATTACGACGGACGCTATCTCGTCTCGGGCAAGGCCTACATGCTGCACCTCATCGAGATGGGGCGTATCGCCGTACTTGAGGTGGGACTGGGCTATATCTCTGTGGTGGCTTCGTTCCTCCATGGCATCGACTATAAGGAGAACGTGAACATCAAGGAGTTAGAGAAGGAATTCGGCAAGACCGTCGCCATCGTACTTGAGGACTTCAGCGATATCTCGAAGCTCGACACCGAGAAGGTGGCCTACAACTCCGATAACTTCCAGGTGATGTTCCTCTCGCTCATCGACGATATGCGAGCTGTGTTGCTTAAGATTGTTCACCGCGTGTACGATGTCCGCAACCAAAATGATGTGGATGCAGAGCGTTTGGCACGTTATTTCCACGAAATCAAATACATCTACATCCCCATCCTACATCGTCTTGGCCTCTATAAACTGAAGGCGGAGATGGAGGAGAAGTTGATGTTGTATGAGAATCCGGAGATGTTTCACGAAATTGAAGCAAAAATCAAGGCCTCGCAGGAAGCCCGCAGGCGGACGGCAGAGAAGTTCATTGCCCGCATCTCCGAAGGCATCGACAATGAGCTGGAACGTACCAAGAAGAATAACAAATACAAATTCGCCTATTCCATCAAATGGCGTCTCAAGTCGATTCCGTCGATCTATGCCAAGATGAAGGCACAGAACGTGCCTTTCGAGGAGGTGTATGACCTGATGGCAGCCCGCGTCATCATCCATTGCGCGCTCAAGGACGAACAGGAGTGTTGCTGGATTGTGTATTCAGCCATCACTAACATCTACGAGCCCATGACGGAGCGTCTCCGCGACTGGATTACCAAACCGAAAGCCTCGGGCTATGAGTCATTGCACACTACGGTGGTTTACGCCGACAAGCAGTGGTTTGAGGTACAAATCCGCACCACCCGCATGGATGAGATCGCTGAAACGGGGCAGGCTGCGCACTATCTCTATAAAGGCGAGAAGCAGTCGTCGGAGGAATGGCTGCTTCATGTGCGTGAGGTGCTCGAAAACCCCACTGAGGTGTCGTTTGAGAACTCCTACAGGAAGATACACAAGTCTGATAAGATCTTCATCTTCACGCCCGAAGGCGACTTGAAACAGCTCCCAGTGGGTTCCACAGTACTCGATTTCGCCTACGAGATTCACACCCGCGTGGGCGAGACTTGCAGTGGCGCTCGGGTCAACGGCCGCATGGTCCCTATCCGTCATGTGCTGAACAATGGTGACAAAGTGGAAATTATCACCAGCAAGAAACAGTCACCCAACGCTGACTGGCTCAACGCCGTGGTGACCGAAAAGGCCAAAAACAAGATACGTCGCTACCTCCTTGAACAGGAACTGAAAGAGTCTGAAATGGGCAAGGGTATGTTGCAGCGCAGGTTAAAAAACTGGAAGTTGCCCTTTTCGGAGACCGTCGTCGACATGCTCGTCAAAGAGTTCAAAGTGGAGAACTCGTTGCAACTCTACCATCAGATCTCGACCGAGAAAATCGATATCGCCGACGTGAAACGCTTCCTAACGGCCAAGTTTGGAGTGAGCGCCGAGAAATCGGAAAAGCCTGTGCCCGAGACGATTGAGGTCTCAAAGAAAGAGCCTGCGCAAGAAGTGGAGGAGTCGCTTTCCATTGGAGAGGATATCGGCAACGTGACCTACAAGCTGGCCAAATGCTGCAATCCCATCCCAGGCGATCATGTGTTTGGCTTCGTCACCAGTGATGGCACCGTCAGCATACACCGTGTGAATTGTCCTAATGCCAAGGGGATGCAACAACGCTATGGCTACCGCATCATCAACGTGAAGTGGCATGGGGTCGAGGAACAAGGCTCGCAGGCAACTATCCGCATCTTTGGCCGCGACGTGATGGGCCTGCTTGGCAAGATCACCAAGGTCGTTTCGGAGGACCTGGAGGTCAACATGAAAAACATTGTTTTCAACAGCGACAAGGAAGGATATTTCGATGGTAGGATCGTGCTACAAATCTCCGACGTGGAGGCCTTGGAGCTGTTGATGAATAAGATAAAAGCCATCGATGGCATTATGGAGGTTGTGAGGATTGATTGAGTGGCTCCCGCAAGGGAATCCCATGAATTTGAATTATTAAATCTTTGAATATGAAGAAAATATTATTGATAATTGTACTGGTGTTTATGACCATGACATTGTCGGCGCAGACCTACGGCGTTGACCACGGGAAGAAGCTCGTGGTGGCCACGGGGCGCCTGCAGGACGGCACGAAGCCATATAAGGAAACGATGGAGGTTAGGGGAGAGGCTTACACCTGTTATCGTAGCGAGATGCCGCTTATCACCATCACCACCGACGGTCCCATCGTCAATTCGCCTGCCGTGCATGGCCTCATCAATGTGGCGGATGCTGATGGCAACGTCATCACGATGCATGCTGGCTTCAAGATCCGTGGCACCTCCTCGCAGCAGTACGAAAAGAAATCGTATCGTGTGGAGTTGTGGGCTGACGAAACGGGCACTGTGATGGCCGACACCACCTTCCTCGGGCTGCGTAGCGACGACGACTGGAACCTTGAGGCGATGTGGAGCCAGCCGCTCCGTCTTCGCGACAAGGTGGCCAACGAGTTGTGGATGGAGATGTACCAGCTGCCCTATGCCGAGAGCGAACCCGACGCACGTCCTGGTATCCGTATGGTGTATGCCGACGTGTTCATCAACGAGCAATACATGGGGGTGTATGCTCTCACGGAGCGTATGGACCGTAAGCAACTTGGCCTGCGCAAATACAACGGCGAGCTGAGAGGATTGTTGTATAAGGGCAATGGCCCTGGCGCACCTACCTTCGACAGCCTGCCCAACTACGACAACACGATGGACACCTGGGCGAACTACGAGTGGGTGTATCCCAACGAGAGCGACACCGCCATCAATTGGAACCATGTCTACAGCTTCACTAACTTCGTGATGAATGCCTCCGACAATGTGTTTTATGCCCAGTATGCCGCTCAGTTCGACAAGGACAATGCCGTCGATTACTACTTGTTTATCAATAGTTTGATGGCCATGGACAACATGGGCCGCAACCTGTTCCTGGCTCGCTACAAGAAGTCGAGCACTTATATCTATGCCCCTTGGGATCTCGATGCCATCTGGGGTTTGGACACCGACGGCAGCCTGACATACAACACGGCAGGATTGAAGAGCAATGGTTTCTTCGACCGTTTGACTCAAGACTGCTCCGACAACGGTTTCGTGGCCTCGGCCCAAACACGTTATAACGCCTTGCGCGATTCTATCCTGACCACCGATCATATCATGAAAATGGTCCAAAACCAATATGACGAATTGGTGGAGAACGGTGCCTACGAACGTGAGCACGAGGCCTGGCCCGACTTCACCGTCAACGAGAGCCATCTGGACTACATGAGGGCATGGCTTGACGCTCGTTTCAACTATTTAGACGGTGAAATCAATGCTGGTTGTGGTACGTGGAATGTTGAGGCCCCCGAGGTCCCTGAGCCTGTCGAAGGGCCGACTCAAATCGTTGAGATTTATCCCAATCCTGCCAAGGGCTGCATCAACATCCGCTTTGCGGAGGCAGGAGAGGTATATGTCAGGTTGTATGACATGACGGGCAGGTTGGTGTATTCCAATGCCTCAAACACGCAAGCCTTTGTTATTTCCACTCCAGGATTGAGCCAAGGGGTTTATACTTTGGTTAGCAATGTGGATGGAAAGCAACAGGTGGATAGGGTAGTGGTGGAATGACCTTACAATTTCCAAATCGCTTCCACCTTTAAGTCCGTCTTGTGATTTCCTTCAATAGACGTCAATCCTGTGCCGACTGTGTCGCGGTCGCCGTAGATGGTGCGCCCGATGCGAGCGTAGAGCGTCAAGGCGTTGAACAATTTAACCTTTCCTAAGAGATATATCCTCATACCCTTGCCGTAGAGGGCGGGCACGCTGAAGCTGTAGAGCACGTCGTTTTCGTAGGCATAGATGCGGGCATTGTAGTCTTTGGCATCGAAGATGGCGTAGCGGAAGGTGAGACTATAGGGCTTGTTTTCAGGCTTGTAGGCGATGTCTTGGCAGAGGAAATAACCGTACTGGTTGGTGCCGTCCTCGTTGTGGTAATGGGCATACTCGGCCTTGTTGGTGCCGTGCAGGTCCCAACCGATCTGGTAGGTGATGTTGAAGCGCACGGCGTTCTTGGTGTAGAAGATAGGGTAGTGGCTGAACACCTCGCCGTCAGCCGAGTTCTTCATCTTGGTTTTCGAACGGAACTGAAGGTAGGCATTGGCGCGTTTGCTGAGGCTGTGGCTGATGCGCAGGTAATAGTCGTGGCCGCGGCTCGGCGCGTTGACTTGCGAGGTCAGCCAGGTGAATTGGAATTGGTCGGCATAGGCGAGGATGTTCCAATAAGGCGCAGGAGCTGCTTCCACGCCGAGATAGATACCCCGTTGCCCTTGGTTACGGCTGCCTTCGCCGAAAGCATTGCTCATGAGGTTTTGGTAGCCTCTGCCGTAGTCGCGATACATGATGGTGAAGTTCAGATATCCTGCGGGTTTAACGGTCAATCCTACCAATCCGGCATAACCTAACGGTCCCTGAGCCTGTCGAAGGGCCGTACTGTCAAAGTTCATGCTCATCGCAACTTCTCCAAACACCGCGTATTTTCCTTTCACATACTTGAAATCAATGCCTTGGTTGGTGAGCCTTTGGCCTTGGAAGTAGAACTGGTTGTAGTGGTTGGGTCTGAGCTCGAGCGGCACGTTGAGCCAGGTGTGGTGGGCTGTGTAGCCGACCTCGAAATGGGCGACGGCATACGACAGATGACCGCCGACGACTTGCTGCCTGATGGCATGGCGGTCTGTCAATTCGCCGATGGTGCGGTGATAGCCTGTCTCTTGCAGGCTGCTGACGAATTCAGCTTCGCTGTCCAAGGTGTCGATGGCACTGATGTTGGCGTCGATCAGGCGGTTGGAGTAGAAGAGGGTGCCGCTGAAGGGTCCGCCGCCGAAGGTGACGGCCGCACCGCGCATGAAGCCATACTCGCTGGCCGAGCCTTTAGGTGTGATGCCGCGTCCTTGCTTCATCACGCTGCTGCCTGCACCCGCCTTGCCGAAACTCATGCCTGACCAAAGCGTAAGCCCTTGACCGTAGGCCAGCTGGTAGTCGCCTAACACGGCGGCCTTCATAATACCGATGTCTTTGGCATAGAGGTGGAAGCCAACGAAGTCGAAGCCGCGACGGTATTGCTTGCCAAGCAAGGCCTGGATGGTGTCGCTCACCTTGTCGGTGAATAACATCTCGCCCGCGTCTTTTTCCACGGTGAAACCGGCGCGGACTTTGTTCCTATAGTTATAGGTGTATCTGAACTGCAGCTTCTGTGGGCTGCCGAGGTAGCGCGAGTTGGGCTTGGCGAGGAGCGTTGAGTCGTCAATGGGTAGGTAACCTTGCTGTTTTTCAAGGACTTGCTCATAACGGCCTAAGAGCTGGTGTTTGCCGTAACGCGCCATCTTGTTGAGCGTGATTTTGTCTTTACTCTTGTCCTGCTCAATGCATACCAAGGGGCGGATAATGGCCAAAGTCATTTCGTCGAAGCCCTCCACCATCTCCAGCTCGTCCAAAAACATGAAGTCGCCATAGTAACGGCGGTATTTCTGTAGTTCCTCGTATTGAAACACACTGAGCAGGTGCAGTTCCACCAGACGCATCATTTCGTCGCTGTTGAGGTTGATGGGGTTGTCGGCATAGAAGATGTAATGATCCAGCAGGTCTTCATAGTCCATGTCGTCATCGACGTCTTCGGCTAAGCGTTCTACCTGTTCGATGAGCAAGGTGTTCAAGGCCTCGGTGCTGAGGGAGTCGACGGCGATTTGTGCCTTCGCCAGCGCTACGGTAAACAGGGATAATATGATGAGAGCCAGCCGTTTCATGTCATTTTCCGAAACTGAATACTGTGCCTATTTGCACCGATGCACCCAATTCGTTGTGCAGTTGTGCGGCCACGTTGACTTGAGCGAAGCTGATAGTATAGCCGAGGCCGAAGCTTAGGATGCCAGGGTTGGTCTGCACACCAGCGCGGATGTAAAGGTTTTTGACTGCTTCATATTCAAGCCCACCCCTCAAGCTGACGCCCTCGCGCTCAGTGTTTTTCTCGATCTCGCATTGGCCGACGAAGTCCTTGGTGAACTGGTAAGCCATGCCGAAACGGAACACGATCGGTAATTTCTCGTGGTTGAGGGTCTGCTCGAAGCTGAAGTTGACAGGGTTGAAGATATAGGTGCCGAGGGTCAGCTTGTCGGTGACGTGTGACTGTATGCCGAGCTCGAATGTGACTGCGCTGAAATTACCGTAGTCGTTGCCGATTTTGAGGAGGAGGTAGTCGAGTTGGAGTCCGATTTGCAGATAGGGTCCAAAGTCTTTGGCATAGGCCAGGCCGAACTTGTTTTCGTTGTATTTCGATGAGCCGTATTGGTTGAAGCTCAGCCCCAAGGTGCCGAATTTGGTAGGCAGGGCGAAAGCGCCGCATTTGTAGGCAGTCTCGGGTAGAAACCAGCGGTTTTCGTAGTAAAGGCCGAGGCTGATCTTGTCGAGATTGGCCATGCCTGCAGGGTTGTTCTGCATCGCCCACAGCCCTTGCGAGGCCACTGATGAGCCACCCATTGCCGCTGCACGTCCTCCGAGAGGATGGATGATGTCGTAGGCGAAAAGCGCTGAGGTTGAAGTGATTAGCGTAATCAGGAGTAGAAGTTTCTTCATGCTGTTGCTTTTATGGTGCAAATTTAAGGCTGTTTTTCGTAAAAACAAAGTGTTTGCTTGAAAAACTGAGGTGACGGTGGCGAGGCGTCATCTTTTTTTTTATTTTCGCAGTCTAAAACTGATTGTGATGATCTATGTGTTGATAGTCGTGGGCATTTTAGCGGTGCTGATGGGGCTGGTGGGCGCCATCGTCCCGGGCATTGCTGGGCCACCGTTCAGTTACTTGGGTCTCCTGTTGGTCTCATTCATCGAAGGCGTCGAACACTCGGTGTGGTTTTTGGTTATTATGGGCTTGATTGGCGCAGCCGCCTTTGTACTCGACTATTTGGTGCCCATCTGGGGGACGAAGAAGTTTGGTGGCACCAAGAAGGGTATGTGGGGTAGCACGATAGGCTTGTTGGTTGGCTTGACTCTCACCACGTTCTTCAATTTCGCATTCATTGCAGTTTTGGCAGGGCCGTTTTTCGGTGCCTACATCGGTGAGCGCATCGCCAAGACTCCCAACAAGGCGGCATGGAAGGCCGCTGCTGGCTCGCTGGTAGGATTCTTAATCGGTACCTCTGTCAAGTTGGTCTATGCATTCGTATGCATCTTCTTTGTGGTCAGGGATTTGATATTGTTGATATAACGACATTCTGAAACATTAAAAACACCATACTATGGATACAATAGAGCAAAACCATCCGAATCAAGAGAAACACACGGCGATTGATGCCGAGGCACAGAAAAACTTCGAACGCGTCCTGAAAGAAATGAGCACCGACGAGCTGGCGCAACTCGTGCCAGGATTGGGCAAGCCGTTCTCGACTTGTCCGAAGGGCTTGTATAACAGCAAGGTCTTGTATGAAGGCTATGACTTCCACGACGAGAAGACTTTTGAGACGTGCTACGATACCCTTGTCTATCGGCATTATATCGCCCAAGGCAAATACGACCATTCTCTCGACGAGACCTTGGCGCGTGCCTTGCACGACCATTTTATTACCCATGCCCTGAACGTGATGCTGGAACAATACAACGAGAAGGACGTCATCGGTGTGATGGGTGGTCATGCCAAGCGGCGCGACGACCCTGGCTATCGTCAGATTGTGTTCCTCAGTAAGAAGCTCACCGAGATGGGTCGTCTGATGGTGACAGGTGGAGGTCCCGGTGCGATGGAGGCCACGCACCTCGGTGCTTGGATGGCGGGTAGGAGCGAGGCCGAGACCAATGAGGCCGTCGACATGGTGATGCCGTCACCCACCTTTAAGGATGAAGGCTGGCTGCGCCGTTCCTTCGAGGTGATGGAGCGTTTCCCGTTGCAAAGCAACTACCGTAGTTTGGCCATCCCGACGTGGTATTATGGTCATGAGCCCACAGCTCCCTTTGCCACCGACATCGCCAAATACTTCGACAACAGCGTGCGTGAAGACGGTATCGTTACCATCGCCAAGGGTGGTATCATCTACACACCCGGTAGCGCTGGCACTATGCAAGAGATCTTCCAGGATGCAGGCCAAAACCACTACGAGAGTGTAGGCTTTGCCAGCCCGATGATCTTCATGGGCAAGGACTACTATACCAACTACATGCCGGCCTACACGCTGTTAAAAGACCTTAGCGACCGAGGCATTTTCCATAACATGCTACTCACCATCAGCGACGATAACGAAGAAATTATCGACGCCATCGTGAAGTTCAGGGAAGGGAAGTGAGATAACGACAACGGCTCTCGTCCTTACCTTACATCAATAAGTATAAATGCACTGCTGAATTGTGGGGCACTGGTGTTTAGACCATATTCATTATAATCCTTGTAATTAGGTGGAAAGTCGAATTCGCTGTTTGCGTTACGGCTAGTTAGGAGTGCCTCGCGTGCGTGATTGAAAGCAGTGTGCATATCTTCGGTCTGCATATAGTAATAAAAGGCTTTCATGAGTTCCGAAGTAGTTGCCGCATTCACGCTCCATAGACTGACGACGATGCCTTTGACGCCAGCGCTTTTCAGTCCGCGCTGAAGGCCATAGATGCCGTCGTCGGTTAGGAAACCGAGTCCGCTTTGGCATGCCGAGAGCACGATGAGGTCGACGTTGGATAGGTCCATTTGAGCTATCTCTCGGGCCGAGAGGATGCCGTCGTATTTTGTGCCTACAAAGACACTGTCTGATTTCGCCTTCAGGTTAAAATTGGCACCAGAGAGGGCAATAAGGTTTTGCGAAAGCGATTCATCATAGCTGGCAGGGATGAGATCGGTACCATAACGAGTGCGGCTTCCGAAATAACCATGGGTGGATATATGGATGATGCGGTATTGGCTGGCCATGCGTGCGAAGTTGGTCTCGGTGGCATCGGTACCGTAGAGTGAGGTTACTTTGCCGTTGTGGTAAATGCTGTCGATGCCTATGGTTTCGTCAAATTTTTTGGATAGTTTTGGAAAAGATCCTCTTATCGACTTTAAGTATTGCAAGGCTTGAATGTCGTTGTCGTATGCGGTCTGGCTTTGATCGCCGTTTAATTCAAAGAAGTTGATATTGCCTATGGCAAGCATGTTCATGTTTTTCACGCCTTTTCTGTCATTCTTTTCAAGTAATTGTCGGGTACTGGTCAGGCGATAAAGATTTGACGACTTGAGCTGGGATTGTTCGGGCAGCATGTATTCGATGGCTATCTGGTGGAAGAGGCCGTCGGGGGAGAAATAAAGGCGTCGCGTGTCCTCACCGATGGCTTTCAGCAACTCGGGTGTCCAGATGGACTGGAAAACGGTGGAGTCGTTATAAAGCACATCTTTTATTTCAGGATCGTCTGAAGACACGACTTGATAGAGTGTTAGATTATGCGATAACTTTATGTTCTTGAGGGCTTCCACTTGGCCTATCTTCACAAACTGGGGTTCTCCTGCTTTTTTAAGTACCAAGGCGCCCATCTGCTTTTCCCCATATTTCTCGTATTGTATGAACTCCAAGGCGCAGTCTCCGTTTTGAAGCTTTTTTCGCACTTGTTTCCATGTGACATTCTGCGGTTTTTTGGAAGGTTCGTAGTCGATAAGCAGGCTCTTGCTGAACAGCGTCACATCATAAAGGAAGGCCGGGTCGGTGCCTTCGAGGCGATAGCAGTCCACCGCGAAGGGACGTATGCGCATCCAGTACTGCTCACGGTCTTCGGCATTCATGGTGCTCAGTTTTTTGAGCGCATCGTCCTTTTTCAGTGCGAAGTATTCCTTGTAGTATTTCAAGACATCGTTAGGCGCGGCCATGCCCGTGCCTTCGCTTTCCTGTTGTAGCATCAGTATCTTGGCCTTCTTGCGGATGGCTTCGCCATAGCGCTCTGTATTTTTGGCCTTGTAGTGGCCAATCACCTCGTTGATGTCGTCGGTGGCTTCGTCAAATAGGCCGACTCTTGCTTTGCACATGGCCAATTGGGCGGTGAATTCGAGAGCTTCGTCGTCGTCGTAGACATGCGATGACAGCGAATCGGCTGCCCTCATTTCGTTGTAGGCATCCTGGTAACGCTCAAGCTTGTAATATAGTTGCGCCAATTCTTGATGCATCACGAATTGGTAATAGAAGACGTCGAGGGACCGTGCGTATGCCTCGTCTTTGGTGATGGCCAAGGCGTCCATGTAGTATCTCTCGGCTAAGATGGCCGAGCTGGAACCTTGGTCAGCCTTGAGGTAATTATAATCGCCCAAAAGCTTGTTTTTTTTTACATCGATGAGCAGACTGTCAATATCATCTTTGGTTATTATGTTGTCGCTCAAGCCTTGTTGGATGGCGGCTTCGTAGGCATCGATAACGTGTTTCAGCTGCGATTTGTTGCCGGTTTCGACGTAGCAGTAGCGTCCTTCTTCATAGAGCGTCTCGAGGGAGTTGAGATAGGCTTTCTTGGAAATGTTGTTGACAGTCTGGCCAAAGCAAACGCATGTCGTCAGGCACAGCAATAGGGTAAGGAGTCTCTTCGCGCTTTTCATGGAATTGGGTGCTTGAATGATGAAGGAGCTCATTTTCTTGTGTTATGGTTGATGATCACCACGGGCAATTTGTCACCGCTGAGGTTGGTGATGTCAAGTCTCAGTTTGTCGCTCAACTCCACATCGGCATTGATGCTCAGATGGATGTTGCCGTCGTTGTCGGTGTAGCTTTCTCCGACGGGGTGGCCGTTAAGGAAGGCTTTTACCTCCACCATGCCGACTTTCTTCTTGAAGGGCATGACGATGAAGGTTTGCTTTCCTTCGCGATAGCTCATCTCATAGCTCACCGTGCGGTCTTTCTTGATACCGCGCTCAGTCATCGAATAATTGTAATATGGGCTGTTGCCATTGAGGAATTCGCCTCGCACCATTTTTTTGTTGTAGCCCAAGTTTTCGTTGAGGATGGTGTTGAGCCTAAACTGGTTCTTGCCGATAGGCCGGTATTCGTTGTTGCTTTTGATCTCATCCATGACAGTGATGTTATCGAACTGATTGAGCGATGTCTTGGCATTTTCCCAAGTCGTTTCGTCGGCTTGGCGCAAGGTCGACACAATGTCGATCAGTTGCTGCAATTCTTGATCGGTTTCTTTTTGGGCAAGTGCAGGGCTTGCAAAGACGAGGCTCGTCATGATGATGAAGAATAGTTTTTTCATGGTCTTTTAGTTTATTGTATTAATATGCTTTATGTTAGGTTCTGTTTGCACTTTTGTTGATGACTTATCTTACATCGATGAGAATGAATGCATTGGTGTATTCAGGGACGCTAAAGTTGAGGTGGTTTCGGTTGAAATTGGGAGGAAGGTCGTATTCGTTTTCATCGCGGCATGTGGCAAGAAGTGCCTCGCGGGCATGGTTGAAGGCGGTGTGCATGTCTTCGGTTTGAAGGTAGTAATAAAATGCTCTCATGAGTTCAGAAGTGGCATGGGCATCAACGCTCCACAGACTGACGATGATGCCTTTAACGCCTGCACTTTTCAGTCCGCGCTGCAGGCCGTAGATGCCGTCGTCGGTCAAGAAACCAAGTCCGCTTTGGCAGGCTGAGAGTACGATGAGATCGACATTGGATAGGTCCATTTGCGCTATTTCTCGGGCTGAGAGGATGCCATCGTATTCTGTACCGTCATAGATGCTGTCCAAACAAGGATAGCGATGTCGAACGTATTTGTATTTGCCATTCTCGAAGACACTGTCCAATTTCATATACCTACTGGATCCCGAGAGCCCCAATACGTTTTGCGAGAGCGATTCGTCGAAGCTGGCATGAATAAGGTCAGTGCCCATGGGAGATTTGCTTCCAAAACTGCCATGAGTGGATATGTGAATGATGCGATATTGGTTGGCAATATGGGCAAAATAGCCTTCTGTGGCATTGGCGCCAAATAAATATGTTACTTGACCGTTGAGGTAGATGCTGTCTAGGCCAATGGTTTCATCATATTCTGGAGATAAGGAATCAAAATATCTTCCTTTTTTGTATAGATATTCCAAAGCTAGATTGTCGTTGTCGTATACGGTCTGGCTTTGGTCTCCGTTTGCTTTATAAAAGTCGATGTCTCCTATGGCAAGCATGTTCTGGTTTTTCTTACCGTTGCTACCATTCTTTTCAAGGAGTTGCCGAGTGCTGGTCAGGCGATAGAGGTTGGATGGCTTCAATCCGGCTTGTTCGGGCAACATGTATTCGATGGCGATTAGGTGGAAGAGGCCGTCGGGGGAAAAATAGAGGTGTTGTGTGTCTTCACCGATGGCATTCAGCAACTCGGGTGTCCAAATGTACTGGAAAATAGTGGAGTCCCTATAGAGCTCATTCTTTTTCCAATACTTCTTTGAAATCACGGCTTTGTAAAGTGTTCGACTTCCTGGTAGTCTCAGGTTCTTGATAGTCTCCACTTGGCCTATCTTCACAAACTGGGGCTTCCCTGTCTTTTTGAGCACTAAGGCACCCATCTGCTTCTCTCCATATTTCTCATACTGTATGAACTCCAAGGCGCAGTCGTCCTTTTGCAGATACTTTTGAACTTTTTTCCAAGTGACATCCTGTGGCTTTTTAGAAGGCTCGAAGTCGATAAGCAGGCTCTTGCTGAACAGTGTCACGTCATAAAGAAAGGCAGGGTCGGCGTCTTCGAGGCGATAACAGTCCACGGCAAAGGGGCGTATGCGCATCCAATACTGCTCGCGATCTTCGGCACTCATGCTGCTCAGTTTTTTGAGTGCGTCGTTCTTTTTCAGGGTGAAGTATTCCTTGTAGTATTTCAGGGCATCGTTAGGGGCGGCTATGCCCGTGCTTTCATTTTCCTGTTGCAGCATTAGTATCTTGGCTTTCTTGCGGATGGCTTCGCCGTAGCGTTCGGTATTGTTGGCCTTATAGTGGCTAATCACACCGTTTATGTCGTCGGTGGCTTCGTCAAACAGACCGATTCTTGCCTTGCACATGGCCAATTGGGCGGTGAATTCATAAGCCTCGTCATCATTGTAGATATGTGACGATAGCGAATCGGCTGCTATCATTTCGTCGTAAGCCTCTTTGTAACGCTCTTGTTTGTAATACAACTGCGCCAACTCTTGGTGCATGACGAATTGGTAGTAGAATACATCGAGGAACCGGGCATAGGCCTCGTCTTTGGTGATGGCTAATGCGTCAAGATAGTGCTTCTCGGCTATAGCGAACGAACAGGTGTCCTGGTCGGCATCGAGGTAATGGTAGTCACCTAATAGTTTGTGTTTCTTTATGTCGATGAGCAGACTGTCAATGTCGTTTTCAGTGAGCATTCCGTCTTTCAAACCTTGCATGATGGCGTCTTTGTAAGCATCGATGACGCGCTTCAGCTGTGCCTTGTTGCCAGTTTCGACGTAGCAGTAACGTCCTTCCTCAAAGAGCGTCTCAAGAGATTTGAGGTAGGCTTTTTTGGAGCCGATGGCGACAGCCTGACCAAAGCACGAATATGCCGTCAAACACAGCAGTAGGGTAATAAACCACTTGATGTTATTCATAGATCTGATTTGTTAAAGTCATTGTTAGGATGTGTTTCATACATGGTTTCGGGCCAAAAGGATAAGTCGTCAACCACATTAATCGTGCCATTCGTGGCTGCATCGGAGGCTTTCTTGAATTTGGGTCCTAAGCGGATTTCTTCCACGCAGCGGTTGTGCTGTTCCACGGCTTCGTCATGGATCTGTTGGAGGGAGGGCCGTCGCGACGGTGGGTAGCGCAGACATTGCTGCACCAATTCGCTCAGTGCAGGCCATTCGCTGCGTATGTAGGGCAGCCTTGAGGTCTCTCTTTGTCCTGCGCCGCCTTTGCCGTTCATCACCTGTCGTCCCATGACGATATAAAACAACGTGGCGCCTAACGACCATGCGGTGTCGGCATCGGTGGGGTGGGCGGTGTCAGCGTTTGGGGCGTCGAAACCCGAACATTGCTTTTCGGCAGACAAAAGCGTGAAATGCCCATCATCACCGATTTCAATGACAAAGGGATTGACCCACAGCAGCTTATGTTCAATCAGCTGTCCGCTCACTTCCTTGAGGATTTGCCATGCTGTCGGCTCGTTGCAATGGCCGGCAATATCGGATGCGTATCGTTTCTCTTCCATGTCATTTGCTGTTTTTCATTCTTTCTATCTCGCTGATGGGAACGGAATAATACCAGTCTTTTTCTTTGGAATCAATCACGGAGACCACCCCGATCACACGCCAGCCTAACAATCCTGCCCGCGTCATCACAGGTCCTCCTGAGAATCCAGGGCCGATTTTGCCGTCGTGGGCAATCACCATGTTGGGATAGCCTTCGGTGCAGTTGGCCTCCGTGATTTGTAGCATCAAGTTGGCCTCACTGGATATCAACTGATCTTTATTCGCGTCATTGGGTGTCCTTCCCATAATGACCAGGTCGCGGTTGGCTTCGTCGCAGAGTTTGACCACTTCTTCCTTTGAGGCCATCTTGATGGTGCCAGTCCTATGGAGTAATGAGTCGGCATGGGGCAGGAAAGCGATGTCTCCCAACATCATGTCGGTGCGACTTGGACGCACTTTGATGCTGCGCCAGAAGTACTGATGATCGAAGTCACCATACTCCATGATGTGGTCGCGGCTGTCGTCGATAATGAAATCGGTCGAGGTGAAGCGAAGCAGGACTTTGTTGTCGATGTCAGGTTTCTTCAGCGAGCAGTAGCTGATCATCTGCCAATGTGTGTGTGTGCTATCGTTCTCATCGTCCTGGGCGATAATGTTTAAGGTGGTAGCCTTCAGTGCCATCCTGACGGGCGCGGGGGTACTTGAATCTGCTGTATCCATCTTCGTGCCTTCGGGCAAGTTGAGCCATGGCTCGATGCAGTGGCGAGCGGTGACCAAACAGCCATCGGTGGTGAGGAAGGCCGTGCCGAACTCGTTTTCGATTTTAACACTATCTACAATGGTAGTGCTTCCATCGTCATGAAAAGCAATGAGTTGCACCGAGTTCACTTCAATCTGGTAGACCGACTTCATGGCCTTTTCTTTCATGCTCTTGCTCATGGGACTCTTATAGAGCTGCAGCAATGCGAAACCAATCAAAGCCACGCTGATGACAGCCAGCCATGCGATGACAGGACGGTTGCCGCGTTTTTCCATGGCGACGATACCCGTTGCGTTGTACATGCCGTCGTCGCGTATGCTGAACGTCAGTTCTTGCCGCTGCCCTTCAAAGGCGATGCGGTCGCCGTGACTCAGAAAATGCACGTGATTAATAGGTGTGCCGTTGACGCGCACCTCATGTTCTTTGTAAGGCGAGAGGCTGATGAGTTTCCAGCCTCTGCCGTCGGCGCGTTTCTCTATGACGGCTATGGCGGCGTCTTCATATTGGCTCTCGTTGCCAATCCTGATGTCGCACGAGTCGGTCTGTCCGATATACAAGGTGTTGTCGGCATTGGCCACTTGGTCGCCTGCCTTGTGAAAAGCATCGCTGCGCTCGAATCGTAGTGAGTAGTAGGTCTTGCTCATTGTTGGGTCTCTTTAAAGGATTGTGCAATCAGCGGGATGCATGCGATGAGGTCGTAGTCGTAGAGGCGAACGTTTTGTCCGGTCTTGTCTTCGCGCAACTCGCGGTAAGAGCAGAGGTCGTAGTGGATCTTTCTCTTCTTATAAATGTTCTTAAGGTCTTTTTCGGGCATCTCTTTGCCGGTTTCCTTGGCCGTGATGAAGGTTTCGATATTCTTGCGGATTTCGTCGCGTTCGGTGTTGGTGGGCGGTCGGAAGCCCCCAATGAGGCGCTCCACGCTCCATCGGTTGTGCTCGACGGCGGAAAGCGTCTCTACTTCCTCCTGCGTCAAGGCGAAGAATTTGTCCCAGTCCTTTTCTTCATGACCCAACGAACGCATCTTAGTGGGTATAGTCATCACGTTGTAGAGACTTGAGTTTCGCACGTTGAACCGCAATGGGTGTCGCCAAGCCTCTTCCACTTTTTCGGTGGGCATGTCGGTGGGCACGCCTTCCTGCCCGTAGCTACACTTATAGAAATAGTTGAGTCTTTTAGCCATTTGCAGGAGGGGCAGACCGACGTCGTATCCGCAGTCATTCATGCCGATGGGGTAAAGGTTGTGGTAGTCGTCAGCTTCGCGCACTTTTTCCAACATCCCCGAGCGTTCCGTCGCGACGAATACCGTGATGCCATTCTGGTAGATGCACTTGGGAAGCCCGAATGCGCGGTGGAAGTTGCTGTTGCTGTCGTTGTCGCAAAGGGCGAGGGTCAGCAGTTGGTCTTTGCTTTCGCCCCAGAGCTGTAGCTTGTGTTGGAACGCGGGGTCGTATAAGTCGCCTTCCACAAACTCCCATTCCACATCCACAAAGTCTTCGCGCGAGGCATGGTAGATAGGCTCATGGTAAAGCGTCATGCAGCGTTGGCTCAAGTCGATACAGCGGTAGTAGCTGTGCTCAAAGAGGTTGGCATAACGTTGTATGTAGGCGTCTTTTCGTGCCGCAAGGTCTTTATCGACGATGGTGATGCGGGTGCGAAGCGCTTGGTTGCGCACATAGTTGGGGAAGTGGGCGATAAGGGCGGCATGGATAGCCAAACTTTCCCCGAGTTCGCTGAAACCGGCGATGACGAGATGAACAATCTTGTTTGAATTTCCGTTAATCTTCTCGCGGTCCAAAGGCGGGTAGATGTTGCGGTCCATGCCGCAAAACACGTTTTTCGCCCACTGGTCTTCCATGGTGAAGGCATACAGTTCAAACTTCTTGTGAATCTCGGGATAGAGGTTGATGGTTTGCAGTAGCCATAGCGTCACGTTGTCGTGCAGCAACAGATGACACAAGGGCTTGGATTGGTCACTTGGGGTCTCGGGATAGGCCTTCGAGAAGGTTTCCATGGCTTGCAGTATGTCGTGGTCGTCGACACCTTTTGGTGGCAAGATGCAAATTTCACGGTAGTCCTTGCCTTGTGCGTTGGTTATGTCGTCAGCCATCTCGATGTCGCAGCCCAAGGTCTCGTATTGATTGACGATATTTTGGCGGATGGGGTGTGAGCCGACGATAAGGATGGTGTTGCTCATGGGGTAGGTTTGTCGCAATGGTTTTCTTTGTTCACTTGAGGTTCTTGGCTTTCTTTACGGCTTCGATGAAGACCGTGGATGAAACCTCTTGTATGGTCTTGTAGTCAAGGGTGAGTGCTCCGGTGAAGCTGGCTTTCTTGACCCTACCCAAGGGCTTCTTGTCGTCTTCGTTCTCTTGTATCGGAGCCAAGGTGATGCTGTGGTCGTCGTTGGGACTGATCAAGTCGGGACTGAAAAGACTCCCAAGCTGCCATTGGTCATATTGCATCACAACGTAGCTCTGGTTGGGCTCAAGCTTGATGCCGTTATAGAAGCCCTCTTCGTTGGCAGTTACGATGGGTAACTTGTGAGGGAAGGATTTGTTTGAGATATCCTTATTGTCATTGGCAGTATTAATAATGAGGTAACTTTCTCCATTGCATACAATCTCGGAGACCTTGTCGTCTTTGACCTTTACATAAGAGTTGGCGGAATGATTACCTAAGCCCTCATAGATGTAAAAGTAATCGCTCATGTCTAAATGGGTTAGGATATGATGGGCTTGCAACATCTCGTCGTACGACATTTCGGTCTTGGCTATCCTGATGTCGGTTCTGGTGCAGTCGTCTAATTCTTTGGTTTTTTTCGAACAATTTAACTGTAGTAAGGTTTTGGTGGCTTCGCTGAGTTTCATGGGAGCGAGGTTGGCGATAGGAGCGTGTGCGTGTGCTAATTGCAACGAGTCGCACATGCGTTGGATGTTGGCTCCGTCGTTGACGATAATGCTGGTGTATCGGGCGTTGTTTGATTCGAAGGCCCATTTGCTAAATACCTGCCGCTGTGTATGGATCCCGTCGGCAGTATAATACAGGGCAATGGAATCAAAATCCTTGCAGAAGGGGGCGTCTTGGTCGAACCAGGGATCGTCATAGTTGAAGAAATAGGATTGTCCATCAACGAAGGTCTCCCAAGCCAGGGCGATGACATTATCATGGAAGCCGTTGTTGAAGAATGTTTTTCTCATGGAGTTTCCTGCTTTGTTGGGTATGAAGAAATAAACACGATACTCCTGACCTTCATCATTGTCAGTGTCATTCTTCGTGAGGCTGTAGTCCTTAACCATTGGAGATGTGGACATGGTGTTGTTGTACCGTTGTGCTTCTTGTTTGGTCAAGTAGACCAAATGACAAATAAAGCCGAGTTGATCAGGGGTGCCTTTGGGCAGCTCCAAAGGGATGAGTTGGCTGGTTTTTGTTTTTGGGTCGTGTCGCATGACTACTATGGTCTTGCTTGTGGATGCCTTGCGAACCATTTCATAGTTCAATTCCATCATGTGGTCGCGGGTTTCAGTTTTGGGATAATACCAGTCACCATACCTGACGATGAGGTCGCCGGTTTGAAGGCCGTTCTTTAACGCCTCCGAAGTCAAGGCCTCAATGTAATAGGATTTGTGCAGTTTACGTCTGGTGGTGCTATAGTATTCTATTGGTTCATTGTTTTCGTCATAATCGTCGTCGTTTTTTTCAAAGCAGAAGAATGAGGAAGACTCTTTGTCCCCGAATTGAGCATAAGATGGCTCGTCAAATTCACTCAACGCCTCTCGGCTGACCATGTTCCCATTTTCATCCTTGTTGATAACAAGTTTATAATACAATCCACTGCCATTGCTGGTTCTTCCTGTGTAACCCAGGTTGTCGAGAAATATATACGTTGACTTTGAATTGTATTTTTCCCCCTCTGGAGTATGGGAATAATTACGAACAATCATATAGTCTTC
The DNA here is from genome assembly GCA_947303625.1 of uncultured Bacteroidales bacterium. Lineage (GTDB taxonomy): Bacteria > Bacteroidota > Bacteroidia > Bacteroidales > F082 > Limimorpha. Next base: position 19,800 of record CAMYYV010000005.1, on the reverse strand, counting down.
AGTGTATTTCCAAACACTGTCGATGTCGGGATAATAATGGGCAATCAATGCGGGCTTGAGGTCTGTTCCATCGGTTGAATAGAACCTTTCGTCAAACGTGATTTCGCCCTTGTTGTATCGCTTATGCGATACGGAAATAAAATCTGGTGATGAACTGGGATAATGACCATTTTTGTTTTTGAAACAATAGAAAATGAGGTTACCATCCTTGTCGTAGTCTCTTTCTTGCGTAGCCCATCCGCTGCTGTTGTCAGTCAATTGATGATTAACGTCCTCATTGCGTATCGAGAGGTACTTGCCGGCATCGTTATAGGTGTAAAGGGTCCTGTGGATGCCTTGGGCGTTGGCATCGGGATGGCCGTTGTTGTCGAAATGGGATTGAGAAGTTTTGTTTCCCCATTTGTCGTATGTGTACTGGGTTCTCCAAACCCCTGAAGCTTCCGCTTTTTTTGTGGGCATTCTCATGGGATTTCCCTTGTCGTCGATGCACGATGCGGTGAGTGTGTTTCCTTGTGAATCATAGGAATAGATCCAGCCGCAGTTTCCCCAGTCGTCAATCATGGGCAACCCCTTGGCATCACCCGACATGCTGATAATGGTATTGCCATCGGTATCAAAGGTTCGTAACTCGGTGTAAGCGCCGTCGCCATTTTTAACAAGTTTTCCGTCTTCGTCATAAAAGGCGGTTTTGGAGTAGAATCCCTTAGCGTCAAGCTTGATGCTAATATAAGTGTTTCTCTCACCGCGCCTTAATTTGGGCATGCGTCCGTCGGGGCCGACAAAATGTCCGACAATACTGTCGTTGGTCACAAACGTCGGAATGAATTGGATGATCAGGTTGCCTTCTTGGTCAAACATGTTTTCTTGGACCAGGATGCCATTGTGGATGATTTTTTCCGCTTGGCATATCTCATCAATCTTATCACCCCACTCAGAGAGCAAGCCATCACTGCTGTATATATAGCTATATCGTAAATCGGTCGACAGCTCTCCCTTGTTATTCACGATTTGCATCTGGGTAAAGGGAGAGGAGGCAGGGGCATCATTCGGCCGCATCAATTTATAGTAGGTGGCAATGTGCTTCCTTTGCTCAGTTGTGAGTGGCTTCCCAACGCCTTTCCAAAGACCGCGTTGGTTGACGATCTTTTTGTAATACTCAGAGTGGTAGGGCGAATCGCTCACTTTCTTGCTTTGGGTCGTTTCTCTGCGCAATTCGTTGTCGTCGAAGGTCGAGTTCCCTTTGTTTTTATTATTATCATCTTCGTTTTTTTGGTTTGATGGTATTCTATTCACAATGGCGTCAACGTCACCGATTTTTTGTTTTGGTTTTGGCTGTGCAGTGGCAGCAAGGGCAAATAGGAGGAGAAGGGCTGCGAACAAATACTGTTTTTTCATGGTTGTGTGGCTTTGTTATATCTATCAATCTCTTTTTCCGTAAAGAACACCTTATAGGGAATTGCACCATTTTCTTTGTTGTTTCCTACATTGAATTCGAGTAGGTCATAAGTATCTTTTTCTGGGTTGGGTCGGGCTACTTTCAATGGTGGGCCTTGCGAAACCAGAAGGTCTCCATCGCGTACACCGGCCTTGTACCAAGTCCCTTCAAGGTCTAAAATGTGAATGTAATCCACCGTGTTGAGTGTTTTGATTTGTTTCAAAGATTCAACATAGGTTAGTCTGGCATGCAACGTCCCATTTGTTATTGATAGGGAAGTGTCGGCAGAGGGGGCGGATGTGATGTCGTACTTATACACGGTATTGCCGTATTCCAAGGAGATAAGAGATTCATCTCCAAATTCGTTGATGCCTCTGATGGCCACTAGTTCGTCGTAGGTGTCGCTTACGAGTCGCATCTTATAGTAGCTGAGACCGCTGGCCTCCCAATCCGGGCATCTTATGGGCTGGCCATCCAAACCCATGACCGACTGAGCTACCATTCTTCCATCTTCATATTCGTAAATGTATGCATATACGATGTCGTTATCTTTGTACCACAACGATTTCACGTTTTCGTTGTTGCTGTTGTAATAGGCTATCTCGCTGTTATATTGATAGTCGTTGTCCTTCACGAGCGCGCCGTTTCCGTCATAGTACCTGGTGATGACTTTCGTCAACCCGTTTTCCGAGGTTGTGTCTACAACCATTTTATGGAAGGGTGGCCAATCCGTCTTGGTGATGATGATGGGTTGACGTGATGCATCGGGCGAGTCGGTTTTGCTGGCGAAATAGGAGACGGTATATTGGTGGTCTCCCACTTCTCTTCGCTCGATTCTGTAAGGTAGACTGTCGTTGGCAGAATAGGTCAAAATCTCTATGAAGCCATTATCCATCAACGGTGTTGCTTGCATTAAATGACCTTGGCCGTCGAACCTGATGGTGTCGTTGCGATTGTCGTAAGAAGCAATCACGGCACGGTTTGAATAATGCATCTGGCCCTTGCTCGATTTTATCCAGCGGCCATAGGCGTCATACGACTCGAAGATGGTCTTTTTTTCCGGGATGGGATCGCCAAACAAATCCAAGGGATAGGTGGCGACGATTTGTCCGTTTTGGTCTAAATCGTATTGGTAGCCGTAATCGCCTTCTTTGTTGGTCTCCGGGACGTTGGTCGCATTGAAAAACAAGAACTTTGAATAGTACTGGTGCCCGTTGATGTCTTCGGTTGAGATCTTGATGCGGTCAGCACCGTTGTCTCTCACCCTCAGCGCTTGTCCGTATTTGTCGATGTAGTTGGCCCAAATGGTTTGGCCTGAACGGAAAAACTGCATGGAATACAGTTCTTCCTCGTTGATGTCGAAGGCGGTGATTCGGCTTACCTTTCCTTCAGAGTCGGGGGTGTAGATCCAATAGGCTGTTTGCCGTTGCATCTGGGCAAAGATCGCAGCGTATTCGTCGGCGCCGTCGGTCTCGTCGAGGCCGACGAGCGGAGATTGCTCGAAGACGTTTTGAACCAGGTTCCAGTCCCCATTGACGACGTTCACTCGTGTGTTTCTGTTATAATAGCCGTTTCTGACGAGTTGGTAGAAGACGGGCATTTGGTCCCTATCGGCGCTTTTGACACTTTTTCCGACGCCTACCGGCCAGCCGTCTTCGGAGGTGAAAGTCGCATAGCTTTCTCTGAACTCCATCTTGGTGAGGAAATACCATGTGAACCATGTCAGAAGGACGAGTAGGAGGAGCGAGATGGCCGCTGTCAGTCGCACCCTGTTCTTACGGCGCTGCAAGAGGGCTTCTTCTTCCATGCGTTTGTGTTCGGCCTCGGCTTTGGCCTCGATGGCTTCGCGCTTGCGTTGCTCTTCTTCAAGCAGCCGCTTTTGCTTTTCTTCCTGAATCCTTTGCTCTTCGGCTTGTTGTTTGGCGATTTCCCTTTTGTCGATGCGCTCGTCAACGATGGGACAGAGGATGTCGTGCATGAACTCGACCCGGATGTCGTCCTGATAGCTGAACTGCCGAAGCAGTTTCTTGTCCTCTACGAGGGTCTTGATGACATCGCGTGAAACGCCTTCTCGGATCAGGTCGTTGCGCGAGACGTTGTTTCTTCTTCCGTCATAAGTGAGGAGAAGGTCCTCGATCTTTTCTATCTCGTTTTGCGGCAGCCCCTCGACGGATTCCACATAGAAATCCTTGATGATGTCCTCGCTGAATTGGTTGACGATGTCGGCGGTGATTTTGTTTTTGTCTCCTTTTTTGATGAAGATGCGGCTCAAGTAAAGTGACAACACCGCGGAGTCGACTTCGATTTCGGGGACGTCGTCGATGAGGAATCCCGTCTTTCCCGTGACTTTTTGGATGATCAGCTCTGCCACATCTTTGTCAATCAACCCCTCCACAGGCTTCATGATGATGTCGACGGCTTGCTCTTCGTTGATGGGAAGCAATGCGAAGCGGTTCGACTTCATGGCGGGAATGTAGGAGGAATAGCGTTCGAGATACGACAGGAAGTCTTCGCGCAGTGTGAAGACCATGTGGTGGTCGATCTTCTGAAGGTATCTGTTCTCTTGGTTTGACGCGGAGGCTTCTTCCAACTCAAAGTCGATGTCCAAGTCATCAAGGCTCTCTGTGACTTCTTGGATGCCGACGTTGTCGACGCTTTCTTTTTTGTTGGCCTTGACGATATACAGAGGTGTGATGTCGTTGATGACGTCGGCGATTTCGTCGAAGAAGGCCCGTTTCACTCTTTCGTCCTGTTGCAGGGTGAAAATTTCCTCAAATTGGTCCAACACGAGTAGTAGTTGCACCCGTTTCCCGTCTTTGTCGAAGAAGATGTTGCGGTGAAGGTGTTCCCAAAGCGTTTCTTTTTCCGGGTCAATGGGCGGAAGGATCTCATGGACGTCGGCACCACTTTCTACGATGGCCGTCCGTATTTGTTCTATATAGGAGTTGCCCTTGCTGTGGTCGAGACGGATGGGGACGGGCAACAGGCCCTTGCTTCGGGCAATGGGGAAGATGCCTGCGTTCAGGATGGACGACTTGCCTATTCCTGACTTTCCGTATAGGACGGTTTGGGTGTTGTTGAGTATATATTGGGACAGGCTCTCAATCTCGCTGTTCCTTCCGTAAAGGACTTCTCCTTCCTTGTAGTAATTCAGTCCTTTCCAAGGGTTGGTGTTAATTGACGGATTTGCCATGGCTCATTTTCTGTTCTAATGATTTAACTTCATTGACTTTATCCTCGACGACAGCGGCGATAGTTTCGAGGTTGGTGCCGTGGTCGTACCATACTGCGTTGCGTTCAGAGAATTTGGTGGGGACGTCGGTAAGCTCGTTGTAGAAATCAAAACCTTTTTCCACGATGGGGATGATGAAGGTGCGGGCTCCAATCTTGTCAGCAATGGAGACCGCTTCTTTCCATTCGGTCCGGTATTCGTGGACTTCCATGATTTCGTTCTCAATGTTGGAAGTGAGGATGGGTACAAAGATGCGACTCGTCCTGATACCGTTGGTAATGGCCTGCCGCCAATTGTCTGCCGCCTTGATGTCCTTACGGTCGTACCACACGCGAAGGCCGCGTTTGGAGAGGACGTCGTAGAGCCTCCTGACGAAAGCCTCGTCGTTTCTGGAATAGGAGAGGAAGACGTCGGTCTTGAATGTCATGTCGTTCGTCTCCTTGGGCTTGCCTGGGTCTTCGCGTTTCGTGATGCGGCGCTCGATCTCGCCAACCACATACTCGGGATCTCTTTGGACGAAGGTCTCAAGCCGGTTGAGGAATTGGATCAAGGGGTCGTTGTCGTCGGCATGCGAACTGACCATGAGTGACGAACGCATGTCTTCAGCAGAGGAACGCAACGAATAGCAGATGAAACGGAACAGCCAGTCGCTGTAGTTGTTTCCCAGCACGAGGAGATAGCGTGATTTGATGGCTTCGGTGAGTAGCCTCGGCGTCTTCAGGTCGGCAAGCCACGACTTGCAGAACTCCATCATGTCGACATCGGAAACGACATACCTGTTTTTCTCTTCGCTGTATTTTCCAAACATATAGAACACGGTGGGCGATGACATCATCTTTATGTTCATGATGTCGCCTTCTCCCGGCTTAAGATCGCGGCTGGGGTCGTTCCTGAATTGAAGCACTGAGACGTTATCCTCGCCCCACACTTGTTTCATGGCGCTCTCGACCACCGGAGTGAACGAGGTGGTGATGACAAAGGGGAATTTCTTCGTGCCCAGCAGTCTCAGCAACAGGTCCGACGGTCTTTTCTTGACCTTCGAAAGTACCTGATAGATGAGTTTGTAGATGACATCGGGCTTCTTTGCCGTGTTCAGGAACTTTTTGTCGTAGATCAGCTGAGAAAAGGTTTGGGGACCGGCTCCTGGTGTTACTTCGGAAACAATGCCGAATTTCTTCGCAAATAGGTCGATAAGTTGTGCGTGAAAGTTCTTTTCGTCAGAAATCTGGAAATCGGGTCCGATGACGGGGATGACGTTCCCCGCCATGATTTCATTCAATAGCTCTTCCCAACGTTCTTCGTCTTCCGAAAGAATGCTTTCAACATCTAAGTCAATGTCGATGAGGTCTTTGTTTTCTATATCTGCCATTTTTCTTTGGTATTGCTGCAGGTTGATATTTGAAGTTTTTTTGTCTGAAAGGCTGCTCCAATGAAAGGAGTCGTTACTCTCTTGTTATCTTTAGGATCCAAGGGATGTATTTGACGATTTCAAGGTCCCATTGCTTGGTGCTTTCATCGAGATCGTCGTAGGGTCTGATGTCGTGGTGTATATATAGTTTCTTATTGTTCTTCAGGCTCTTGGCATGGTCTGGATAGCAGTATTTATCTTCTGCGTCGTTGGCTTTTCGGTAACCCATCAGGAGTTTCTCCACATTCCATCGGTTGTGTTCGACACGGCCCATAATCTTGATTTCGTTTTCCGAGAGCAGGTCGGTGTCGTGGCTGGAGTCGTTGGGCTGAAGTCCACGCATGGCGCGAAGTGAGGCCAATTTGATGGGGATGTTGTACACACAGTAGAGGTTCGACCATTTGAGTGCGACGGTGAGTTTGTTCCAGTCTTCGTCGGCCCGCGTCCAAATGCTTTCGGGTGTCATGGCGTCGAGTTCTTTCATGTCCATGAAATGGTTGTCGTTGTAGTCGGCCGTGCTATACAGGAAGTTGATGAGCTTGGCCCTGTTGATGGAGGTATCGTCGGTGCTGAATGCCATGTCGTTCATTCCGAACGGATAGATGTTGGCATAGCGTCCCCTGCGTTGTGAGGATTGTAGTTGCTCGCCGTCGAACCTGCTGTAGCCAAAGACTTTGTCGTCGGCTTCCCTCAAGTTGGTGACGAAGTTGTCAGCACGGGTTTGGCGGATGAAAAGCGGAATCTCATTGTCATACACCTCGTCAGGCATGTTCATACCCATCATGAAATTCTTTCTTTGGTCCGACATGGTGAGGAAGAGCGAGAGGTAACGATCGGTCGACGTGGCCCATTTTCTGATTTCGTGTTGCACCTTTTGCGAGAAGATGTCGCCTTTGATGAATTCGAATTCTATGTCAAGGAAGTCGTGGCACGAGAACTGGCGCGACAGGCTTTCGCTGATAAGTTCTTGGGTCGCTGCTTCCTGACTGTCGGTGGAGAGGTCAAGGTGCAGATAGGATTGCACTTCGAAAAGGTGGTGGTTTCGGGTGATGAATTCTGACTTTTCTTGGTCGACGGCCGTGTCGATGAAGGTGATACGCGTCTTGGGCGACTTGGTGGCTTCACTGAAATTGGGGAAGTGCATCATGTTGGCCGCTTCCACGGCAAAGGCTGCCGAAAGGTTGGTGATGCCGACGAATACCAGATGCACGAACTTGTTGTCGTCGGGCGTGATACCGTCGCCATATACCGAAGGGTAGGGGAACGACTCGTCGAGACGGCTCTTCTCCATGTAGTGTCGGGTGAGCAACACTTGGTTGGCCCATCCCGAGTAGAAGTTGTATGGTACAAACTCGATGTCCAGATCGCCGACATGTTTGAAGATCTCGGTGGTCTTGAAGGAGGCATAGGTGTCCAAGTCCTCGAAGACGCAGGTGATGCGTTTGGGCTTGAGTCCTTGCTTGACGTCGTTTTTGAGGTAGCTGCAGATACTGTCGATGCATTCGATGTTCATGGCATCGTGGGCAGGCAGCGACCTGAGACCAACGATGAAAACCTCCTCGGCGGCCTCAAGATGGATGTCGGCGTAGAAGTCTTTGGAGGTGCGCAGGCCGTAGTTGATGATGATGTGTTCCGCTTGCTCCTCCGAGAAGGTCTTGCGAAGCTTCTCGCGGATGCTGTTGGCATCGACGGCGCTCATCAGTAGGACATAGGCGTCTTTGTCTTTGTCGAAGATGTGGCGAATGACAGAGGGAACCATGTCATCAAATCCCATGATGATGTAGTGGCCCGAGTAAAGATAATGGGTGAGGCCATTCCGGTAGCTGTCGACACGGTCGGCGATGGCGTTGGTGATCACACCGATGAGCATGCCGTTGAAGATGAGGATGCCGCACAAATAGGTCAAGCTGCTGGCGATGAGCATCCAGCCATGAACATGACCTCCCATGTATAGGCAGTTGAGGGCATTGCCGTCAATCAATAAATAGATGGGCAACAGCCAGGGTTCTAAGTCGGTCTTCTTGCAAAACACCTTCCAGTCGCTTCCTGATAAAGAAAGGAAGAGGTACGAAAGCAATAGGGATACCAGCAAGATGCCGGCTAAGATGCCGATTTGTTTGATGAGGCTGTTCGACAACGCTCGGTCGAAACGGAGCAGGTGCCTTTTGTGCGATTTCTTCATGCGGTTGTGTCTTTTTTTTGTTTTTCACCCATGCTTTAGGATGAGATTCAGATCGAAGCCTTATTCCAACACCCTTCTCATCTCTCTCACCATCTGTTCTTCGATGAGGGTGCACTTCTCGTCGGCTTCGATAATCTCGCAGATGTCGTGGATGATTTCAAGGCGGCCTGCTTCGGTTTCGGCATAGAAGGGCTTGTTCTCGCGGATGCATTCGAGCGCTTCGGCATCGTTCATTTTGGCGAAGATGTGCTCCATTTTCTCCACGGTGTCGAAACCGCTTTTCTCAAGCATGATTCTCACTTCTTCCGATTGGATATTTCCGTCGATGTTGGCGGCATAAAGCATCACCAAGGTCTTGAATTCTTCTTTGGTTAATGTCATGATATAGTTTGTTTTATTGTTATTCAATTAGTTAGTTATGCATGGGTTTTAGCAAGTCATTCACGGTCTTCACCGGGTTGAAGGTCTCGATGGGCACTTCAACGAAGATGGTAATCCAGTCGGCCATGGCGCCGTTCCAGAGCCCAGGCAGTTCGAGAGCCTTCAGTTCGCGGCCATCTTTCGACTTATTGGAGACGAAGCCTGTGTTGGTATCGACGTAGTCGGTCAGGCAGAAGGCCTCGCCTTGGTAGTTCCAGCAACCGCACACCAGATCGACGGGGTTGAAGTGTGTCGAGCCTTGGAAGATGGCCTCCTGTTGCGCATTGTTGTGGTCGATTTGTGACGATTCGATAATCTGCAGCGACACCTCGTCGTCGTCGTTCTTCACCCAGAAAGGACCACCGCCGGGCTCGCCCTCGTTCTTCACCATGCCACAGATGCGCATCGGGCGGTTGAGTTTATTGTAGAGGTAGTCGATCTTTTCAATGTCGTTGTATTCGTTCACGAAGTCGGGGATGTCGATCATCAGGTCCTCTTTGGCGAAACGCAGGGCTTCGTCGAGCTCGTCGGCGCTGACGGCGCCTTGGTCGAGCATCTCCAAGTATTCGAAGGTACGCTGTTGCAGGTGGAGGAGGAGACCGGCCAGCACTTTCTTATAGGCAATGGTCGTGGCGGCTTTGGTCTCAGGCACGATATTGTCGATGTTCTTGATGAAGACGATCTCTTCGCCGAGGTCGTTGAGGTTCTCGATGAGGGCTCCGTGACCGCCTGGGCGGAACAAAATCTTGTCGTCGGTCTCGCGGAACAACTCACCGCTGGCGTCAATGGCCACGGTGTCGGTGGAAGGCTTCTGGCAGGAATAGGTGATGTCGTAGTGAACGCCGTATTTCTTCTCGTAGTCGGCGATCAGTGCATCGACGGTCTTTTTGAATGGTTCCTCATGTTCGGGCGACACGGTGAAGTGGAGCTTGGCCACGCCTTCGTTGTCAGTAGCATAGCGGGCAGCCTCCACCAGATGTTCCTCCAGGGCCAAGCGGTTGAAGGTGGGGTAGTGGTGGAACTTCAGTAGCGCCTTGGGAAGTTTGCCGTAGTTGAGACCGTCGTCGAGGAGCAGGGCTTTCACCACGTCCACCTTGTGGCCTTGTTGCAACAGGGCGTCGACCTCGAGGCCATAGAGGTGTTTGGTTGCCTCGTTGAGGTCATCGAAAAAGGCGAAGCTGTGGATGTGGGCAAAGAAGATGTCGGTGAACTTGGTGTCTTCGCCGCTGTCGGCAAAGGCGAACAAGTCTTTGAACATGCGCGAGGCTGCGCCCGAGGCGGGGACGAACTTGGTGAACTGGTAGAATTCCTTGTCGGCATCGAACACGGCTGTCATCATGTTCACGGTTTCCTCGTCCATGCGGAGGATGCCGTCGTCAGGGGTGGCGGGACGCATCAGTTGGACGAATTTCGTGCCTCTTTTCAATTGTGCGACTTGGCTTATTACTTGATTCTCAGTGATGTTTCTTTCCGAAAGCTGTTGTAGGTCTTTTTCCGTAAGCATAATCATTAGGTTTTAAAGGCTTCAAAATTAAGGAATTTTACCATAAAACGCGCAATTATTTTCGTTTTTCTTTTCTAAATACGAATGACCATGAATTAGCTACGAACTATCAAAAATAAAAATCATGAGAAATTCGTGATTATTGCTAGTTATTTGTGTTGAAAATCAGTCGAATACGTTTGTGTGTTATATTCATTTGAATTTATGTCTTGGAAGGAGAATGTGGCATAGGAAGATTTTTTTTCTTGAAAATGCTTGTGGCAATGAAAAAAGTTGTATTTTTGCCGCCGATTTCAAGCCCAGGTGGTGAAATTGGTAGACACGCCACTTTGAGGGGGTGGTGCCGATTACGGCATGCAAGTTCGACTCTTGTCCTGGGCACAATCACCAAGCCCCGATGGCGGAATTGGTAGACGCGTACGTTTCAGGTGCGTATATCGAGAGGTGTGCAGGTTCGACTCCTGTTCGGGGCACGCTCAACAAAAATCCCTAACTCTGAAAATCAACGAGTTAGGGTTTTTTATTTCCCAAAAGTCCCCCTGCCGTGTCAACCACGTGTCAACCGATTTTCAAAAATTTGCACAATCGTTGACACCGACATCGAAAATGGATGTCAAAAATGATGACTTTTTTCTCTCCGTTGACACGGATTTCGCATCCCTTTACCCCTAAAGGAGCTGCTCACGAACGTCCACTTTTTTGCCTATACTTGTGACTGAAACACCGGTCGCCACCGTGACCCTCTAAACTCTTCAGTTATGGCTCATCTAAGATTCCAATTCGCGAAAAGGAAATCAGTGGCCGATTTCGTTTCCGAAAACCTTCCCAACCATTTCCTTTACCGTTGCCTCAAGGCCCACATCAACCTTCCTGATGAAACCATCTTGGAAGCTTTCAACGAGGCATACCAAACCTGCATCAATGTCCTGGCCGAGCCTGACATCCGAAACGCCCGAAGTGCGTCGCTTCCATCGATGGGTGGGAGCGCGCCACGATCTTCCCTCCTTCATTATTGCTTCGTCTACTACTTGCTATCATTCCACAAAGAGGCCGCCATGCTGCGGCCTTTTTTATTGAATGTGCGTGCCATGCTCGAAGCACAGATGCCTGTGCTTTCCTCTCTCTTAATAGAGGATGCCGACAAACTGTCTCGGGAGTTCCCTGGCACCATCAGCTTCGATGAGCATCCATACCTGCCTCTGCCGCAGTCCGGCAATTCCCTTGGGGATAGTGGATGCGTCAAAATCCCGACCCTCATCCTCCTCTCTGAGCGCTTGCCTCCAGACGATGCAAAGCTGGTCCTGGACATCGTAAGTGCTGCCATCGCCTTTGAGAAAGGCGACTGGCATACAATCCTCCAAATGGCCAAGGAACACGCTTTCTTGCGCTCTGAGACCGTCCTTTACACAAGCAGGTTCCATCTCCGCGATGGCCAAACCTCAAGGTTTATAAAAATCTTACGAACGATGTGGAAGCTAAATATCTTTCTCGATGAGAGAAACCAATACGTAGAGAAATTTGAAGATCTGGCTTCTTCTTTCTGCTGTTTCCTTAATGCACAGAAGACCTCTACCATCAGCAATCTCCTTTACGAGGGCCGTCAAGTAAAAGAGGAGACATACTTGAAAGACTTCGATACGATGAAAGAAAAAGCCCGTGATTATTTTTTTAAGGGTGAAGACCCTAAAGACAAGGCTGGTAAAAGCACCAAGGCTGATGCTAAGGAATACTCACAAGGGGTGTTGAAAATGTAAAAAAACGACTTTAGTCCAGCCTTAGTCAAGGGATTTATTGTCAACATACCCCAATCTTTGCCCACGATTTAACCGCCGTGGGTCGATTGCTCACGCCTAAAACCAACGTACTATGTTAGACACAATCACATTTGACCAACTCCCACAAGCCGTCTCTGTTATCCTCGACGGCATCGCAGAGATCAAATCCATCTGCAAAGAAATCAGGGGAAAGGAGTCCGAGAAAGACGTTTACATGACCATTGAGGAGTTTTGCGCCTACCATCCCGACCATCCTTCCCATCAAACCGTTCGCCGCTGGAAGCGGCTCGGTTACATCCCTTTTTATAAAGATGAAGAAACCCGCCGTGTCAGATTCAAGAAATCTGAAATAGACGCTTGGATAGCTTCAAGCCGCCACATGTCGCGTGAGGAGCTTAATGCCATCGAAGATGCCAAAATCCTCGCGCAACGGCGACAATTGGAATTTGGAGGCCTTGACGATGATGACTGAAGACACTAATGAAGTCCCGGTCCTCTACGATTGGATTGAACTATCAGACCTGATGCTCATGCTCCACCTCACCCGCAACACCCTAAAAGAATGGTGTATAGAAGGTGAGCTGAAATGCTGCCGCATCAAGAAAAAAATCTATTTCCTGCGTCAAGACATTGAACGCTTCATGTACTCTCACTATCAAACCTATAAACCATGAATATCGACAAATCCAAGACCCCAACGATGTACTTTTGGGGAACTCCCGACAACTATGCTGTTAAGCCGTCGCCCACTTGCAACCTTCAGAATCTGCCAGGCTTCAATATCTTTCGTCGACCTATCACCAATAAATACCCTTACCAGGTCGTCAACTTGATTGATGTCTACAATTACATCATCTGTAACTACGCCAAGGACCGCACCAACGAGTACCGCACCATCAAGGATGAGCGGTACCGCCGTCAGTACAAAGCCAACATGTTTGACTATTGCACCTTCTCCGGCATCTTCTCCGTCCGCATCGACAAAGCCATCATTCAGCATTCCGGCTACATCTGCCTCGACTTCGACCACCTGAAGGATGTTGAAGGTACCTTTGAGGCCCTGAAACAAGATCAGTATTTTGAAACGCTTTTGCTCTTCCGCAGCCCTTCGGGCGACGGCCTCAAATGGGTAATCTCTTTCCACGACTCCTATTTACGCTATGGCAAAGACGGCGAGTCATACGGCGACTATCAGGTCAGATTCTTCGCCAGCCTCTACAACTACATCTTCAATCATTACGGTGTTCAGATTGACCGCAGCTGCCGCAACCTTTCCCGCGCCTGTTTCCTGCCTCATGACCCATCTGCCTTCCTTAATCCATCGTTACTATGAGCAATCAAGTCTTCAATCCTGACGATTGGAACGCTGCCCCGGCGGAGAAAGTGCCGCAAGCACTTTCTCCATCCGTGGCCGCGTCATCCAATCTTTCCTCCATCCTCGCTGTCGTGGATGCTGTCGAAGCCTCTGGCATCGACATCACGTCCACTTACGACGATTGGCTGTCCATCGCCTTCGCCCTGGTCTCAGAACTTGGCGAAGATGGCCGCTACATCTTCCACCGGCTCAGCCGCTTCAATCCCCACTACGAGTATGAAGAGACCGACCGTCAGTATTCCCACTGCCTTAATGACGGCAGTCGTGAAATCACCCTCGGCACCCTCTTTCACATCGCCCAAACGTATGGTGTGCACTGGGAAAGTCCCACTCTGAGAGGGGGCGCCGAAGGCTGGGGAGTCAAAGGGGCCCACAGTCCGAAGAAATCATCCTCACAACTCCAATTTGAGGACGGTGAGGATTTGAGGATGTCAAAAGCGGTCAAAATCGACACTTTTTCCCAAAACGTCAGGGAGCAGCTGCCCGACATACTGAAACGCATCGTCGCCGATGCCGTTTCAGATGTCGATGCAGATCTGCTCATCCTCGGTTCCCTCACCGTCTTTTCGGCCTGTCTGCCGAAAGTGTACGGCATCTATGACCGCCGCGAGGTCTTTTCCAACCTCTTTCTATACGTTACCGCCCGCGCATCGGCTGGCAAAGGACGGCTTTCCCTGTGCCGTCATCTCGCTGCGCCGATTCATCGCGAACTCAAAGAGAAGTACCGCCAATCCATGGAGCAGTATAAGCAGGACCTGCGGCAGTACAACCAAAACAAGAAAAACGGTGATATGGAAGAGCCAGAGCAACCGCCATTCCTCACCTTGTTCATCCCTGCCAACAGCACCGCCACCGTGGTCTATCAAACGCTTGCCCAAAACGACGGTGTCGGCCTTCTGTTCGAGACAGAAGGCGACACCCTGGCCAACGCTTTCAATTCAGACCTCGGCAACTACTCCGATGGATTCCGTAAGGCATTTCACCACGAGATGATTTCCTACCTCCGCAAGAAAGACCGCGAATATGTGGAAATCCTCAAGCCCAAGTTCTCGGCCATCCTGTCCGGCACTCCTGAACAGGTCTTCAATCTCATCCCTTCAGCTGAAAACGGCCTTTTCAGCCGTTTCATCTTCTATGTCATGCCCATGGAAATCGTGTGGCGCGACATGTTCGATGAGAACGAGACCACCGCAGATGAAGTCTTTAAGGAGATAGGGGAGGACTTCTACAAATTCCACAAGATGCTGTCAGAGCCAATCATCCATTTCAAGCTCACCGCTGGCCAACGGCAGCGGTTCCATGATTTCTTCACGATGACACAGGTGGAATACGCCAACATCTTCGGCGACGACATCATTGCTTCTGTACGTCGCCTTGGCCTCATCCTCTTTCGCTTCGCGTTGATCCTGACAGTGCTCCGTCAGATGGACGAAAGCACCTTCCCGTTGCCTGTCGTCAACGTGGAAGGAAAGAAGCCTGAATCCATCCTTGAATGTGCCGATGCAGACTTTGCCACCGCCTTGGCGATGATCAAAGTCCTGCTGCAGCACACGGCATCGGTCTTTCAGACCTTGCCGCGCCATGAGTTCCGCAAGCCCAATGGCCATCGCAACACCAACGACCGCCGTCAGGCCTTCTACGCTGCCCTTCCTGATACCTTCGACCGCGCAGCCTATCTCCAAACCGCCGCTTCGCTCGGCGTAACGGAGAAGACCGCTGAGCGCTACATCTCCGAACTCTGCAAGTCCGGCCTCCTGGCTCACCCTGCCATCGATAACTATCAAAAGCAAACACAATGAAAGTCACCATTCTCATCGAAGCCCAGACGACAGCCGCGTACCGCGCCATTCGTCCCGCCCTAGTCGCCAACATCTCCGGTTTCATTGGTGTTTGCGACAAAACCTTCTCAGCCACCATCAACCAGTCCGACTATGACCACCTCGTCGAGGTGGTCAACAACGCCGCGCAATGCGCAGGCGTACACCATCTAGAATACTCCATCAACAAACTGCAAACTGTCTCACGCAACCCCGTAGGGGTGACACAACATTAACCAGGGGTGTCAACCCCTGGCATCACACCAATAAACAACCATCAAAATCTCTAAAATCATGACCTACTACAAAATCCAAATCACAACGGGCTCAAACGAAGCTCATCAAGCCATCCAGCCCATCTTGAAAAAAGCGAATGTCGTAAAACGCGAATTTATGATTGTCAGGCGTTTCACTATTAGAACGATGAAAGACCATCTTTTTAGTGATCTTGTCAAAGCGTTAGAAAGCAAAGGTATCGACGACCACGAGTATAGAATCTCTTCCAAGCCTTATGAGCGCAAGGCTCCCAAGAAACGCAAGAGACACCAGAATAAACGATAGGGGAGGACTGCCCTTATAAATTGTCGTCTCTCATCTGCATTTTTTTTCTAAAGAATAAAGCCGAGAAAAAAACTTTTCTCGGCTTTATCCGTCAAAAACCATATTGTGACTTCCTCATTTCCTCAAATCCTTAAATCCTCAAAACCACTTTTCACTTTACGGCTCAATAAAAACAACATTCCTTTCTCAGCTTCTTGGTCATCTTTCAATCGATTCAGCCGCCATATTAGTCTCACCCTCTCCCTCGTAAGCATACAATTGCACAGTATGCTCGTCTTCCTCTTCATTCTCCTTGAAGTTCTCAACCTGTTCCATCACCTCGCGGAACACCTCAGGCGTATATTGTGGCGGGTATCCGTTCTTCACAAGACAGATCTTTATGTCTTGTTTCAATTGGTCACGTACACGCTGGTTGTTGAGCCAATCGGCGAAAGACGATTTTACATCAACAATTTCCTTAATCTTTCGCGCAAGGCTCTTGCACTTCTCATTCACCACGATTCCGTCAACGGTCTTGTCCTCGCCATATACGAAGTTATTCTTGTCGCGCAAGTGAATGAGAATGTCGTAGAACGCTTTTTCCTCAAAGGTGAGGCCCAGCTTTCGGAAGCTCTCTCGGTCGGCCTGCATTTCTTTCAGGATGCCAAGGGCCTGCTCTGTCGCAGTCTTGATGATACTCTCAGATGTCTCTTCCTGGGTGGCACCTGCCTCTTGCTCTGAAAGGAATTTTCTTCTCTCATGGTATTGAGTGATAGTAGCTTCAAGCAACTCTTGGAATCTCTTTGAGGCAAGCTGGTTGGTCTTGCTGTATTCCGTGATCTGCTTACGCAGCAACATGACGAGCATCTCCAATTTCGACGCAGGCATCTTGATGTCCGAAAGGCGTTCGGTAAACTCAGGCCCAAAGATGTCCATCTCGTCGCCCTCTTCAAGGATGCTCTCCACATTGTTGTATTTCAAAGCTTCCTCCACCATCTTCGCCACTCGGCGGTTCATGGTGTCGGTATCGGGCGCGTCGGTGCCATTCATCTTATAGATCATGCCGGCAATGGCCATGAAGCATTGTGCCAATGCTTCTTCCTCATCGCCCAATTCGCCTGAAGGCTGGCAGAGGTCATAGGCCTTGCGCATTCGCTTCACCGTTTTCAGGAAATAGGTCTTGAAGCTGACCTTCTTAGTTTTCTTTCCATCGTTGCTCACCGAGTTCAGAATTTCGGTGGAAGCAAACACAAACTCAGCCGCTTTAGCCAACAGCGTGTATCGTGTGGCTGGGTCAGTGTCGGGATTCAGGAACGGCGTTAAGTCGTAATCCTTAAACATATTCTTGAGAATGGCCAAATGCTCGCGGAATATGAGCGTTGCCTGCTCGATGTCATCTGGTGTAGGAGCCAACGAACCACCACTGTTACCATCTTCACCTCCGCCATACATCTTCATGGCCTCCAGCATGTAGTCGCGGATGCCGATATAATCGACAATCAGTCCAAACTCCTTGCCTGGATATTTGCGGTTCACACGGCTGATGGTCTGGATGAGTGAATGCTTCTGCAACGGCTTGTCGTTGTACATATAGGTAAGGCAATCCACATCAAAGCCGGTGATCCACATGTCCACCACGATGACGATGCGGAAATTGGAATGCTCCTGTTTGAAGGCTGCATCCAACGCCTCGCTCCGCTGGTCGTTTTTCACGCCGCCAAGATAGTTATACATGTCGGCTGGGTCATTGCTGCCCACGCTGGCCACCATGGCGATGGTCGGCATCTCTTTCAGCTCCTTCAGCTTTTCGGGCGATACCACAACACCTTCAGGTGTCTTCCGTTCCTCGAACCACTCGGGATAATGCTCCTTGAACTTCTGCAACAAGTCATAGGCAATCTTACGGTTAGCGCAAACCACCATGGCTTTCTGCACACGGTCGGGGTCGTTGGCCACCGCTGAAACATAGTGGTCGTGGATGTCCACCGCCAATTTGTCAAGGCGGTCTGGCTCACCCAACAGCACTTCCAACGAACTCATTGCCTTCTTGCTCTTGACAATATCCTCTTGCGTGGATCCTTCTTCGGCGCATTTTGAATAGTATGCCTCAATGTCTTTCACCCTCTCCATGTTGAGCAATACTTTGGCGATACGTGGATGATATTTAATGGGGACAGTGATTTCATCAGCTACGGCCTGGTCCATCGTGTATCGGTCGATCTCATCGCCAAAGGTCTGGTAGGTCTCGGCAATGGGCGTGCCGGTGAATCCCACGAAAGTGGCATTAGGCAACGCCTCACGAAGCACCTTGGCGTAGGGTTTCGACACCATCGCCTTCATGTTTTCGTCGGCATCCTCGCTAAACTGGATGCGGCGCGAGCCTTCTATCTGTGTACGATGTGCCTCGTCGCTGAAGCAAATGATATTGGGGCGGCTGTTGATGAGTCCAACAGGGTCGTCCTTGCGGTCGCAGAACTTCTGGATGGTGCAGATGTAGAAACCGCCGCTCTCTCGCACTTTCAACTCTTCACGTAGTTTTTTACGGCTCGGCACTATCATCACCTCGCCCAAGCCAAGGAACTCGGTGCTCTTGGTGAACAACTTGGCACCTTGTTTTTGAAGGTCCTCTCGATCAACGATCATCAGGATGGTTGGCGAGCCTATCTCGGCAGCGCAGCGCATGGAGAGCTGTCGCGCCAAGAAGGCCATCGTATAGGTTTTTCCGCAGCCCGTGGCGCCGAAGTAGGTGCCGCCTTTTCCGCTCTTGCTTTTGACTGACTTGATGACGCTTTCGCGTAGCAATCGTGCGGCAAAGAACTGTGGATAACGGCACACAATCTCCTTCTCGTCACGGTCGTAGTTCTTGTCTTGGAAATAGATGTAATCCCTGAAGATTTCAAGGAAACGCTCAGGACGATACACGCCCTTCACCATGGTCTGAAGTTCATCGAATGGCATGATCGAAACTTTGTCGCCATCCTCTACACGCCTCCAAGCATAGAAATGCTCGTAAGGGGCGCGCACTGTGCCCAAGCGGGTCTTCACACCATCGCTGATGCAGGCAAGCGGACAATAGTGTAACAGATGCGGAATGTCTCTCCAGTAGCGGATAGTGATTTGCTCCCAAGCATCGAAAATGTCGGCGTTGGCATCGGCTGGATTCTTCAGCTCGATGACGCACACCGGCATACCATTCACGAAAAGCAACACATCGGGTCTGCGGTTTTTCACCGCGCCGTTGTTGATGTACTCAATGGTATATTGGTTGACCACTCTGAAAATGTTGTTCTCAGCATTATTGAAGTCAATAAGCTGCACCATTTTGGCGGTGCTGTCCTTCTTCACATATTGAAGGCCATCCACCATCCAACCGTACACCTTGTGCAGCGTGGCGAAGTCTGTGTCGGCACCTACCAAGCGAACTTTTTCAGCAATCTGGCAAATGTCTTCATCGTCTAAATCAGGATTATTTTTTTCAAGGTATTGGATAAGGTCATCCATGTAGAGGACTTCCTTGCGGTTCGGCCTTGGGATATTATCGCCATAGAGGTACTGCCATTCTTCCTGTTCGAGGAACGAGATGAGTGCGTCCTCATAGTCGCTTTCCACAAAGTGGCCGTTCATTTGTTTCAAATGATGCTTTGCCATAATGCTTCAGGTATTAGTTTTGAAGTGAACCTTTAATAAGAATTGGACAGAGCTTATTCAGCTGCTCTTTCAATTGGACGGCAATTCTTTGCCGTTCAATGTAACAGCGGTGGATATTAACGATTTCGCGCTGAACCGTAATGTCTGGTATTGAAATTTCTACGTCATTCATATCGTTAAATCCAAATGTATCTCTCACAGAACCAGATGCATAAAACAACGTGCTTCTGAAAAATTCTGAACGAGAAAGCCAAAGCAATAGATATTCAGGAATTAGTTTCTCCGTGTCTATCACCTCAAAAACAACATACATCGGAGAAACGATGCAATCTTCGTCAGTCCTCAAAGCTATAGAGCCCAAATTGATTCGCGATGGATTGTAAGCAAATTGATTTTTCTTCACAATCTTAGAAGTTGTTTAAAAATGGATAAAAAAGAACTGTATGGATGGTGAAAAAAAAGTT
>CAMYYV010000004.1 GCA_947303625.1 uncultured Bacteroidales bacterium | reverse complement strand
CCTCATGGTTGCTGGCCTTATGACCTTTGGTGTCAGCA
Source organism: uncultured Bacteroidales bacterium (assembly GCA_947303625.1). Taxonomy (GTDB): domain Bacteria; phylum Bacteroidota; class Bacteroidia; order Bacteroidales; family F082; genus Limimorpha. The sequence goes on along the minus strand of CAMYYV010000004.1, from coordinate 54,152 downwards.
ATCTCGTCGTTGCTCAACAAAAAACCGAGCAACAGCAAACCGAGCAAGTGGTTGCTCAGAACGATTCCACCGAAGCAGCTGCTGTTACTGAGACTCCTGCCGAGACCACCGAAAACGTTACGCCTAACACCCCGGCTGAGCCTGAGCACAAGACTTTCCTTCAACCCATCAAGAAGCAGTTCATCGATGGTGGTCCTGGTTTCATGGGCATCGTGTTGGTCATCCTCCTTATTGGTATGGCTGTCGCCATTGAGAGAATCATCTATCTGACCCTCGCTACCTCCAACTCGAAGAAGCTTTTGGCTGGTATCGAATCCAAGATGAAGAAAGGCGACGTTGAAGGCGCCAAGAATCTCTGCAAGAACACCCGCGGTCCTGTGGCCAGCATCTTCACTCAAGGTCTCATCCGTTATCAAGACGGCCAGTCGCTCGAAGAAGTCGAGAAAGCCATCGTGTCTTACGGTTCCGTCGCTGGTGGCAAGCTCGAAAGTGGCTTGAGCTGGGTCGGCCTCTGCATCAGCTTGGCTCCTATGTTCGGTTTCATGGGTACCGTTATCGGTATGATCCAGGCCTTCGATGACATCGCCGCCGCTGGTGACATGAGCCCCACGGTTGTGGCCTCTGGTATGAAGGTCGCTCTGTTGACCACCGTGTTCGGTCTTATCGCTGCTATTATCCTTCAGATTTTCTTTAACTTCATCGCTGCTAAAATCGAAAGCATCGTCAACGACATGGAAGACGCTTCCATCTCGTTCATGGACATTCTCGCTAAGTACAACAAATAAAACAAGTATTAATCATGAACAGTAAGATTTCAAAATGGGTACTTCTCGCCCTGGCGCTGGTTACTGTCGTCATTGCGGTGCTGTTCTACCTCGTTGTGGGTACGATCAAGCCGGAATTTGAACTCGGTAACCCCACGCCTCGCGCAGACTTGTTCTTGATTTGGGGCGTCATCTTGATTGGACTTGGCATTTTGGTTGCACTGTTTTCAGTATTCTTCACTGCTGGCGTTAGAGGCGTCAATGGTAAGACACTGCTGATTGCTGTCATTGCATTTGTTGTTATTGCAGCTATTGCATTCTTGATGTCGAATAGCGTTCTTGGATGGGCCCAAGAGTGTTTGAGGGATTGTAAGGCCTTGAGCTTCTTTGATCCCAATACCAACTATCCAGCTGACATGAAAGAAGGATATTCGCGTTTGACCTACTATTTTGTTGAATATGGCATTAACTTCTTTGTTGTCACTTTTATAGGAGCCCTTCTTTCCATCCTTTTCTCAGTCATCTACAAGGCAGTTAAAAAGTAAATCATTTCATCATGGCAAGAAAAACACCAGAAATCAATTCGAGTTCGCAGGCTGACATAGCATTCTTGCTGTTGTGTTTCTTCCTGATGACGACCTCGATGGACGTGGACTACGGTATCACCCGTCGTCTGCCTCCCCCCGTCGAGCAAAACGTCGAGGATGTCAAGGTCAAGGAAAGAAACGTGATGAATGTGATGGTAAACAAGAGCGACCGTCTGTTGGTGAATAACAGGCCTATGGACTTGAGCATGCTCAAGGACGAGGCTAAGCACTTCATGACGCCGCGACCCAACGATGAAACCGCTCCTGAAGTGGAGCCCAAGACCTTTGACCTTGTGGGCGATGTGCTCATGTCGAAGGGTGTGATCTCCCTCCAAAACGACCGCGGTACGTCGTATGCTATGTATATCAGTGTGCAGAACGAGTTGGCCCGTGCCTTCAATGAAATGAAGGAAGAACTGGCTTGGCAGAAGTTCCACAAGCACCTCGACCAACTCACTGAAGAACAAACCAAGGCTATCAACGAGGCCGTGCCTGTGCGTATCAGCGAGGCCGAACCCGTTGTGTACTAAAACATAAAGGAGGATAGAATATGGGAAAATTCAGAAAAGAAGGTAAAAAGGAAGTGCCGCAAGTGAGCACCTCCTCACTGCCCGACATCGTCTACATGTTGATATTCTTCTTCATGATCACCACCACCATGCGCGACGTGGAACTGAAGGTGAAGAACGCCATGCCTAAGGCCACCGAGATCCAAAAACTCGAGCACAAGTCATTGGTGAGCTCCATCTACATCGGTCCGCCGAAAGATGCCAAGTTAGGTAACGAATCGCGTATCCAACTCGACGACGCCTTCGCCCGCCCGGCCGACATCGCCGACTGGATCCAAAAGGAACGTGACTCACGTGCTGAGGCCGACCGCCCGCTCATGACCACGGCCCTCAAGGTGCACAAAGATACCCGTATGGGTGTTGTCACCGACGTGAAACAAGAACTTCGTAAGGTGGGTGCCTTCCGTATCACTTACACGACACTGAAAGGCAGCGCCTTGGAGAACTAAACTAAGGTTTAGTGAACGACCGAAAGGGTGGCAAATTTGCCACCCTTTTTTATGCCTTTTCCTCTTTTGTAGGAAAAGAATTTCTTATCTTTGCCGCTCTATTTCAAAGCACCTTTTCGTCATGAAGAAAACCTTGATAACCCTGTTCCTGCTTGCTTTGACAAGCATGAGTATTGTGGCTCAAATCCCCAACGGTTATTACAACAGTGCTTCGGGCAAGACTGGCACCGAGCTGCGACAAGCCCTGCACGACATCATCGATAACCATACCTCCATTACCTATGCCAATATCTGGAATGCCTTCTGGAGTACCGACGACAAGGGCAACGGCGTAGTGTGGGATATGTATTCCGACATCCCTAACGGTACGGCACCTTATACCTTCTCGATGGGCCAAAACCAATGCGGAGAATATACACAGGAGGGCGACTGCTACAACCGCGAACACTCATGGCCGCAGAGTTGGTTCAGTGGCGATGACCAAGCTACCCCAAGCCGCGACTTGCATCATGTCTTTCCTACCGATGGTTTTGTGAACTCCAAAAGGAGCAATTACCCCTATGGTGAAGTGAGTACTGCTTCATGGACTTCGCAAAACGGCTCTAAATTAGGCACATGCAAGTCTTCGTTAGGCTATAATGGCACCGTTTTTGAACCTATTGATGAATACAAAGGCGACTTTGCCCGCGCTCTTATGTATATGAGCGTGCGTTATTACACCGAGGATGACGATTGGGGTACTAGTGGTATGACCAACAAGTCGGAAATCGAGCCTTGGGCTATTCAGATGCTTTTGAGTTGGAATGAAAGCGACCCTGTGAGTCAGAAGGAAATCGATCGTAATAATGTCATTTACAGCGATTACCAACACAACCGCAACCCCTTCATCGACCATCCTGAATATGCCCGCAAGATATGGGATCCAAACTGGCAAGGGGGCGGCAACATTGGCAATGGCGATTATGTGAAGGTGACTACCGAGCCTACCGACTGGAGTGGGGATTATTTGATTGTGTATGAGAATAGTGGCAAGGCCTTCAATGGAGCATTGAGTACTTTGGATGCCAATAATAACACTATTACAGTGTCTATTTTTAATAATCAAATTGGTTCAACTGCTGAGACAGACGCTGCCATCTTCACAATTGCACCGATGACAGATGGCTATTCCATCAAGAGTGCCAGTGGCAAGTATATTGGCTATAGTGGAAGTTCAAATGGATTGACGGCTTCGAATACAGCACTTCTCAACACCATCACTTTGAGCAATGGAAGCATCATCATCAAAGGAACGGGAACATCAACATTACAGTATAATGGTAGTGCCGATCGTTTCCGTTACTATGGTTCTACCCAAAATTCCATTCAACTCTACAAAAAGATAGAAACTTACAGCATCACACTTGCCGAGGTCGAACATGGTAGCATCAGTGCCAATGCAGAGGAAGCCGTAGAAGGTGCCACTGTTACCCTTACCGCCACACCTGATGCTGGTTATGAGCTTGATTATTGGACCGTCACAGATGCCCTGAACAATCCCATCGATGTCACGGGCAACCAGTTTGTGATGCCTGCCAGCAATGTCACAGTGAGTGCCGTTTTCGTGTATGTGGGCGCGCCTTTTGCCCAGCAATATCATCTCGTCACCTCCACGGATCAACTCGTGGCCGGAAGGACCTACCTCATCGTGAACACAGCAGCAGGGAAGGCCTTGAGCACGACGCAGAACGATAATAATAGAGCTGCTACAGGAGTTTCTATAACTGATGGAGTAATTGGAACCATCAGCGATGCAGTTTGCGAATTGACTTTGGGTGGTCAAAGCGAAGCTTGGACTTTCTTTGATGCTCATTGGGGCAATAATGGTGGTTATCTGTATGCCGCTAGTAGCGGAAAAAACTACCTGAAGACACAAGCCACCAATGATGCCAACGGTCAGTGGTCGGTTTCCATAGAATCTGATGGCACTGCAACCATTATCGCCCAAGGAACCAACACAAGGAACCATCTCCGTTATAATCCCAACAACAATTCTCCCATATTCAGCTGTTATGCTAGCACGAGCGATATGGCGAAAGTGGAGTTGTATATCCGTGGCGAGGAATACAATCATACCCAAAACGAGACTATTGCAAACATTTTTTCCTTCGACAAGCACACTATTGGCAGTGGGGTCATGCTCACGGTTTCAGGAACGGCTACCTGCAATGATGCCAGTCAATTGATAATCGAAGAGGGAGGTCAGCTTGTGCATCATAACGAAGGCGTGAAGGCCACAATGAAGAAGACTATTCACCCCTACACTGACGATGGCGGCTGGTACACCATCGCCGCTCCTTTTACGTCATTTGCTCCTGCTGGGACAATGATTGAAAGCAGCTTTGACCTTTACAAATACGACGAGGACGGAAATAGCGAAGGAAAGGAATGGATTAACTACAAAGCGAACGCTTTCACCCTGACGGGTGGCACGGGCTATCTCTATGCCCACAACCCTGGCACTGCCCTTCGCATGGGCGGCACCCTCAACAGCGGCAACTACAGTGCAACTGTCGACTTAAGTTATGCCAATGGTAGTGCCGACCTGAAAGGCTTCAACATGCTCGGCAATCCTGTTGCCCACGACATCACTTTCACAAAGAGCAGCCAAGTGTCGGACGGCTATTATTACCTCAACCATGACGACGCGTGGACTTACGTCAACAGCAACAGCGTGCCTGTGGGTCGCGGCTTTATGGTCAAGGCCAACGCCATCAACCAGACGGTGACGCTCAACCCACAAAGCAAACGGGGCGAGACCTTTGAAGAAGATCAATATCTCTGCCTTAACGTGGGCGACGAAAAGGCATACGTCAAGCTCAACGAGGGTGTCAGCATGCCGCTCTTAGACATGAGTGGACAGCATTCGGGCCTTTATCTTGTCGCTGAACACAAGCCCTATGTCATGCTGGTGCGCGATGGCGCCGAAGCCTTGGATCTCTGCTATGAGACCCATGGCAACGGCACACAGACGCTCAGCGTCGACACACGCAACCTCAATCTTGACTACCTGCACCTCGTCGACAACTTGACAGGGGCGGATGTGGATTTGCTGATCCCTGAGACCGTCGAAGGGCTAGCGCAATACTCTTTTGACGCCCGCACCACCGACTACGCCAATCGCTTCAAGTTGGTGTTCGTTTGCGGGGACGCAAACGACGACAATGATACCTTCGCGTATTATGCCGATGGTGAGATCCGTCTGGCAGAGACGTGCCAAGGTGCATCGTTGCAGATTGTGGATATAACGGGACGCATTATTCGTTGTACAGACGTTGCGCGCAACGTCTCTACAGCAGGGATGCTCCCTGGCTTGTATGTGCTGCGCCTCGTCACTGCCAACGACGTCCGCATCCAAAAGATAGTGGTGAGATAAAAATAGTAAATGCCTTTACTATCCATTTTCTTACTTTTTGTATCTTTGCGCGTTAATAACCGCAAAAAGATACCATTATGATATTTGTTCCTACGAAATACCAGTTGCAGACGGTTGCAACGGGTCGTCTTTTCGATGACGAAGGTTGGACGCTGGACGACAAACAATGCGACAAACCTAGCATGGTGCGTCCCGTTTATGAGAAGAAACAACTTGAAGTGAAGGAGGGCGCTTGCCTCGGCTTGTATCGTTATGCCGACTGGCTGCCCATCAAGACGATGCTCAACAAACCTTCGGAACCCGTTACCTACAAGAGTGAGGCTTTAGCCCAACGCTTGGGGCTGAACAATCTTTACATCACCTTCAACGGTTGGTGGCCGGAGCGCAACGCCCGCATGACGACCTGCTCGTTTAAGGAGATGGAGGCCTACTCGGTGTGCGCCCGCTTGGGCGACGATATGAAGGACAAAGTGCTTGTGGTGGCCTCGGCTGGCAACACGGCCCGCGCCTTCGCCAAGGTGTGCTCCGATAATGGCATCAAGCTGTTGCTGTGTGTGCCGCAGGACAACATCAACGCGCTGTGGTTTGACAAGCCTTTGAATCCCTGCGTGAAACTCATCACCACCGAGAGAGGCAGCGACTACTTCGACGCCATCAACCTGTCAAATGTGGTCTGTGAACTCGAAGGTTACCTCGCCGAAGGCGGTGCCAAGAACATCGCGCGTCGCGACGGCATGGGCACCACAATGATGTCGGCCACGACCTTCATCGGCCGCACACCCGACTTCTACTTCCAAGCCGTGGGTAGTGGCACGGGTGCCATTGCCGCATGGGAGGCCAACCTGCGCTTCATCGAAGACGGTCGCTTCGGCACTCACATGGCCCGCCTTATGGTGTCGCAAAACAAACCCTTTGTGCCGATGTATGACGCCTGGCGTGCCGACTCGCGAGTCATGCTGCCTTACGATCCTGATCAAGCCCGCCGCGATGCTGCCGAGATATGTGCCCCAGTGCTCTCCAACCGCAAGCCGCCATACAGCCTCGCAGGAGGACTTTACGACGCCTTGAAGGACACCCATGGCGACATCCTCGCCGTCAGCAACGCTGAAGCTAATGCCGCCAAGGCCCTCTTTGAGGAAACTGAAGGCATCGACATCTACCATGCCGCAGCGGTGGCCACGGCTTCATTGCAACAAACGATAGAGAAAGGTGTAGTGAAAGCCGATGACGTGGTGATGCTCAATATCACGGGCGGTGGCGAGAAACGTTTCCAAGCTGAGCATGAGGTTTGTTACCTGGAGCCGAATCACATCTTCAGGATCGACTTCACAAAAGAGGAAGTGGAACAGGTCTTGGCCGAGATGTAATAAATGCCAGGCCTCAGGCCGGTCAAGTCAAGTTGAAGAGCGTTTTCGGTAGCGGGGACGCTCTTTATCGATCTTCCTGTTGCGTCAATCACGTCGACATGTCGCAGCCCTTCCGCTTCGATGGTAACGAAGTCGGTGGTGGGGTTGGGGAAGAGGCTGACCATAGACTCGTCTTCCGAAACAGCCGTTGGATCGAGCGGTGTCACCCAGAAGGTGACCAAGGCGGTGTTGCAGTTGCATGGGATGGTCATCCGGATGTCGAGCCAAGCCATTGTACCAGGTTCCACCTCGGGGCGCAGCGTGGTGTGGACGGTTACTTCTATAGTCTCATCGGGTTGGGTGGGGAAGGTGGTCGCCATGCTGCCTTCGTGGTAGAAACCGAAGTCAGTAAAAAACTCGTCGGAAGGGTGTACCGTGATGTCGACGGGGTCGTAGCCCGTGTTGTGGATGAGGAAGCGGAAGGTGGCCTCTGTGCCGGGATACATGGCTGTGTCGCCTGTGATCTCCGTGGCTTCAAAGGTGTATTGCTCCACCATCTCGATCTCAATGTCGTCGATGGTGAGATGACTGGCTCCAGAGCCTGTCACAGCATGGATGGCAATATATTGGCATCCTGCAGGGATGGTGTCGACATAGGAAGAGCATTTCTCGTATTCGCCTCCACCGACTAGAGTTGAAAGCAGCAAGGTATGCATGCTCTCGGGGCTGGCATCCGTGCCCGTCCAAAACTCAAGCTGGCAGTCACCGTCGGAGATGGCCCAGCAGCTGAAGCGATATTGCATACGCGAGAACAGCGAGAAGGGCATGAACATCCACGCATTGTCCGTATCGCTAAAGGCATACCAGTTGCCCGTGTGCGGGATGCGGTTGTGGTCTTTCTCAAGATAGCCGCAGCGCCACGAACTGTCGTTACAGATCCATCCGATGGGGGTTCCAAAGTCGTGGTTGGCATATTCGAAGCCTTCGGTGAAAACAGTGTCGGCAAAGGCTGTAGTGGACGCAAGACAAACCAACAATGTAAGGAGCAGTTTTTTCATTTGGAATTAATTTGGAGCAAAAATAGAAAAAACTTGTTGAAGCCGTTACCAATACCCAAAAAATCCTTATCTTTGAAGCGTTTTTGAAAAGCACCTTATTATTGATATGCCCCACATTTTTGGTAATATGGTTTATTTGAACATCAAGGAACGCGACAGGTTCTCTTGAATGCTGAATGCTGAATGTTGAATGCAGAATCAGTCATTCTCGTTTCAAAAACACTCTATTATATTCCCAAAAACCTTCCCACTTTCAACTCTAAACTTACAACTGACTCTCAACTCTCAACACTGAACTCTAAACTGATCAACAGAATAACTAAACAACTTAATAACTTAAAATATCATGGAATTACCTTTTGCAGAAGCGTGGAAAATCAAGATGGTCGAACCCATTAAGAAATCCACCCGCGAACAACGCGAAAAGTGGCTTGAAGAGGCCCACAATAACATCTTCATGCTGAAATCCGACTCTGTCTACATCGACTTGCTTACCGACAGTGGCACCGGCGCCATGAGCGACCGCCAGTGGAGCGCGATGATGATGGGCGACGAGAGTTACGGAGGTGCCCGCTCGTTCTATCACATGAAGGACACCATTACCGAACTGACTGGTTTTGAATACGTCATCCCAACGCACCAAGGCCGCGCCGCCGAGAACGTGTTGTTCTCCTACCTCGTGAAGCCTGGCATGGTCATCCCTGGCAATGCCCACTTCGACACCACCAAGGGTCACATCGAGAGCCGCAAGGCCTTCGCCATCGACGTCACTGTGCCTGAAGCCTACGACACCCAGCTTGAAGTGCCTTTCAAGGGCAATGTCAGCCTCGAGAAACTGGAGAAAGTGCTGCAAGAAAATAAGGGCAACGTTCCGTTCATGGTCCTCACCGTCACCAACAACACCGTCGGTGGTCAGCCCGTCAGCATGCAGAACATCCGCGAGACCTGCGCCCTCTGCCATAAATATGGCGTGCCTGTCGTCGTCGACAGCGCCCGTTTCATCGAGAACTGCTACTTCATCAAGACCCGTGAGAAGGGTTACGAGAACAAGACTCTCCGCGAGATTGCCAAGGAGATGTATTCCTACGCCGATGCCATGACAATGAGCGCCAAGAAGGACGCCCTCGTCAATATGGGTGGCTTTATTGCCACCAACAAGAAGGACTGGTACGAAGGTGCCAAGTTGTTCTGCATCCCCTTCGAAGGCTTCCTGACTTACGGTGGCATGAACGGTCGTGACATGGATGCCCTGGCTGTCGGTCTGAAGGAAAACATCGAATTCGACATGGTCGAGACCCGCATCAAGCAGGTGCACTACCTTGCCGCCAAACTCGATGAGTACGGCATCCCTTACCAGCGTCCTGCCGGTGGCCACGCCATCTTCGTCGATGCCGATAAGGTGTTGACCAACATCCCGAAGGAAGAGTTCCCCGCCCAGACGCTGACTTGTGAGCTTTATCTCGAAGCCGGCATCCGTGCTTGTGAGATCGGTTATGTGTTGGCTGACCGTGACCCGGTCACTCGTGAGAACCGCTTCGGAGGCAACGACTTCGTGCGCCTCTGCATCCCGCGCCGTGTCTACACCAACAACCACATGGACGTCATCGCCGCCGCCCTGAAGAACGTGTACGACCGTCGCGACAGCATCAAGCGCGGCCTCGAAATCACCTGGGAAGCCGAGCTGATGCGTCACTTCACCTGCCAGTTCAAGAGACTGGGTTAAGGTTTTCATGTCATACCGAACCTTTCCGTGCATCGATGCCCTCCCTCCGTCGTCGGGTGGCATGACATGCACGGAAAGGTGAGTGTATCTATAATTACAGCTACTATGACTACCGTTGCCATTATTCTCCACATTCTCTTCATTCTTTGCCTTACTTCCAGCATCGTCACTCGCTCGGTGGGCTTGGTCACTGCCGATGACAAGCCCTCAAAACGGCTATGGATCCCACTGATGTTTGGCGTTAGTCAAGGCGTGATGGCTGTTGTGGGTTACAACATCGGTAGGCTTATTGAGCATCTCTTCACCTATATTGCTGAGTATATGGTGTTTGCTATGATGCTTGTGGTCGCTGTCAAGCTCTTTGTCGACTCGATGCATGTCCTCAAAGGTAAGATGCTCTATACTGTCAGGTCAGCGTGGGATATGATTCTCCTTACGATCCTCGCAGCTTTTAATACCCTGTTGATGTCGCTCATGGGCTTCTGCTTCATGCCTTTTGGTGCATGGTATTGGTTTGTGTTGGCCGTCTTTGTGGCAGGGTTTTTGTGGGCTTGGTTTACTGTCCGCATTGATTTCAAGCCGAGCATGGCCAAGAAGATGAGCTTTGTCGAGTTTTCCGCGTCGGTGTTTATGGTGATTATCGCGATATTATATCTCTTTACTGATTTGATGAGTAATAGTTAAGGTCCCTGAGCCTGTCGAAGGGCCGGTTTATAAAGATTGTCAAGATGAAAAAGTCCCTTTTCCTCCTTATCAGTTTGTTCTTTGCGTTGTCGGTGACCGCACAGGCGCCATCGAACTATTATAATAGTGCCAATGGTTTGACTGGCAATCAGTTGAAGGTTGCCTTGCATAACATCATCAAGGGCCATACTTCCATCTCGTATGCTCAGCTGTGGAACGCTTTCTGGAGTACCGACAACAAAGGCAACAGCGTGGTGTGGGACATGTATTCCGACAAGCCCAACGGCACGCCGCCTTACGTCTATTACCTTGGGACTGACCAGTGTGGTAGTTATAGCGGCGAGGGCGACTGCTACAATCGCGAGCACTCGTGGCCTTCGAGTTGGTTCAGCGACCAGACGACACCCCGCACCGACCTGCATCACATTTTCCCCACCGATGGTTGGGTCAACAACAAGCGAAGCAACTATGCCTTCGGCGAAGTGGGCTCGGCTTCTTGGACGTCGCGAAATGGATCGAAGTTAGGCACGTGCAAGACTTCGGGCTTCTCGGGCACCGTGTTTGAACCCATCGACGAATACAAGGGCGACTTCGCTCGCGCCATCATGTATATGAGCGTGCGCTACTACAGCGAGGACAGTGGCTGGGGCACGAGCGATATGACCACGAAATCTGAGATCAAGCCGTGGGCCATACAGATGCTGCTGCGCTGGAACGAGCAAGATCCCGTGAGCCAGAAGGAAATCGATCGCAACAATGTCATCTATAATGACTATCAGCACAACCGCAACCCCTTCATTGATCACCCGGAATATGCCCGCATGATTTGGGATCCGACGTGGAATGTCATTGGCGAGGTGGGCTGTGCTGTCTATCTTTTCCCCAATCCTGTCGCACAAGGACAGACCCTGCATGTGAGTGGCAACAACAATGACTTCGATGCCATCGCCATCTGCGACCTGAATGGACGCGCCGTGCTGAAGGCCACGGGCAATGCCGTTGGCGACATCACCGTCAGCCTTCCTACTGATATTGCCAAAGGATGCTACATTGTGAAACTGATGCGCAATGGCTCGGTGGTGAGATACGAGAAATTATTGGTAAAATGATGTGATTACATCATTTTCTTGTGCCTGAAATAAATATAGAATCCCACGGCCACCACTACCATTAGGCCGAGTATGCCCCAAAATCCCCAGGGTTGGTCGGCGAAAGGAAGATAGGTGAAGTTCATTCCATAGATACCCGTGATAAAGGTCAAAGGCAGGATGATGGTCGACACGAGGGTCAGAATCTTCATCGTCTCGTTGGTCTTGTTGGTCTGCATTGAGTCGAAGGTCATTGAGAGGCCTTCGATCAGTTCCTCGTAGTCCTCGGTCATATCCCACACCTTCTGCAGGTAGTCGAGGATGTTGCCCCAGTAGTCTTCCATGTACTCCACGTCATCGGTGAAGCCTCTGACCTTACCAGTCTCGAAGAGGTGGAAGAGTCGCAACTGCGGCTTGAAGATGGTGTTGATGAGGATGAGATTTTTGCGTGTCACGCTGATACGTTCGATGATCTTCACTTGTTTTTCCTGCAACAACTCGCGGTTGATTAACTCAACGTCTAATCCGACTTTGCGTAGCAGATACACCGACTCGGTCATCAGCTTTTCGAGGATGCGGTAGAGCAGGATGTCGGAGTTGCGGAAATTCATCTCCTCGCCGTTTTGGATGCGTTCTTCGTATTCATCGAAGAGCTGCGATACGCCCCAAGGGTTTTTCTCGATGGAGATGATGTAGTCTTTGCCCCAGAAAATCTTTACCTCCTTGATTTTTACGAACTTGTTCTGACGGTCGAAGTTGGGGAAATGCAGGATGAGGAAGTAATAGTCATCGTAGATGTCGATCTTGGGGCGCTGATTGACGGATTTGCAGTCTTCGATGTCTAAAGGGTGGAAATGAAATCGGTCTTTCAGGAATTCGAAGTCTTCTTCCGTTGGGTTGTTGAGATGACGCCAAGTCAAGTCCCCGATTTTCAGGCTGTTAATCATAGGCCTTCCCCCTTTCTTTTAAAGTGAATACTCTGTTTACATCGGCGCAAATATTGTTTCGCGCCGCGAAAGTAAGGTTTTTTTTCGAAACCGAGGCTGCAAATTGTGAAAAAGTTGTAAGAATACGAAGCCTGCAACTATCCTTGGATATGCATAATGAGGCTTGCGGTTGTTGTCATTTTCAAGGAGCTATCGGCTAATTATTCCAATAGATGTCTAAAATCCCTCCTTTTTTAATGAAAGGAGCCAATACATCCTTGGAAAGGAAAATGTAGTCCAACGGGTCTTCCAAATTGTCTTTTAGGATATAAAAGTTCAAGCCTTTGGCATCTATCTCGAACGAGGCGTTCTCATTGATATTATATTCGTAGTCGACGCTGCCTTGAGGGTGCTTTTTGCGGAACTCTTCCATCATCAGTTCCCAGATCTGCAGACGGCTGTCGTCGTTGAGTTCAAGCAAGTCGTCCAAGGCGAGCAATTTGCCAGTCTTCCTGTTGAAAAGCAGCATTTGGTAATTTGTCAAAGTGTTGCCAACCAATTCAATGCTTACAAGATAATAGGAGAAAAACGGCTTCGACTTGTCAAGAGGGTTCCCGTCGAAGTTGTCGGTCAGAAAACCGCTATACTCCAGATACCACTTGTAAGCAAAAAGCATATCTTCTTCAAAAGGAGTCATCATCTCGACCAGGTTTTTGTTGGCCCTGTCCTCGAATTTTTTTGTCAGTTTCGTGTAATCTTTGTCTCCCTTGATATAGGCGAATCCTACCGTTCGTTTAAGTACGGTGTCGCGGACTGCAGAGAGTACTTTGCGCTCTGCAGCGGGTGCCTTTTCAACATCGGGCAGGCTTAAGTTGATAAAATACTGAACGCCGACGTTGTATTGTTCGTATTGCTTTGCTGCGGGTTTGGTCGTTCCACTGGCAACGAAAGGGTGCATCGGAATGTCTTGAGCGAAGCTGCTCCCCAAAATACCGATGAACAAAAGCATGAGGAAGAGACGGATGGTTTTCATGGTATCAAAGTGTTATTGCGGTTGTTTCCATTCAAAAGTGTTGATCATGTGATCAATGTCCTCGCGGATAAAGTTGATGACGGGTTGCATCGAGTCGTTGTCGGGCTTGAAGTTGAAGTAGAGGGCGCCGCGCACGAAGTTGCGGGTGCTGTCGGTGAGGTAGAATTGCATCGGTGTTGCCACACCCTTGCCTTCCATCTCGATAAAGAGACCGTAGACGCGGTGTTCTTCGTTGACAATCAGGCTATCGCGAACGCCATTGGCTTTCTGCAGGTGTTTGGTTACCATGGTGTGGACGTCTTCTAAGTATTCGCCGAGGTTGCCGTCGACGGTCTTGTGGGTTAGATGGATGGAGCCTTTGAAGACGGGCATCTCTATGTTGACCCAGTTTTTCTCGTCAGGGGAGTAGGGGTCAGGGGTGACAGTGGCGTAGTCGGGGCACTCGAAACTATAGCGTTCGATGGTGTCGACACGGCTGTAGGCCTTCTCGGGCAAGTCGATGCGGAAGTAGCCGCGAGGCTTGGGCAGGTAGCCCGACTGTCGGTCGCACGAAACGGCAACGTAAGCAATTGCAAAGGTGACAAGCAATATGGCAATTCTATTCTTCATCGAATATGACTTTTACTTCCTTGATGCGTTTGGTGTCAGCGTCGGTAATCTCCATGTGGAACTTCTCGAAGTTGAACTTGAACCCGATCTCAGGGATGCGTCCCTCGATTTCGAGGATTAGTCCGGCCAGGGTGTCGGCTTCGCCTTGCATGGGCTCGAAGTAGTCTTCGTCGACGCCGAACACTTTGCAGAAGTCGACGATGCTGGTCTGAGCTTTGAAGAGATACGATCCGTCGTCGAGTTTCTGGTAGTGTTCCTCTTCGGTGCTTTGGTCAAACTCGTCGTTGATCTCGCCTACGATTTCCTCGATGACGTCTTCCATGGTGATGAGGCCCGATGTACCGCCGTATTCGTCGACGACGATGGCGATGTGGATTTTCTTTTCGCGGAAGTCCTGGAACAAGTCATTGATTTTGCGGTTCTCAGGTACGAAAAATGCGGGACGGATGAGTTTCTGCCATTCGTACGACTCGGCATCTAAGTAGGGCAGGAGGTCCTTCACGTAAAGGATGCCTTCCACTTGGTCCAAGGTCCCGTTATAGACAGGGATTCTTGAAAATCCGCTTTTTATTACGATGGCAAGCATCTCGGTGAATTCCATGCCTTTCTCCACACCGATAATGTCGACGCGGGGGATCATCACACCGCTTACTTCCTTCTCGCTGAACGAAGCAATACCCTTCAGCATCTGCTTCTCTTCTAAGGGCGCTGTCGATGCTTCGGTGGCGATGTCGACAGCGGTGGACAGGTCTTCTATTGAGATGTCGCCTTTTTTCTTCTCCAAATGCTTGTCCATGAATGAGGTGGAACTCACCAAAGGCTTGCTCAAGGGCTTGAAGAATCCGTTGAGGAAGTTGAGGGTGCGCGCCATGAATCGTGCCACTTTCACGGGACGTTTGCTGGCATATATCTTAGGTGTGATTTCGCCAACGATAAGTATCAAAGAAGTGACGATGACCACTTCCAAGAAGAAAGCTGCCACGAGGTAGTTCTTCATGTCGAACAGCTGCGCCATGACATAGGTGGCCAGCAAGGTGATGGTGACGTTGACGAAGTTGTTGCCAATCAAGATGGTAGCCAGCAATGTCTTGGGCTTCTCTCTCAGCTTGAGCACAAGTTTGCTTTTGGCGTCGGTACGTGATTCGAGGTTGTCGATGTCGGCGGGCTGTAACGAGAAAAACGCCGTTTCACTGCTCGATATCAAGGCAGAGGCGATAAGGAGCAGGCACAATACGGCCAATCCTATGATGGCGTTGACGTTAAAACCAGTGAAAAAGTTGTTTGAAACAACGGTGAGCAGTCCTATGAGAGGGTCAGGGTCGGGTGTTTCCAAAGCGGTGTGTTTTTTGTTTTGCGCTGCAAAATTAGTGAATTATTCTGACATGGCGCACTTTTCGGTTAAAATGGCAGGTCGTTGCCTTCGTCGGGAGCCTCGAAGCTGCTTTGTGGAACATATCCCGGAGCTGGCTCTTGTGCCGGGGTGTAAGGCTGGCCGTACGACGACTGTGAGGCAGGGCGGGCGGGCGCCAGTTGCATCATCTTGTCGGCAACTACTTCGGTGATGTAACGTACTTGGCCTTGTTGGTCGGTGTATTGGCGGGTTCTGAGCTTGCCTTCGACGTACATCATGTCGCCTTTTGAGTAGTTACGGCGTCCTTCTGCGATGTCGTTGGCCAGGTTGCCCCATACGACGAGGTTGTGCCAGTCGGTCTGCTCCACCCAGTTTTGGTCTCGGTCGCGATAGCGCTCGGAGGTCGCCAAGGTGGCTGACACTTTTTTGTTTCCGTTTTCGAATGAAGTCACTTCGGGGTCTTTTCCGAGGCGGCCAATGAGGATGACTTTGTTCAAACTTGCCATGATAATTTCGTTTTAAGTGTTTAAGTATAAGTCTATTAAGCGTGGAATGGGGTAGTTTCCCAAGTCACTTTCACGGGTCAAAGTTAAGCCTTTTGTCTGAATCTGCAACAATTCTTCTTCAAGATTTATCTCGATGAACTGGGCAATGATGGTGCGGTGGGTGAGTTTGTGGGTATAGAGACGCGATACTTTTCGGGTGAAACAGGGTTTGCCTTCAATCAGTTGGCTGAACTCGTCCGACTGTAGGATGTCGGCGGCAGAGGCCTGTTCCTTCGTCTCGATGCAGGGAAAGTCGTAGAGGTTTTTCCAGATGTCGCTGTCGTCGCGTTTGTGGAGGTAAACCTTGTCCTCGAAAAGGATGACGAGATAGTTGAGGTATCGAGTCTTGATTTCGGTTCTGCGCACTTTGACGGGGCGTTGTGCGACGGTATTGTTGGAGAAGGCGAGGCAATGGACTTGCAGTGGGCACAGGAGGCAGTCGGGGTTTTGTGGAGTGCAGTGAAGCGCGCCGAATTCCATCAAGGCCTGGTTGTGAAGGCCAGGCTGCTCGCGGTCGAGCAGCTCGTCGGCGAGGAGAGCAAAGCGTTTTTGACCTTCATTAATATTAATAGGAGTGTCGATGTCGAAGAGGCGCGACAGCACGCGGTACACGTTGCCGTCGACCACCGCATGGGGCAGGCCGAAAGCGATGGAGGCGATGGCCGCGGCGGTGTAGTCGCCGATACCTTTCAGCTTCCGCAGCTTTTCAAAATCGGAGGGAAACTGGCCACCGTATTGCTCCACGACCTGCTGGGCACATTGGTGTAGGTTGCGCGCACGCGAGTAGTAGCCGAGACCCTGCCACAGCTTCAGCACCTCTTCTTCGGTGGCTTGGGCGAGGTCGGTCACGGTGGGCCAACGTTCGATGAAGCGTAGGTAATAGTCGCGGCCTTGGCTGACGCGTGTTTGTTGCAAGATGACCTCGGAAAGCCATACCTCGTAGGGCGATGGGTTGTGGCGCCAAGGCAAATCGCGTTGGTTTTCGGCGAACCAATTAATTAAGGTGTCATGTATGATATTCATCGTGGTTTCTGAGGCGAAATTCTTTATTTATAACTCATTAGAAGAAAAAAATTGCATTAATCGATTCTCCGTATTGAAAATGTTCGTACCTTTGCCGCAAATTTACAACAAACAATCTAACTAACCATTAAATAAGAGAAAAAATGACAAAAGCAGAAATCGTTGCTGAGATCGCCAGCAAGACCGGCATTGAAAAAGGTGCTGTCCAGAATGTTGTTGAGAATTTCATGGAAGTTGTGAAGAACGCCATGGCCAAGGGTGAAAATGTTTATCTGAGAGGCTTCGGCAGCTTCATCATCAAGACGAGAGCTGAGAAGACTGGTCGCAATATTGGCAAGAATATCGCCATCACCATCCCTGCCCACAAGATTCCGGCCTTCAAGCCTGCTAAGACCTTTATGAGCGCTGTCAAATAAGAAACAACAATAATTCCATACTACTATGCCAAACGGAAAGAAACACAAAAGACACAAGATGTCGACTCACAAGCGCAAAAAACGCTTGAGAAAGGACAGACACAAGAAGAAATAAGCTCTTCTTGAGCCTAAACACGACAATAACACAGCATTGGCATATACCATTGTTGTGTTATTGTTTTATCAATCAAAACGTTAACCCCAAAGTTAAACACTATGTCTGAAGAACAACAACAAGAGGTTGTAGTGGAAGTGAAGACAGTGACGCGCGACTTGGTCATCAACTCGCACGCTTCGGAGGTTGACATCGCACTACTGGAAGACAACGTCCTTGTAGAACTCCACAGAGAGAAGACCAACAACCAGTTTGCGGTAGGAGACGTTTATCTGGGTCGGGTCAAGAAGATTCTGCCGGGCCTCAACGCCGCTTTCGTCGACGTGGGCTACCCCAAAGAGGCTTTCCTGCACTATCTCGACTTGGGCCTTCAGGCACACACCCTGATCAATTTCAAGAAGAAGATCGTGGGAGGCGATGACGTGGCCATGGACAAGTTCAAGCTTGAGCCTGACCTCCCGAAAAACGGCAAGATCGGAGATGTCCTCAACGTGGGCGACCTGTTGCCTGTGCAAATCGCCAAGGAGCCCATCCACACCAAGGGTCCGAGAATCACGGCAGAGATTTCATTTGCAGGCCGTTACCTCGTCTTGGTGCCTTTCTCCAACCGCATCTCTGTGTCGCAGAAAATCCGAAGCAGCGAGGAACGCAACCGTCTGCGCCGCCTCATCCAAAGCATCAAGCCCAATAACTACGGCGTCATCATCCGCACCGTCGCCGAAGGCAAGAAAGTGGCCGAACTCGATGCCGACCTGCGCTCGCTCATCACCAAATGGGAGCAGTGCACCATCGAGATGAAGAAGATGACCACTTTCGGAAGGATGGTGAGCGAGATGGATCAGACCAGCGTCATGCTGCGCGACCTGCTTAACGAATCGTTCACCAACATCAGGGTGAACGATGCGACACTCTTTGGAGAGATTCGCAACTACATCCAGACCATTGCACCACAAAAGGCCGAAATCGTCCAGCTCTACGAAGGCAAAGAGCCGATCTTCGACCATTTCAACGTGGCCAAGCAAATCAAAGGCTTCTTCGGCCGCGTGGTCACCATCAGAAACGGTGTCTACCTCGTCATCGAGCACACCGAGGCCATGCACGTCATCGACGTCAACAGCGGCCACAAACTCAACAAGGACAACACCCCAGAGGAAAACGCATTCCAGGTCAACCTCGAAGCCGCCAAGGAGATCGCGCGCCAGCTGCGTCTGCGCGACATGGGCGGCATCATCATCGTGGACTTCATCGACCTGCACGAAGCCAAACACCGCAAACAGCTCTACGACGCCCTCGTCGAGGCCATGAAGCCCGACCGCGCCAAGCACACCGTGCTGCCTGCCACCAAGTTTGGCCTCATCCAAATCACACGCCAGCGCGTGCGCCCCGAGACAGAGGTGCAGGTGCAGGAGAAATGCCCCGTTTGCGACGGAGAAGGCAAGATCCGCCCCGCCATCCTCTACATCGACGAAATCGAAAACCACCTCAAGTACCTCCTCGTCGACCAGAACGAGAACCACCTCACCTTGCAGGTGCATCCCTTCATCTATTCCTACCTCTGCATAGATGGCCTGTTTTCGATTCGCCGCAAATGGATGAAGAAATACGGCAAGAAATTCAAAGTGCAGTCGATGCCCGAATTCCACATGCTGCAGTACAACTTCCAAAACGCCAACGGCGACGATATCAAGCTGTAAAGGAAGTGCTGCCACAAAAAACCTCGAAAAGCCTGCTTCGTGAAGCAGGCTTTTTTCGTATCTTTGCGCCCAAATAACGACACACTATGAAAGACATCGTTTTAAGCGGCATTCGCCCCACTGGAAACCTTCACCTCGGTAACTATTACGGCGCTGTGCGCAGCTTTGTGAAGATGCAGGAAGACTACAACTGCTATTTCTTCATCGCCGACTGGCATTCGCTGACCACGCACCCCAAGCCGGAGAATATACAACGTTCGGCCCGCACTATACTGGCCGAATATCTCGCCTGCGGCATCGATCCTGAAAAAGCCACGATCTACATTCAGAGTGATGTGCCGGAGACCATCGAGTTGTATCTCTACTTCAATATGAACGCCTACATCGGTGAATTGGGTCGCGTGACCACCTTCAAGGAGAAAGCCCGTCAACAGCCTGATAACGTCAACGCAGGCTTGTTTACCTATCCCACGCTGATGGCCGCCGACATCCTGCAACATCGTGCCAAATGGGTGCCAGTGGGAAAGGACCAGGAGCAGAATATGGAGATGGCCCGCAAGTGCGCCCGCCGCTTCAACAATATCTATCAGGTGGAATTCTTCCCCGAGCCGCAGAACTACTACTTCGGTGGCGATGCCGTCAAAGTGCCGGGATTGGACGGTAGCGGCAAGATGGGCAAGAGCGACGGCAACTGCATCTACCTCTTCGAGGATGAGAAGACTATGCGCAAGAAGGTGATGCGCGCCGTCACCGATAGCGGCCCGACCGAGCCTAACAGCCCCAAGCCCGAGGTCATCCAAAACCTCTTCACGATGATGAACATCGTCAGTGAGCCCGAGACGGTGAAGTACTTCGACGAGAAGTGGAACGACTGCTCCATCCGCTATGGCGACATGAAGAAACAACTGGCAGAGGACTTGGAGAAGGCTGTCGCCCCCATCCGTGAGCGGATTAAGGAGTTCTCCTCTGATGAAGAAAGGCTCAACCGCATTGCTCGCATGGGTGCTGAGAAGGCCCGCGAGAGCGCTGCGAAGACGCTGAACGAAGTGAGGAAAATCATCGGATTTAGGCAATATTAATCTTTTTCAGTTTAACATTATAATCAATTCATCAAACCTTTTTACAATGAAGAGAACGACTTTACTTCTTGTGGTTTGTGTCATGATGGGCCTCAGCGTGTTTGCCCAGACCAGACCTGAAAGAGGATTGTATTTGAACATGGGAGTCAGCCGTGGCTTCGCCAATTCCTACGACAACGGCACGGTTCCATTCTTCATCCCAGGCGTTTCCAATATCCAGACCACTGGTGCCACGTATGAATGGAAACGCTATGAGACGAATTTTGAGTTCCGTAACATCAGCACTACCTTGGCCAATCCGAGTGGCACTGACTTGAACTATGACATTAACTACAACCTCCTCTATCGTGTCCACGATTCGAAGAGCGGCCGTTGGCACCAATGGGTCGGTGGCGACATCGACGCTTTTGGCGACATTCGCCAGATTCCTAACCTGCAAAATGCATCGACCAACCTTTCCCTTATGGGCAGTCTTGGTGTGGTTTGGAAAGCTGAATACGATTTCGCCTACAACAAAGAAAAGACACATAACTGGCTGACCGCCTACAGCAAGGTAAATCTGCCTCTGGTGGGCATTGCCAACCGTCCTGACTTTTCCTATGTGGGTGATGGCATCGGCATGACCAGCACTTTTGAAATCCTTATGGCCGAGCACCACACTTTTGTCAAGTTCTTCCCTGGCTGCAACACCGACCTGGGTCTGCGCCTCAACTTCAAGAATGGCAACCGCATCGCCTTCAACTATCGTTGGGACTTCGTCACTACAGGTCACAAGGACGTCTACAACTACGTCAATGCCCTTCATAGCTTCAACGCCACCTTCATGTTCAACCTTTTTAGAAAATAACCGTTATGAAAAATATTCGTACCATAGTTTTCTGTCTTCTGGCACTCGCTTTTGCCTCTTGTGAGCGTGTTGTTTCCGACAAAGACGCTCCCGACAATCCGGTCAATGTGTTCGAATACCTCTGGAACAAAGTGGACACGCAGTATGCCTTCTTCGACATCAAAGGCATTGACTGGGACTCCATCCACGAAGTCTACCGCCCCATGGTGTACGACGAGATGACCGATGACAGCCTGTTCAACGTCTGCGCAGCCATGATCAACACGTTGAAGGACGGCCACACTAACCTTTGGTGTAGCTTCAACGTCTCGCATAGCGACTCCTTGTTCTATTTGATGATGGAAGGCAGCCAATTGGATGCCAATGTCGTGGCCGCCAACTATCTGACGCCTTACGGTTACACCACAGGCAGCTTTAAACACAATTTCATCCGGAACGGTGAAGTGGCTTACATACGTTATAGTTCGTTCAGCAGTGACATCAGCGATGCCGACCTGCTGTTTGTAATGGACCGCTACAAGGACTGCAAAGGTTTGATCATCGACCTTCGCGACAATGGCGGTGGATCAACGGCCAACTTGAACAAACTGCTCAGCATCTTCGACAACCATGGCCAAGAATTGTTCAAGTCGCAAATCAAATCGGGTCCGGGTCACGACGAGTTCACCGACTACCGTACCGTGTATGCTGCCGACAGTAGTTTCTTAGGCAAGGACAAGCCTTACACCAAGCCTGTGGCCGTGTTGGTTGACCGTGGTTCTTATAGTGCCACTTCTTTCTTCTCGGTGGCCACCCAAGCTTACGACAACATCAAGCTGTATGGCGATTACACCGGTGGCGGCTTGGGCATGCCTAACGGCGGTTCGCTGCCCAACGGCTGGACCTATCGTTTTAGCATTACCCGTACCATTGCTCTCGATGGCGGCAACTATGAGAACGGCGTCCCGCCCGATGTACGCATCCTCCTTGACCGCGACTTGACCGCCCAAGGCATCGACAACATCATCGAGACCGCAGCGGACTGGATCGTGCAATAAACCTAACACTCAAAAGAATAATCCCCGAGGTTGCCTCGGGGATTTGTGATTTTTTACAGCTCAAATGGGAGACTTTATCACATACGAAAAGATACCAGAGCGTGCGGTACTCATCGCCGTGGCCTCCAAACAGCAAAGCCGCGAGCGCACGGAAGAATACCTCGACGAACTAGCTTTCCTGCTGGAGACGGCGGGTGGCATTCCCGTGGCGCGTTTCGTGCAGGCCATGGACCATCCAAGTAGCGTCACCTATCTCGGCTCGGGCAAGCTGGAGGAGATTCACCAGTACATCAAGGCGGAAAACATCGAGATTGCCGTCATCGATGATGAGCTGAGTGCGACGCAAGCCCGTAATATGGAGCAGGCCTTGGAATGCCGTGTGCTTGACCGTACCAGTCTCATCCTCGACATTTTTGCTTCCAATGCCCATACGGCTCATGCCAAGGCGCAAGTGGAACTGGCGCAATACCAGTACCTTCTGCCGCGTTTGACTCGCATGTGGACCCACTTGGAGCGTCAACGAGGTGGTATCGGTATGCGTGGTCCTGGTGAGACCCAGATTGAGACCGACCGCCGCTTGATATTGGATCGCATTGCGTTGTTGAAAGAGAAATTAAAGGATATCGACAAGCAGAAGACCGTTCAGCGCAAAAACCGCGGCAAACTGGTGCGTGTCGCTTTGGTGGGCTATACCAACGTGGGAAAGTCGACCATCATGAACTTGCTGAGCAAGTCGGAGGTTTATACCGAAAATAAGCTCTTCGCCACGCTCGATACCACAGTCCGTAAGGTGGTGGTGGAGAATCTTCCCTTTCTTTTGTCAGACACCGTCGGGTTTATCCGGAAGTTGCCGCATCACTTAGTGGAATCGTTCAAGAGCACTTTAGACGAGGTGCGCGAGTCGGACATCCTTTTGCATGTGGTCGACATTTCGCATCCCGACTTTGAGGCTCAGATGGAGGTCGTCAACCAGACTCTGGCAGAGTTGGGTTGTGCCGACAAGAAGACCATCGTCGTCTTCAACAAGACCGATGCCTACACTTGGGAGGAGAAAGCCCCCGACGACCTGACGCCGCCCACTAAGCGCAACGTCTCCTATGAGGAGCTGAAGCAGACCTGGATGGCCAAGATGAACGAAAACTGCATCTTCATCTCCGCCAAGAATCGTGACAACTATCAGGAATTCAGGGATTTGCTTTACAAGGAAATCCGCGATATGCACGCCATTCGATATCCTTACGACAACTTCTTGTATTGATTGTTACTTGCAAATCACAGTAAAGGAATTGATGTCGGTCCATTCTGCATCGTCGCCGTCGTAATGATAAGAATGCTCGTGAATCCCAGTGTATGATTTCTTTTCGTTACGATGAATGGTGTCAATACGAGGTTTGTAGTCTGAAGAATAGTTTTTCCTGATTTCGTAAGTAATACTGTCATCAGTCACTTCAAGGATATTAATTAAGGGACTTTCTTCTTCAAAAATGGTTCCGGAGCCAATGATTGTGGCGTCTCGGTAAGTTATGATGCCTTTTTTTCTTGGGAATACGAGATAGTGATAGGTTATGCGTGAGTCATCATCCTTATTGGAATCTTCAATAACCAAAACAGGCTCCTTTGTGGATGAATCGTTATGGAAACTGTCGATGCAAAATCTGTTATCCACCCATTCTCCATGGAACTTGAAACCGTTGGTGCAGATGAAAGTGCCTTGTCCGCGTCTTTTGCCATCTAAGAACTCGCCTTCATAATAGTTGCCATTGGCGAATCGGCATGTGCCGTGGCCTTGTAGGCAACCATTCCTCCATGAGATACTATATTCATCATATTTGTAATTCCCAAACTCACCTTCGTAGCGGTCATAAACTCTCCGGTTTCGCAAGAATAGAATGCCGTGACCGCTTTTCTTATTGTCTTTGAATCCGCCAATGTATTTCGAATCAGGAAGTTCGCCCTCGAAGACTATGCCAAATCCGTTTTCTTTGTCGTTGGCCCATTCGCCGATGTAAATGTGTTTATCGGACAAGCCATCGTGTTCAAGTCTGCCTATCCCGTGGCGTTGGCCAGTCTTGTTTACTTCGCCTGTGTAAAGGTCTCTTACTTTACCGCCCAAACAGTTGCGGCTCTCGAATTCAATTTCTTTGCTTTTGGCTGGTAGCATTTCTTCCTCAAATTTCTGGAATGCTTTTTCAGGGTCTAACTCAAAGAGTTCGATGAGTGCTTTGCGATAAGCTTCTGTTGTCATGATGGTAAGTGCTTGATATTTGCGAGCAAATATACAAATAAAGTTGGAATGTTTGATTTTTTTTATCTTTGTCGCCGAATAATAAGTCAACAATGCTTCTCATTGATACTCACACCCACATCTACGACCAGATTTTCAACACCGACCGTGCCGAAGTGGTGCAGCGTGCGCTCGACAATGGCGTTGGCATGATGCTTTTGCCCAATGTGGATGCCTTGACCATTGCGCCGATGCTTGAATTGCATGAGCAATGGCCCGACTGCACCCGCGTAATGATGGGCCTGCAACCTGAGGAGGTCAAGGAAGACTACAAGGAAGTGCTTTCCCGAATGGAGAAGGAACTGGAACATGGTATTTATGTAGGAGTAGGGGAGGTAGGTCTTGATTTTTATTGGGATTCAACCTTTGAAAAGGAACAATTGGATGCCTTTGAGACCCAATTGGCTTGGGCCAAGCAACTCCATTTGCCCCTTTCCATCCACTGCCGCAATGCCTTTAACAAAATGGTAAAGATCCTTGAACACAAGCAGGACGGCAGCCTGCGTGGCATCATGCACTGCTTCACGGGTACGGAGGAAGAAGCTAAAATCTACCTTGAATTGGGTTTTTACCTTGGTTTGGGTGGAGTGACCACCTATAAAAACTGTGGTGTGAAGGATTATTTACCCAATCTGCCTTTAGACCGTATCGTTTTGGAGACAGACGCGCCTTATCTGGCTCCCGTTCCTTGCCGCGGCAAGCGCAATGAACCGGCGTTTTTGGTCCATACAGCGCAACGCATTGCTGAGATTCTTCAAATGCCTGTGGAAGATTTCGCGGCTGCCACGACGACTAACGCAAAAAACTTGTTCCAATTCTGACGTCGCTTTGCGTCATTGCGAGGAGGAACGACGAAGCAATCCAGAGAGTCAACTCATTTTCTGGATTGCTTCGCTTTGCTCGCAATGACGAAAAGGTCTATCCGCACTTCGAATACCCGCAGTTCTTGCAGTGCTTGCAGCCGTCTTCGAAGACGAGTTTCTCGCCGCAGTTGGGGCACTTCTCCTTTTCGTCGACCATGCCATCGGGTACGTATTTCTTGAGGGCGCGGGCGATGCCGTTCTTCCAGGTGTTGATGCTCTCTTCCTCCACGTTGAGGTTCTGCACCAGCTCGATCACATATTGGATAGGCATGCCATGGCGCAGGATGCCTGAGATGAGTCGGGCGTAGTTCCAATACTCCTTGTCGAACGAACGTGACAGGCCTTGCATCATCACCTCATAGCCGTCCTTGTCGGTGTAGCGGAAGTCATAGCGCGAGGCCTCTCCTTTGATTTTCTCTCTGATGATGACGCCTTTCTCGATGTAGGGCGGCAGCAGGAAGTCCTCGGCTTTGCCCAAGAAGATCTCGTAGGGCTTGCCGTGCAATTTGCCGACGAAGGCGATCCATTTCTCGTAGTTGTTTTGGAACCGTACGATGTCGCATTC
Organism: uncultured Bacteroidales bacterium; assembly: GCA_947303625.1. GTDB lineage: Bacteria > Bacteroidota > Bacteroidia > Bacteroidales > F082 > Limimorpha. The sequence goes on along the minus strand of CAMYYV010000004.1, from coordinate 28,082 downwards.
CAGCTCTTTTGGGCGTTGTGGGGCGGCAGTTTCGCGAATGTCGTCGGGACGGCCACTGTCGTCGGTCTTGGGTGCTTCTTTCTTCTCATCTTTGGCTACCAACACGCCGTCGCGAGAACCGTCACGATAGATGGTCATGCCCTTACAGCCGCTCTCCCAGGCGGTCATGTAGATCTGGCTGACGAGTTCTTCCGTAGTCTCCTTCGGCACGTTGACGGTGACGCTGATCGAGTGGTCGACCCATTTTTGCATCGAGCCTTGCATCTTCACCTTGTTCACCCAGTCGATGTCGTTGGCAGTGGCCTTGTAGTAAGGCGACTGCGCGATGACGGCGTTTAGCCTTTCGTCGTCGTAGTGAAGCACCTCATCTACGTTGTAGCCGTTCACTTCAAGCCAAGTGACAAACTTGTGATGGAACACATTGTATTCCTCAAATGAGTTGCCTGTGGCATCGGTGAAGGTCACGTTTACGTCCTTGTCGTTGGGGTTCACCTTACGGCGGCGTTTGTAGGCCACCATGAAGACGGGCTCGATGCCAGAGGTGGTCTGCGTGCAGATGCTAACGGTGCCCGTGGGTGCGATGGTTAGCATGGCGACGTTGCGGCGTCCCACGCGTGTCATCTTTTGGTATAGGTCCTCGTCCAAGGCACGCAGACGCTTGATGAAGGGGTTGTTCTCTTCTCGTTTGGCATCATACATGGGAAACTTGCCGCGTTCTTCAGCCAGATTGACCGATGAGCGGTAGGCGTTGTAAGCCAGCAGTTTCTGGATCTCGGTCGAGAAGGCAATGGCCTCGTCAGAGGCATAGCGTTTGCCAAGGGCTGCCAGCATATCGCCCTCGGCGGTGATGCCGATGCCTGTGCGGCGTCCTTGCAGGCATTTTGCCCTGATGTTCTTCCACAGGTTGAGCTCGGTACGCTTGATCTCTTCGTCTTCGGGGTCGGCTTCAATCTTGGCCAAAATGGCATCCACCTTTTCAATCTCTAAGTCGATGATGTCATCCATCATGCGCTGGGCAATGGCCACATGTTTTGAGAACAGCTGGTGATTGAATCGAGCCTCCGGTTTGAAGGGGTGGTCGACGTAGCTATAAAGGTTGATGGCGATAAGGCGGCAGCTGTCGTAGGCGCAGAGCGGGATCTCGCCGCAGGGATTGGTGCTCAAGGTCTTGAAGCCCAGGTCGGCATAGCAGTCGGGGATTGACTCGCGGATGATGGTGTCCCAGAACATCACGCCGGGCTCGGCTGACTTCCAGGCGTTGTGGATGATCTTGTTCCACAGGGCGCGGGCGTCCACTTCCTTGGTGTACTTCGGGTTGGGCGAGTCGATGGGGTATTGTTGGATGAAAGGCTTGCCTTCCTTGACGCATTGCATGAACTCGTCGGTGAGACGCACCGACACGTTGGCGTTGGTGATTTTGCCTTGGGTCATCTTGGCGTCGATGAAAGCCTCCGAGTCGGGGTGCTTGATGCTGATGGTCATCATCAGGGCGCCGCGTCGGCCGTCTTGGGCCACCTCTTTAGTGGAATTGGAGAAGCGCTCCATGAAAGGCACTACACCTGTCGAGGTGAGGGCGCAGTTCTTTACTGGGCTGCCGGTGGGGCGGAGGTGCGACAGGTCGTGACCCACGCCGCCACGTCGTTTCATCAGCTGCACCTGTTCCTGGTCGGTCTTCATGATGCCGCCGTATGAGTCAGACTCGCCGTTGTTGCCAATGACGAAACAGTTCGACAGAGACGAAATCTGGAAGTTGTTGCCGATGCCCGTCATGGGGCTGCCTTGTGGCACGATATAGCGGAAGTCTTTGAGCACCGCGAAGATCTCGTCTTCTGTCATAGGGTTGGGGTATCTCCGCTCGATGCGAGCGATCTCGCGTGCGATGCGGTGGTGCATGTCGTCGGGCGTGAGCTCGTAGATGTTGCCATCGCTGTCTTTCAGGGCATATTTGTTGGTCCACACGTCGCCTGCCAGCGCATCGCCGTGGAAGTATTCCTTGGCGGCGGCTTTCACTTCTTCAATAGGGTAGGGGTGATGCACCACCTGCACTTCGTCTTGGCTTTCTATCTGCTCGGCTGCGAAAGTGGCATTTTTTCGTGATTCTATGATTTGGTCGTAAGGGTGCGCTTCGGGCTGCTGCTTTGGGGCTTCCTCAAGGCCACTAAAAAGGTCTCCATCCAATTCCATCTGTGTATGGTTTGATTTCATTTCTACCTGAATTTTAATAAGTTAAATGCAAAGCAAAGGCGCTTTTTCGGACGCTCATTCAGTTTGCTAAATTAGCAAAGATGGACAATATAAGCCCCGAAAAAAAGCTTTTTTCGGGGCTGTTTTTTTCAACATTAAGTGTTAATATCGCTATTTCTTCAGCTGCTCCATAGCATAGGCGTATGCGCCGATGGCCACAGCCGATGAGGTGCCGAGTTTGGTGACGGCCACGCCGACACGTTTGGTGGGGTCGTACCACACTATTTGGTCGCTGAAGGGTACTTTGACCATCATTCCCGACTTCTCGGTGAAGCGGAGCAAGTCTTGCGTATCCATCAGGTTGTAGGCCTCGGTCTCCATGCGGCTGAGTGCGTTTCCATTGAGTCCCGTAAACGGCTCGTTCATCTTTTTGATGAGTGTTGGCATGAACACGGGCCAGGCTCCCGAGAGGCCACCACCGATGACGATGAGGCCGTCGATGAGCGAGATGGCATTGGCCAGGATATCCGCCAAAGCAGTAGCCATTTCCTCCCACGATTTCAATGCAGCTTCCTTGTTGCCAGGCAGTTGCCCCATGGCAATTTTGTAGATATCGAACGGCTCTGGGGCTTTGTCGAAGGGGATGCCGGATTCGCGGGCATACACGCGGCGTATGGCACGGATGCTACACGAGTCCTCGGCGCTGGTGGAGGAGTATAGTGGATTTCGGAAGCGGTTAATCTCTCCGCCAGCCGAGTTGTCGCCGTTGAGCAACACCTTATTAATAACTATGCCGCCGCCGAAACCTGTACCTAAGGTCACGCCGAGCAGGTTCTTGTATCGTTTTGGGTTGCCTTGCTGTTCCATGAGGTTGTTGACCTCGGGCAATAGGCCGACGAGAGCCTCGCCATAGGCAAACAGGTCACCGTCGTTGTTGATGTAGACAGGCACGTGGAATTCATTCTCTAACATGGCTTTCAGGGGAACACCGCCACGGAAGGTAGGCAGGTTTTCCAAGTCGCCGATGATGCCGTTGGGGTAGTCAGCTGGACCGGGGAAGCAGAAACTGATGGCTGCAGCCTTGTTGCCGCAGCGCGTCTCACATTCGTGGAAGCCAGTGATGAGTTTTTGGAGCACTTCCTCTAGGGTAGGCGCTGCCGATGGGATAGTGAAAGGCTCGATGATCTCACGTGAGTCCTGCACGGCAGAGAATTTGAAGCCTGTGCCGCCCGCGTCGAGGATGAAGATGATAGGATGTTCGTTCATGGTGTTTTTTATTCTTCTTTCTTTGTTTTCAATGATTTATTGTAGAACTTCTCTACCCATAGCATCCACATGAGGAAAATGACGAGGTAGAAGAAGAACTTGAAGATGTAGTCGTGACCTAAGTGGAATGTGTTGATGTCGTTGCCAAAGAGGTGGATGTGGATGTTGGGCCAGTAGATTTGCATCAGCATGATGCCGCAGATTCTGATGACGTTGGTCCATTCAATAATGACTAGACCTGCGGGAATGTACCACAGCTTGTGTTTCCATGGACCAGGGAAAAGCAGCATGAGGAAGAGCCAGTGCATCCACTGCTTGAGGCTGGCACATTCGGGTGCGATGATGACTCGGGCCCAACCACCGTTGGCGTTGATAGCCGCAATCATACGATTGTTACTGTTTATGGTGATGTCGACACGTAAGACATGGTCGAGAAGCCAGCACGATTGGCGATACACCAGCTCGACCGAAACCACCATGAACTTATGCATCAACCTCCCTATGGGCCAATAATCCAAGGCCTGCCAGCCCAAGTAAAGAAAATGGAAACTGATTATCAAGATGATAAACAGCCCCACATTGACCGTGCTGCGGTTTTTCGGATCCTTGCAATATGCCTTAATGCTCTTGAAGTCCATAAAAAGTTTTGGGCTGCTAAATTAAGAATAATCGAAATATCATTACCTTTGCAACTCAAAATAATTGTAAAAAATGGGAAACGGAAGCATAGTAACCGAGGTTGCTGATACCATACAGGACGCTTCGTCCATTAATGTGGCCGAGGGCATGAAGTATCTGACTACCACGCCCGTATCGGAGTGGCTGCCTGAACTGGTACGAACCTATGTCGTACCTTTAGGACTCAAGATTATTGCAGCTGTCATTGTGTTTTTCCTTGGCCGATGGGTCATCAAGTTGGTCAAAAAATGGATGGCCAACGGGCTGATGAGCCGTCATGGCGATGCCACGTTGCACGGTTTTCTTTCGAATCTGGTCTCGGTGGTGCTCTATTTCTTCCTCATCATGGCTGTCATTGGCATTTTGGGCATCAACACCTCGTCGCTGGTAGCGTTGTTGGCCTCCGCGGGCTTGGCTGTGGGCATGTCATTGGGCGGTACCTTGCAGAACTTTGCTGGAGGCGTGCTCATCATCATGTTCAGGCCTTTCAAGGTGGGTGACTTCATCGCAGCCCAAGGTGTCGAAGGTTTTGTGAACGAGATACAGATTTTCAATACACACTTGTTGACGTTGGACAATAAGGAGGTCATCCTGCCCAACGGTGCTCTTGCCACGGGAGTGATGACCAACTTCTCCAAGCAAAAGACACGCCGTGTCGATTGGACGTTCTCTATCGCATACGGTGACGACTATGACAAAGCCAAGGCCGTGTTGCAACGTCTCTGCGCCGAAGACAAACTTATCCTGACGTCCCCCGAACCCTTCGTCGAATTAGGTAAGCTCAATAGTAGCTCGGTCGACATCACCGTGCGCGTTTGGGTGAACTCGGCTGATTACTGGACCGTGTTTTTCAGCATGAATGAGAAGGTATACAAAACCTTTGCAAACGAAGGCCTCAACATTCCTTTCCCGCAGATGGATGTGCATGTGAAGAGTTGAGAGTTTAATTTTTTTTGCTGAAAGATGTTTGGAAAAAGAAAAAAGTTGTATTTTTGCAGCCCGTTAGAAAAAAGACAAGTATAATAATAAAGGATAAAGAGTCATGTCAAAAGTTTGTCAAATTACAGGTAAAAAGGTCATGCACGGCAACAATGTTTCTCACTCCAACAAGAAGACGAAGAGAACGTTTGAACCGAATCTGAAAATCAAGAAGTTCTATGTTCCGGAGTGGGATGAGTGGATCGTGCTGAAGGTTTCGGCTGCCGGTTTGCGCACCATCAACAAAAAGGGTGTGTATGCCGCTATTCTGGAAGCCTCCGAGAAGGGTAATCTGGAACGTTGGTAATTCGTGTTACAATGTAAAAGATATCTGAGCTGCTGTGCCTTGCGCAGCAGCTTTTTTGTTTGAATAAATCAGCTCTCGCAGATAATATTTCCGAGCTTTTTCAGTTATTTCTTCATGCGCGCAAGGCTCATCCTCATAGCATTGGTGTTTCTCTCCTTGGTGGCTACGGCCCAACAGCTTCCCACAGCCACGGTCTACGGCAAGGTGACCGATGAGCAGGGTCATCCCATCGAGATGGCCAACGTGGTCGTGCCCGATTTGCTTGTGGGGTATACGACCAATTCGAGAGGCTATTATGAGCTTTCGTTGCTTTCCGACACCACTCTCACCATTCATTTCTCGTTTATCGGCTATGAGCCAAAGCAGGCAACCGTTCGCTTGAAGAAGGGAGAGAAGCGCAAACTCGACATGGTGCTGCATTCCACTGCCACAGTGCTCCCCGACGCTGTCATCAGCGACCGCGGTGTCGATGCATCCAGCCTCACGCGCCTCAATGCTCGGCAGGCCACCTTGCTACCTACGATGGGCGGTGGAGTGGAGACGCTCATTAAGACGTTGCCCGGAGTCGTGTCGAACAACGAGCTGAGCTCACAATACCGAGTACGCGGAGGCAACTTCGACGAGAATCTGATTTATGTCAATGGCATCGAGATCTATCGTCCTTTCCTTGTCGGGTCGGGACAGCAGGAAGGCTTGAGCTTCGTCAATTCTCAATTGGTCAACAATATCGAGTTTTCGGCAGGCGGCTTCGCGGCGGAATATGGCGACAAGATGTCGTCGGTGCTCGACGTGACCTACAAGACCCCTCGCGAGACGGCGGCCTCGTTGACTCTCAGTCTGTTGGGGACCGAAGCCCACGTGGAAGGCGCCACCAAAGACGAGAAATTCAGCTATCTGGTGGGTGCACGCTACAAGAACACGGCATTAGCCCTCGGCATGATGGACACCAAAGGCGACTATCGCCCCAACTTCACGGATGTGCAGGCCTTGTTCGGTTATAAGTTTAACGACAAATGGGAACTCTCTGCCTTGGGCTATTATTCCAAGAACCGTTACATGTTGATTCCTCAGAATGCCAAAATCAATTTCGGCACCATCGATCTTCCCTTGCAGTTGAATGTGTATTTCGACGGGCAGGAGGTGGACGACTATACCACGGGGCTGGGCGCTTTGACTTTGATATACAAGCCGCATAAAAACATGAGCTTGAAGCTGATAGCTTCAGCTTACTTGGCTTACGAGACGGAAACATACGACATCCAGGAACAGTATCTTTTTGGTGTGCGTAACACCTCTTTCGGTTCCGAAGAGTTTGGCGAGGTGGTTGAAAACTATGATGTCGGCACTCTCACCAAACATGCCCGCAACGGCTTCTATGCGCAGGTCTACAACCTCGACCATAAGGGCCTTTATGCTTTCGACAACAGTCTGCTGAAATGGGGTCTCCGCTTCCAACATCAGGACATCGACGACGTGGTGGACGAGTGGCAGATGATGGACTCGGCAGGCTACAGCTTGCCCCATGTGCCCGATGTGATTGGCGGCTACCCTGTTGAGCTGCCTGACATCGGGATGGATTTCACCCATAAGGCTCATAACCTGCTCTCCATTAATAACCTCGACGGATTTGTGCAGAATTCTTGGACGATTCCATACCAAGACAAAGGCGAGTTCGTTGTCACAGGTGGCATTCGAGCCAATTACTGGGGCTATAACAAAAAAGTGTATGTCAGCCCACGAGCAGGTATCGCCTACAAGCCCGAGGACGAGAAACGTGAGCTGGTGTATCGCCTTTCGGGCGGTGTCTATAACCAGACGCCGTTCTATCGCGAGATTCGTAATCGCGACGGAAGCCTCTTCAAGAATGCAGAGGCACAACGCTCTTATCAGATTGTGGTGGGTAACGACTTCAAGTTTCGCGCTTGGCACCGGCCTTTCATCTTGACTTCGGAATTGTATTTCAAGTGGTTTACCCATGTCATCCCCTACGATATCGACAATGTGCGCATTCGTTATTATGCCGACCAGTCGGCGAGGGCTTATGCTACAGGTCTCGACTTCAAGGTGAACGGTGAGTTTGTGAAGGGCATCGACAGTTGGGCAAGCCTCTCCATCATGAATACCAAAGAGGATATCCGTGGCGACTATTATTTGGTGGACGCCGAAGGCAAACGCTTGCCTTTCTATAACCATGCCGACGACCAAGTGGCCGACACCATCGCCCTCGGCTGGCACTCGCGTCCTTCCAACCAATTGGTCAACTTCTCGTTGTTCTTCCAAGACTATATCCCCGACTTTCCGACATGGCATGTCAACATGACCTTGACTTTCGGGATGGGATTGCCTATCAACAGTGACAACTCCGACTTCTATGAACCGTCGGGACGCTATCGGCCATACCGTCGTGTCGACATCGGCTTTGGCAAGCAACTTATTAGCGAGGCAAGCAGCTTCAGCAAAGGCAATCCGCTTCGTTATGTGCGCAACATGTACGTGAGCGTCGATGTCTTCAATCTTTTGGACATCCCTAACACGATTTCGTACACTTGGGTAAAATATGTCGACAATAACTACTACGGGGCGCCAAATTACCTGACGCCACGCTATGTCAACGTGAAACTGGTGATGGAGTTTTAAAACAAAAAAAGCGAGGCTTGCCTCGCTTTTTTGTTTTCATTTAATACATCGCGGTCATCTTGATCCATTCGCGCCCTTGGGCACACATGTCTTCGACCTCAGAGATGGTCTTCGGAATGGGACGTCCGAGGATGCGGCAACCGTCGGCGGTGATGAGCAGGTCGTCTTCGATGCGGATTCCACCGAAGTCCTTGTAGGTCTCTAACTTTTCATAGTTGATGAAGTCCTTGAACTTGCCCTCGGCCTTCCACATGTCGATGAGGGTGGGGATGAAGTAGATGCCGGGCTCGTCAGTGACCACGAAACCCGGTTTCAGGGTCTTGCCGCAGCGCAAGCCGCTGAAGCCCAATTTGGTGGAGCGCGGTGTGATGTCGTCGTAACCCACATAGGTCTCACCAAGGCCTTCCATGTCGTGTACGTCCATGCCAAGCATGTGGCCGAGGCCGTGAGGCATGAAGAGCCAGTGAGCACCATTCATGAGGGCTTCCTCGGTGTCGCCCTTCATCAGGCCGACGCCTTTCAAGCCTTCTATCAAGGTGCGGCAGGCCAGCGTGTGCATCACCATGTAAGGCATGTGGGGACGCGTGTTGGCAGCCACAGCTTGGTTGGCGGCGAGCACAATTTCATAGATTTCGCGTTGGCGTTGGTTGAACACGCCGCCTACGGGAGTGGTGCGTGTGAAGTCGGATGCATAGTAGTTCTCTGTCTCGGCACCAGCGTCACATACCATCATACGGCCTTCCTTCAACACGTTGTGGTGACCATGGTTGTGCAGGGTCTGACCGTCGACGCTGAGGATGACGGGGAACGACACGGGGCCGCCGCCCGATAGCGAGAGGCCTTCCACCACACCGGCAATCTCTTGCTCGACCATGCCAGGCTTACACATTTTCATGGCAGTGGTATGCATATAGTAAGCGGTGTTGGCTGCACGTTCCATTTCGGCAATTTCGAGCTCGCTCTTCACTTCGCGCATTGAGATGACGGCCTTGATGAGCTCGAGGCTGACATAGTCCGGCACCTTATTAATATTACATCCAAGCCACTCGGCGCATTGTATCTTGGTGTCGCCGCGATAGGTGGGCAGGATGTGGATCTGACGGCCTTGTTTGATGGCTTTTTGGAGGTATTCACCAAAGTGGTTGAAGTCGCGACAGTCGGTGATGCCGATGCTGTCGCCTTGTTCCTTTAACGAAGGCAGGGGACCGCACCAGATGACATCGTCGATGGTGACGTCGACGCCGAACAGGATTTCCTCACCACTCTCAAAGTCGATGACGCCGATGAGGTCGGGGTGGTTGAGGCCGAAGAAATAGGAGAAATTGCTGTCCTGACGGTAGATATAGGTATTGTCAGGGTAATTGAAGGGAGCCTCGTTGTTGGCAGGGAAGAAGGCGATGCCCTTCGAAATCATCTTTTTCAATGTGGCGCGACGGCCACTGTAAACGTCTTTAGTGAACATATAGCGTTTTGTTTTATTTGTTGTTTATTGTCATTAATGAAGACGCAAAGTTAGAAATTTTCGATGATTTATTGACACAATAGAAAAAAAGACTATTTTTGTCCCCAAATCGAAGATTAAACGAAGTTAAATACTAACCTTAAAACTATTATCAAATGAAGAAAAGTTTACTTTTTGTTGGCCTTCTGTTGGCCATGTCGCTGACTGCGTCAGCACAGTACAAAGGATTCTCCTTTGGATTAAAGATGGGCCCGAGTTTCGACTGGACTGTTTCGAAAACGGGTGCTGCCACCAACCAGGGTGTAAAGACCGGTTTTGACCTCGGTGTCGTCGCTGAGTACTATTTTGCTGAGAACTATGCCATCGTTACGGGTGTCAATGTTGACTTCTTAAGAGGTCAGTATAACTATGCCGACAAGCGCAACATCAGCGCCATTGACTCCATTACTGACTATCAATTGGGTACCGTTGGAAGACAATACAAGTCCACGGTCTATGAAATCCCGTTGATGCTTCAGATGGTCACCCCTGAAATAGGCAATCTTCCGCTTCGTGCCTATGCCCAAGTGGGTGGCGCTTTTGGCTACACGCAAAGTGTAAAGGTTAAGGACAACTTCACTCTGGAAGGTGCCGAGAACTATGCATTTGAAGATGATGTTTATGCGGCCACCAAGGGTGAGTACAATCCTTTCCACGCTTCACTGCGTATCGGTGCTGGTGCCGAGTATGCTTTCCTGGAATCGACCCGTGCTTTTGCCGGTATCTACTTTGCACACGACTTCTTGAACAATATTAGTAGCGGTGCCCAAGGCATTACTAATAACTATCGTAAGTGGTATAATGGTAATAAAGAATTGGGCGCTCGTGACCTTGAGCTCGACCTCCGTCAAAATCGTATCGGCATCGAAGTGGGTATCCTCTTCTAAACAAAGTCACCACAAAACAAAAAGAGAGCGGCTCGTTGATGAGCCGCTCTCTTTATATTTATGCGTGTGGTCGGGAATATCAAAGGAACTTGAAGCCCACGGTCACAATAAACATGTTCTGCTTGGTGTTGTCGATGTTGCCGAAATCGAAGGTTTCGCCAAGGGTGGTGTTGTTCAGGCTGTCGAACATGCCACTCAAGCCGAAGTTGTAGTTCACATCAAGCGTGAGACGCTTCAGCACGTCGACGCCAAGACCGGCTTGCAATCCCCAGGAGATGCTTTTGGGGTTGAAATCTTGGTCGCTTGTAGCGTCATGTGTCTCCAGATTGTATTGCTGCTCTTCAAGGGTGTAGGTCTCATCGTACAGGGTCTTTGAACTCAAGATGAAGTTGGCGGTGGGGCCGACTTGGGCACGTAGAGTGACGATGTCGAGGTCGATGAGGTTGACACCAACCATGATGGGTACCTGAAGGTTCATCTGGTTCAAGGTGAGATTGATGTTGGCTCCAGTGGGAAGGTTAAACAGGTTCTCGCTTTCAACGCCCACAACGCTTGCGTCGAAGACGTTGGTTGTCTTGAAGTAGAGCACTTCGGGTTGCACATAGACGCGGCCAACGGTGACGCGGCCAAAGACACCCACTGTGAAATGGTTTGAGAAACCTGATGAGATGTCGGCCTTGTTGTACGACAACTTGGCGGTCTGGTAGCCGATTTTCGGACCGATGGCGATATCGAAGCCACCGCCTGCGAATGCTGCGCTACCCATCATGAGCAGGGCTGCAATCAATAATAACGTCTTTTTCATTTTGGTGTGTTTTAGTGAATGATTTGAATGATTTGGCTACAAAAGTAAGAATCATTTTTCAATTTTTGGGAAATGTCGTCAAAATAAATTACCTTTGTAGGTTCAAATATCATTATTATGAAAAAAACTTTGTTGATTATCAGCTTGATAGCTGCGTTTTCCTTGGCTGGTAACGCCCAAACCAGGGAGGTAAGGTATGGTATTAAGGCGGGCCCGACGTTCGATTGGGCTAGCACGGGTTCCACTGCTGCCAAAGGCTATGGGCCGAGGATTGGCTTCAATGCAGGGTTGGTCTATGACCACTATTTCACCAACAATATCGCTGTCTCCACGGGTGCCAACCTTTGTTTTTTGCGCGAGAAGTATTCTTTCACCGATTGTCGCTATGTGGAAGACTTCTTGGAGGAAACCAATGTGTCAGTGTTGCGTCGGATGAAGGCTGTCAATGTGGAGATCCCGCTTAAAGTCAAGCTCCGTGTTGGAGTCTCCGATTCGTTTAGCGCTTTTGTTGAGGCGGGTGGCGGCCTTGGCTTTAATCTCAAGGACTTGGCCCATGACGAATACGACTTTTATTGGGTGGCGTATGAGGATCAAGACTATAGGGATTGCACCAACCAATACCGTTTGTTGCAGGCGTCGATGATTTTCGGTTTGGGTGCCGAATATGAGATCAATAGCGAATGGAGCGCCTTTGCCCAGTTGACTTTCGACCATAGCTTCTCTAATGCTTTTGTGAACTCGCTTGAGAAACAGACGGGCAGCGTCTTACGCAACAACTTCATTGGTCTTGAGGTGGGCATCTTGTATTGATGTCTTCTCGAAAAAGAAAAGAAGTCTGACGATACCGTCAGGCTTCTTTTCTTTGGTGCTTTCAGCCGATACTTACTCGGCTTCTTTGACCAGTTGGATTAACACGCGGCGGTCGTATTCCGTCGGATCGAGTTTCTTCACACCGCCGATTGGCTCGATGATGATTTGATCTTCGGGGACACCTAATTCAAGAAGTTCGATCTTGATCTTGTTGCAGCGGTTCTCCGAAAGGGTCTGGTTGTAGGACGGCGTGTGGGTGGCGCTGTCGCACGAACCCGTCAGACGCAGCTTGTAACCGTTCTTCATGGCCACGTTGGCAATCTCTCTCAGGTTGACGATGTCTCTTCTCGACATCAACTGGTAGGAGTCGCGGTTGAAGAAAATGGAGAAAGGATAGCTCAGGATGTCTTCCGACTGTACGTTGACGAACTTCACGACGGTGTCGTGAACCATCACAGTGTCGGGGAAGAGGGGCAAGAGCTTCTTGATGGAATCCAATTCGGCGCAGCAGTCCTTGGGAAGATCGTACTCTCTGCTGAAGTAGTAGATGACGCCAACACCCACGGAATAGTTGTTGTCAGCTCTCTTGGGGCGGATGTCATCAGGGTATGCCAGACTTTGGTCGCTGTTCATACCACCTGTCTCATAATACCAAGAGTCAATATGCCATTCCTGTGTCGACCATTTAAGAGCCAAACTAAGGTCGAAATGATCGCTTAAACGGAAATTGTTGATCAAACCTGCGTTGAACGAGAACTCAAAGTTGAGACCTTTCTGTTCCGCATCGACATTTCTGTGTCTAACGTTATGGATGAAAGTCGGATTGATCAAGATGTCTTCACTGACCGAGGCGGCACCCATACCAACATAAATGACAGGAGTCCAAATCCTTTCGGGATTATAGAAGCCTTGGAAGTAATCGATGGGGCTGAACAGCACATCTCCATGAATGTCGTGATAGATGAAGGAGGTTCTGTAGAAACCGTTTTCGTCCGGATCGTTCATGTCGTCATAGAGGAAACCGAACAAGAATTCACGATCGGGATACAAACCATCAATATAACTTTTGCCACCGTTTATATCATATGCAAGGCGAAGGCCAATGCTGTGATTGAGCCATTTGCCCACGCTGACGCCGCCACCAAATGAAGGCCTGCCCCATTGAACTGCAGTATAGTTGCCGTATGGATGCATGTCAGATCCCTGCCACCAGTCGAGGCTTCCTTCGCCAGAGATAAACCAGTTTTTCCAGGCTTTGGTCGTCAGATAACGAACCGAATCCACATGACCTGCAGCCATAACCGAACTGGAAACTGCAAGAAATGCGACCAATGTGATAAATACTTTCTTCATTGCTTTTTGAGTACTATTTTAGGTTTATTATTTCACATATTCAATATGAGCGGCAAAGATAGAAATTTTTTTCTTACCATTTGTGAAGAAATGGAAAAAAAAGTAAAACTTTGTTTGTCCTTTAAAGATTTGTTAACCGCTCCAAGGTGTTTTGGACAAGTTTTTTCACGTAGGGATGATAGTCAGTGGCGAACTTTTCAGTGACGCGGTTGGCCACTACCACGCAGATGGTCAGGCAGTTGTGTCCCATCATCTTGCCAAGGCCGTAAAGTGCCGACGACTCCATCTCGAAATTGCACACATGCCACCCTTGGTAGTCGAAAGCTTCGATTTTGCGGTTGTTTTCGGGATAGGCGAGATGCATTCTCAATGTTCGGCCTTGTGGGCCGTAGAATCCTGGCGCTGTGGCGGTTATGCCTTGATAATAGCCTTTGGCAAGTTTGTCGAAAAGTGTTTTTGAGCCTTCCACGACATAAGGCAAGGGCAGGTCTTTCGGGTAGTCCATCTGCTCGATGAAGGCATCGCGTATGGCAATTTCGTTTATCTCGTTGTGCTTTTCATAAAAATAAAGCAAGCCGTCCAAGCCGATGGCATAGCGCGTGGCCACATAACTGTCGTCCACATCAATATCGGGTTGCAAAGCACCGCAAGTGCCGAGACGGATGAGATTCAACGAGCGATGCTCTTCACGGGGCATTCTTGTCTTCAGGTCGATGTTGGCCAAAGCGTCGAGTTCGTTCATCACGATGTCGAGGTTGTCGGTGCCCATGCCCGTGCTGAGCACGGTAATGCGCTGGCCGTTGAAATAGCCCGTGCGGGTGACGAGTTCACGGTTCTGACGTTTCACCTCGATTTTGTCGAAAAACGAGGCAATCATATCGACACGCCCTGGATCGCCAACCAAGATGACGTTGTCAGCCAGTTGGTCAGGATGAAGATTCAAATGATATATTGCGCCCTCACTGTTGAGGACCAATTGTGATGCAGGAATAGGTTGATTCATTATGATGATATGTTTTTAAAACATGCAAAAGTACGAAAAATATTGAAAAGTCCGTTCTTTTCGTGACGATAGCCGAAAAATGGCCTATCTTTGCACAAAAATAGTCAAATGAAAGAAGTTGTAATAAAGAATATTTCGATCGGTGATGAACTGCTAATAGGTCAGGTGGTAAATACCAATGCTGCATGGCTCGGTGAGCATCTTTCAGATGCTGGATTTCATCTTGATTCCGCCTTGACCATTGGAGATTCGGAACAGTCCATCCTCGATGCACTCAATGCTTGCATGGATGCCGACCTCGTCTTGGTTACAGGAGGCCTCGGGCCCACTGCCGACGACATCACAAAGCCCACGGTGTGCAAGTTCTTCGACACCGAGTTGGCGTTTTGCCAGGAGGCCTACGACAATATCGTTGCCCTCTTCAACCGCCGCGGCTTCCAGATGAGCGAACGCAACCGCGGTCAGGCCATGTTGCCAAAAGCTTGCCAATATATCCCAAACACTTACGGGACGGCGTCGTGCATGTGGCTGGAGAAACAAGGCACCGTGTTCGCGTTTATGCCGGGCGTGCCCTTCGAGATGAAAGGCATCTTCATTGAAGAACTCCTGCCACGCATCAAGCAGCGTTTCCAAGCTCTGCCTTACGAGAAGCGCGTGGTGATGACAACAGGCATCGGTGAGTCGTTTTTGGCCGATAAAATCAAAGATTGGGAAGAGGCTTTGCCTGATTACCTTTCCCTGGCTTATCTGCCGCAATATGGCATGGTGCGTCTGCGCCTAAGCGGACGCCACGAGGATGCCTATATGCTGCATGCGACGTTGGACGAACAGGTCGGGAAACTATCCCTACTTATCCCTGAATATATCTTCGCCATGCAAGACCAGACTATCGAGCGCACGGTGTTCGACCTCTTGATGGAGCGGGGCAAGACCTTTGCCTCGGCTGAGAGCTGCACGGGCGGCAATATTGCCCATGTCGTCACCCTCATCCCGGGCAGCTCGGAGGTGTTCAAAGGCACGGCGGTCACCTATGCCACCCCGATGAAGACCAAGGTACTGGGCGTGCCTGCCGCAACGATTGAGCAATATGGTGTTGTCAGCCAGCAAGTGGTGGAAGGCATGGCCAAAGGTGTGCGCGACTTGATGGAGGCCGACTTCGGCGTGGCTACCACGGGCGTAGCCGGTCCGGGCGGCGGCAGCGAAGAGAACCCCGTCGGCACAGTATGGATCGGTGTGGCCTCGGCCCGTGGGGTTGTCTCCAAACGATTCAACTTCGGCAAAGACCGCGAGAACGTCATCAACCGCGCTACGGTGACAGCCTATGAGATGCTACGCCAACAAATACTAATAAGCCAAGCCTCGTAGGGGCGACATACCAGTAAACAGGCGACGTAAGTCCCTGCATGAGAACAGAGTATGAACCTAAGCCCCATGGGGGCGAAAGAGAACACACATGAAAACCATAGCAAAAACCTTATCGCTGCTGGGTCTCCTCCTAGTCATGGCCTCGTGCCACGAGCAAGCCCCCGCCTATAAAGCCAAACTCAACGTCAAAACCGAGCCCTATGACCTTGAATTCGACCGATATGAACAGGTGCTCTTCAACCTTGACACGACTAACTTCCAGCAGGAGTTGATAAAGATACAGGACAGCTACCGACCCTTCCTCGGCGGCGACCTCAGCAATCCCGATGCAGTGTGCTATCTCAAGGGTTTCGCCACTGACCCCTTCAGTATCACTCTATACAATAAAGTGCAGGAGGCTTTTCCTGATTTGAAACAAGTGGAGCCGATGGTGGAGGATGTGATGGCACATTTCCATTATTATTATCCCGATATCCAGCTTCCAACAAAAGCCTTCACCTGCGTTACGGGTGTCTTGGCCGACGTGGCTCCTGTGCAAATCATCAACGACCAATTGGTGATCTCCTTGGATTGGTATCTCGACGGAGACGAGGTGTACGACCAAATCGGGATGCCGCGTTACATTGCTGAGCGTACCAATGTGGCGACGTTGGCAAAAGACGTGGCTAACTGTTTGTATTTGTTCTATGTGTATGAATGGCGCAAACAGGGACAGGTCATCAGCGAGATGGTGTTTTGTGGTCGACAAAACTTCTTTGTTGAGGCGATGTGTCCGACGATGCCCGACAGCGTGCTGCTCGGCTATAATGCAAGCCAATGGCGGTGGGCGGTCGAGAACGAAGGTGCGGTGTGGGCTGATATCGTTGGTAGCCGTCGTCTCTACGACGCGGGCCTCGACACGTACATGATGTTTTTTGGCGATGGGCCCTTCACCCAGGCCTACAGCAACGATGCGCCCTCGCGTCTGGGCGAGTTCTTCGGCCTTAACATCGTCAGGTCCTACGCATCCTACCACGAGTTCACCCTTCCGCAATTGATGGGGCGCAAAGATTTGCAGGAGATATTCCAAGATTCGGGTTATAAACCAAAAAAATAGGTTAATGTAGGGACAGACCTATGTGTCTGCCCTCTTATTTTAAGGTAGATTTTTCTATTTGCCTATTTTTTTATATCATTGATTGTCAAAAATATACCCGACAGCAAACGACAGCAAACGACTACAGTCGACTACAAACGTTTAATCAACGGCTTTTTCTTGACAAGGGTTGCATCTTTGCGGCATGAAACTTTAAACACTAAGAATCATGCTAGTAAAAACATTTGGATGTGCCCTTTTCGGCATCGAAGCAATTCAGGTCACCATCGAGGTGAACATCGACAGAGGTGTCAACTTCTATCTGGTGGGTCTGCCTGACAACGCGGTCAAAGAAAGCCAACAACGCATTGAGGCCGCCATCATTAATTTAGGATATTACTATCCCCACAAGAAGATCGTCATCAACATGGCGCCTGCTGATATCCGCAAGGAAGGCTCGGCTTACGACCTGCCTATCGCCATCGGTATCATGGCAGCATCGGAACAGGTGAATACGGATTTGTTGGAGCAGTTCATCATCATGGGCGAGCTCTCGCTCGACGGCACGCTCAAACCCATCAAAGGAGCATTGCCCATCGCCATCAAGGCAAAACAAGACGGCTTTCGTGGTCTCATTGTGCCTAAACCCAACGCACGCGAGGCTGCTGTGGTAGAGGGTCTGGACGTGTATGGCGTGGAGAATATCCATGAGGTTGTCTCCATTCTCAACGGTGAGTTGCTCGTTCAGCCCGTCAAAATCGAGGGCCTGGAAAGCGAACAATTCGGTGATTACGAGTTCGACTTCAGCGACGTGAAAGGACAGGAGAACATCAAGCGAGCCTTGGAGATCGCAGCCGCTGGCGGTCATAATGTCATTCTCATCGGTCCTCCGGGTAGCGGTAAGACCATGCTCGCCAAACGCATGCCCACCATCCTGCCGCCTTTGACGATGGCTGAGGCCCTGGAGACGACCAAGATCCATTCTGTGGCGGGGTTGGTGGGGCGCAATGCCGCCTTGGTCAGGACAAGGCCGTTCCGTAGTCCTCATCACACGATAAGCGACGCTGGCCTGGTGGGTGGTGGCACTTATCCGCAGCCTGGCGAAATCTCGCTTGCGCACAACGGTGTACTCTTCCTTGACGAGCTGCCCGAGTTCAAGCGCACTGTGCTAGAAGTAATGAGGCAACCAATGGAGGATAGGATCGTGACCATCTCGCGCGCCAAGATGACCGTCGACTTTCCAGCCAACTTCATGATGGTGGCGGCGATGAATCCCTGTCCTTGTGGTTATTACAACCACCCCGACAAGGAATGCACCTGCAAACCTGGCATGGTGCAGCAGTACCTCAACCGTATCAGCGGCCCCTTGATGGACCGCATCGACCTGCATGTCGAGGTCGTGCCCGTGGCCTATAAAGACCTTTCGTCGAAGAGTAGTGGAGAACCCAGTGCTGTGGTGCGCGAGCGCGTTATCAAGGCGAGGAAGATTCAGGAGGAGCGCTATGCGGAGTATCCTGCCATCCACGCCAACGCGCAGATGACCTCGCAATTGATTCAGAAATACTGTGATTTGGATGAGGACTGCCGTACCATCCTTAAAAATGCCATGAATCGCTTGGGGCTCTCGGCTCGCGCATACGATAGAATATTAAAGGTTTCCCGCACCATTGCTGACCTTGATGAAAGTGAGAATATTCAGACGGGACACCTCGCTGAGGCAATAAATTATCGCAGTCTTGATAGGGATAATTGGGGGAGTTGAATTATGGAGAAGGGGAACAAAATAGTGGTATATCAACTAGATGAGATTCTTAATTTGGAGGTCCATGTTGAGAATGAGTCAGTTTGGTTGTCATTGAATCAGATGTCTGTGCTTTTTGATAGGGATAAGTCGGTGATTTCTAGGCATATTAGTAACATTTACAAGGAAAAAGAATTGGTCAAAGATTCAACCGTTGCAGATTTTGCAACAGTTCAGATAGAAAAAGGCAGGTCTGTTGTTCGTCAAATCGAGTATTACAATTTAGATGTAATCATTTCCGTTGGTTATCGGGTGAAATCACAAAGAGGCACGCAGTTTAGAATTTGGGCCAATCAGGTACTAAAAGACTACCTTCTTAAAGGATATGCCATCAATAGCAGACTCACACAATTAGAACAAAGGGTGGAAAAGAAATTGTTGGATCACGAACAACGTATTTCCAACAATGAAAAGCAAATCGGATTCTTTGTGCGGACAGCTTTGCCTCCTGTCGAAGGCGTATTTTGCGATGGGCAAATCTTTGATGCATATATTTTTGCAACTGATTTGGTCAAGTCGGCAAAAACAAATCTTGTTTTGGTCGACAATTATGTTGATGAAAGCGTATTACTGTTGTTGTCTAAAAGGAAGAAAGGTGTTTCAGCAACTATCTATACAAAAGGTGTCCCGCAAACTCTACAGCAAGACGTTGATAGACACAATCTTCAATATGAACCGATTGAAATCAAGACTCTGGCCAATGTTCATGACCGATTTCTTATCGTTGATGATGTTGTGTATCACATTGGTGCGTCATTGAAAGACTTGGGGAAGAAGCTGTTTGCTTTCTCAAAGATGGAGTTGGAAGGAAAAGAATTATTGAAAATGCTGTAATTGTACCTTTATTCCTTTCTATCTCTCCCGAACAATGCCCCAATCCACTGCCGATTGAGCCTTGAGATATTCTGCCGCTTGATGAGCTTCGGGCATTCGGCCTCGCAGGCATAGGTGTTGGTGCAACTGCCGAAGCCCAACTCGTCCATTTTGGCGACCATTTTCTTCACACGGTCGGCGGCCTCGACTTGGCCTTGTGGCAACAAAGCCAGATGGCTGATCTTGGCACCCACGAACAGCATGGCGCTGGCATTTTTACAAGCTGCCACGCATGCACCGCAGCCGATGCACGAAGCCGCGTCCATTGCCATGTCGGCGGCATGTTTTGGAATGGGAATCGTGTTGGCATCGGGAACGCCGCCCGTGGTGACACTGATGTAGCCTCCGGCCTGAATGATCTTGTCGAAAGCGGAACGGTCTACCACCAAGTCACGGATGACGGGGAAGGCCTTGGCTCGCCAGGGCTCAACCCAAATGTCATCACCATCCTTGAACTTGCGCATGTGGAGCTGGCAGGTGGTGATGCCGTCGTCGTTGCCATGGGGGCGGCCGTTGATATAGAGTCCGCACATGCCGCAGATACCCTCGCGGCAGTCGTTGTCGAAGCACACGGGATGTGCGATGCGGTCGTTGATAAGCCCCTCGTTCAGGATGTCGAGCATCTCAAGGAAGGAACAGTCGGGCGAGATGCCGTCCAAAGGATAGGTCTCGAAATGCCCCTTGGCACGGGCGTTCTCTTGCCGCCATATATGTAAAGTGAAGTTCATGTTTGTTATATTGTAGGGCTGTCACATTGTGGCAGCCGTACATTTAATTATTTATAGTTTCTATTTGCAATTTGAATATGTTCATAAATTAACGGTTCTTTCTCCATGGTCTCGGGCTGGCCGTGGCCATGGTATTCCCATGCCGCGACATACATAAAATGTTCGTCATCGCGGAGGGTCTCACCGTCCTCAGTCTGGTGCTCCGTGCGGAAATGTCCGCCACAGGATTCCTCGCGGTGCAAAGCGTCGGCGATGACGAGTTGCGCCAGCTCGAAATAGTCCTCCAAACGACAGGCCTTCTCCAACTCGGGGTTGAATTCGTTGGCAGTGCCAGGGATGAAGACCGATTTCCAGAACTCGTTTTCCAGTTTGGTGGCCAATTCTTTAGCTTTTGTAAGGCTCTCGGTGTTGCGTGCCATGCCGCAGTATTCCCACATGATCTTGCCTAATTCTTTATGGAAATGATCCACGGTTTTCATGTCTGAAGGTCCCTGAGCCTGTCGAAGGGCCGAATTATTCATTAGTTTATTAATCCTTTGCCGCACCGCTTCTTCTGCAGCATCAAACTCGGGCGATGTCGCCGAAATTTTTCCTGCATAGATTTGGTCGGCAAGGTAGTTCTGCAAGGTGTAAGGCAATACAAAATAGCCATCAGCCAGTCCTTGCATCAGTGCAGAGGCGCCGAGGCGGTTGGCACCGTGGTCGCTGAAGTTGGCTTCACCAGCGGCGAAGAGTCCTGGGATGGTGGTCTGCAACTCGTAGTCTACCCAAAGGCCGCCCATGGTGTAATGGATGGCAGGGTATATCATCATCGGGGTTTCGTAAGGGTTCTCGTCCGTTATCTTCTGGTACATTTGGAAGAGGTTGCCGTATTTCTGCTCAACGGCATCTTTGCCAAGACGTTGGATGGCGTCGGCGAAGTCGAGGTAGACGGCATAGCCCGTTCCCACACCATAGCCCGCGTCGCAACGTTCTTTGGCAGCACGGCTGGCCACATCACGAGGCACGAGGTTGCCGAAGGCGGGATAGCGGCGTTCCAGATAGTAGTCGCGGTTCTCTTCGGGTATCTCGGTGGGCTTCAGCTTACCTGCACGGATAGCTTCGGCATCTTCTTTTTTCTTGGGAACCCAGATGCGTCCGTCGTTGCGGAGACTCTCGCTCATTAGCGTGAGCTTTGATTGATAGTCGCCATGCACAGGGATGCAGGTCGGATGGATTTGCACATAGCAGGGGTTGGCGAAGGCGGCACCCTTACGGTGGCATACCCAAGCGGCGCTGCCATTGCTATTCATAGCGTTGGTGGAGAGGTAATAGAGGTTGCCGTAGCCGCCAGTGGCGAGCACCACGGCGTGAGCCGCATAGCGTTCCAGGTCACCGTTGACGAGGTTACGGATGATGATGCCACGGGCGCGGCCATCTACCACCACAAGGTCCATCATCTCGCAGCGCGTGTGCATCTTCACTGTGCCGCGGGCAATTTCACGACTTAAGGCGCCATAGGCACCAAGCAGCAACTGTTGTCCTGTTTGCCCTTTGGCATAGAAGGTCCTGCTGACTTGTGCGCCACCGAAGGAGCGGTTGTCGAGCAGTCCGCCGTAGTCACGGGCGAAGGGCACACCTTGCGCCACACATTGGTCGATGATGGCACCGCTGACCTCGGCCAAACGGTACACATTGGCCTCACGGGAACGGTAGTCGCCGCCTTTGATAGTGTCGCGGAAAAGACGTTCCACGCTGTCGCCGTCGTTCTGGTAGTTCTTTGCCGCGTTGATGCCGCCTTGAGCAGCGATGCTGTGGGCACGACGGGGTGAGTCTTGGATGCAGAAGATTTCGACGTTGAAGCCCATGGCACCCAATGACGCGGCTGCCGAAGCGCCGGCCAGTCCCGTGCCTACCACGATGATGTCGAGCTTGCGTTTGTTGGCTGGGTTGACCAGTTTCTGCGAGGCTTTATAGTTGGTCCATTTCTCGGCGAGCGGACCAGCGGGTATTTTAGAGTCAAGTTTCATGTATAATCAGGTTAAAGTCCGAAATAAACCCCGATGACCACAGAAGCGAACATCAGGCAGATGACCGTGGCGTATATGATGCCAATAATCTCGATGGCCTTTCCGTATTTGTAATTGTAGAGTCCGAAGGTCTGAAAAATGGCGGCAAAGCCATGGCGCATGTGAAACCATACAACAACAAAGAATACCAGATACGAAATCGCGATGTGCGGGATTTGGAATTTCTGATGTGCCTGTTCGTAGAAGTTGAGTTCGCCGTTTATCAGGCCAAGTTTGACAAAATAGAAGTCGGTGAAATGCAGCAGTAGGCAGGCGAAAATAAGAATGCCACTCCAAATCTGCAGCTTGGAGCCCGTGTGTGTTTTGGAGCGTTGTGGTTTGTGGTAACCTTTTGGGCGAGCCAGTTTGTTGGTGATGGCCAACCAGATGGTCAGGACGATGTGGAGCAGCAAGGCACCCAACAGCACGATTTCGAAGACTTTGATGACATAGTTGGTGCCCATGAAGTCGCAGAAGGCGTTATACCAGGTGCCACCGTCGTTTCTCAGGATGCATAGGTTGGCGCTGGCATGGAATAGCAGGAAGATGCTCAGGAAGGCACCCAATAGTGCTACAAGAATCTTCTTCGAGATGGAGTGTATTTTTGGTAGGTTCATATCGGGATTATTTCGACCGCAAAAATACTGGTTTTTCGGGAGATGAGCAAATCGTTTTCATGGCTTGAGTTTTTCGGATAAAAAGTTGTATATTTGCAGATTGTTGAAGCAAATCACAAACTGATACGATACTATGACCAAGAAGCGTCTTTTTTTCGATATGGACAATGTACTTGTCGATTTCCAAACCGGTTTGGATAAGATTGATGAGCAGACGAAAAGGGAATACGAAGGCCGGCTGGATGAAATCCCCGGCCTCTTTGGCCTGATGGAACCAATGAAGGGGGCCTTTGAGGCTGTCCGTCAACTGTCTGAGAAATATGATGTTTTCATTCTATCCACAGCCCCGTGGAAGAACCCGTCGGCGTGGTCCGACAAGGTGGCATGGGTGACCAAGTATTTCGACGATATCTTTCACAAAAGGATGGTCATCACCCATAGGAAAGACCTCTGCAAGGGCGACTATCTCATTGACGACAGGGGCAAGAACGGGACGTCGGAATTTGAAGGAGAATGGATCAAGTTTGGCTCGGAGCAATTCCCCGATTGGGATGCGACTGTTCAATATCTGATGGCTGAAGACATGCTTGAAAAGGCTGAGGCCTTGGCTCGCGAAGCCCACAAGGGACAAAAGGACAAATCGGGCGAGGATTATATCAGCCATCCTCTGCGGGTGAGTGCCAGATGTAAAAGCAAAAAAGCGAAGATAGCCGCTTTGTTGCACGATACCATTGAAGACACTTTTGTCACGGCTGACTATTTGAAACAATGCGGTTTTGACGATGATATCGTTGAAGCTGTACTCGCGTTGAGCCGTAAAGATGACGAGACCTACGCCCAATTCATCATTCGAGCTTCGAAGAACGAGATTGCCAAAGAAGTGAAGATTGCCGACTTGGAAGACAACATGGACATCTGGCGTTTGCCGGAAATCACTGATTGGTATGTCGCCCACGAAAAGAAATACCTTCACTCTTGGCGATATTTGAAAGGCCTTGACCCCGACACCTCGTTAATCACTGAATAAGCGGCGAAATGCTATTTGTTTAATTAAATACTTGAAAATAATATACAAGCCATGTTACAAAAAGGAACCAAAGCCCCATATTTTGAAGGGCAAGACGAGAACGGCAACCTGGTGAAACTTACCGACTTTACCGGCAAGAAGCTGGTACTTTACTTCTATCCCAAGGACAGCACCCCTGGCTGCACCGCCGAGGCCTGCGACCTGCGCGACAACTACGAGCGTTTCCTCGCCTTGGGTTATAATGTGCTGGGTGTCAGCCGCGACAGTGCCGCCTCGCACCAACGCTTCATTGCCAAATACAATCTTCCTTTCCACCTCATCGCCGACACTGATTTGACCATCCTGAAAGCCTATGAGGCATGGGGCGAGAAGAAGATGTACGGCAAGGTGACCGAAGGCACACTGCGCACCACCTATGTCATCAACGAAGAAGGTATCATCATTGATGCCATTGCAAAAGTGGATACCAAGAATCACACCGCTCAAATCCTATAGAGTATGAAAAGGATTGTCATAACAGTACTTGCCGCCATCTTGTTTTGCGGTAGCCTACAAGTCAAGGCGCAAAACGATGATATTAAGCTGTATTTCAGTGCCGAGGAGCTCCCTGACCTCATCAAGTGCCTGCCGCCGCCCCCTGCTTTTGAAAGCCCGGAATTCTCTTATGACGTTGTGCGTTACCAATGGGGGAAGACGCAACGTCTCAACTCGGAGCGTGCCGCCATTGCCCGACGTGATGCCATATGGTCATACGAGGCACTACTGGCCGAGTTCAACGTGCCCTTTGGGCTGACCCTCTCCAAAACGAAGACTCCGGAGATATGGAAGCTCTTGGTGAACAGCATGGCCACCACCGACCAGATGCGGGTGGCTCCTAAGGCTTACTACCACAGGTTGCGTCCGTTCGAGATGTATCAAGAACATCTACTGTCGTCACAAACAGAGACGGAGCTGAGCGGTGAAGGTAGCTATCCTTCCGGCCATACCATGCGAGGCTGGTTGGCTGCCTTGCTTTTGGCGGAAATCAATCCGGAGCGGGCCGATACCCTCTATGCCCGTGGATGGATGTATTGCGAAAGCCGCGTGATCGAAGGTGCTCACTGGCAAAGCGACATCGACGCCACCCGTGTGGGGGCCAGCATCGGCTATGCTGCCTTGCATACCAGCCCTGAGTTTCTTGCACAGCTCGAGAAGGCAAAAACCGAATTCAAACGGATGAAAGGAGCCATTTCGCCGACCGACGATTACAGCCAGTTCGTTAATCTGGGCGAGGCCATTCCTGATGTCATCCTGGAAATCCGCTATTATGGCACTTATAACTTCGTTGGCACGCGCGTGGATGGGTATGAGGAGCCTATTGCCTTGATGACCCGTCAGGCCGCTGACAGTCTTCGCGCTGTGAGCGACGACTTGATGAAACAAGGCTATCGTCTTAAGATTTATGACGCTTACCGTCCACAGTGCGCTGTCGACCATTTCGTGCGCTGGGCCACCGATGTCAACGATACGCTGATGAGACGCTATTTCTATCCTGATGTGCCCCGTGACAAGCTCTTCGAGTTGGGCTACATCGCCAAACGGAGTGGTCACACGCGCGGTTCTACCGTCGACTTGACATTATTCGACATGGCGACGGAGAAAGAAGTGGACATGGGCGGCACTTTCGATTGGTTTGGCCGCGAGAGTCATCCCGACTACGGTGGTGATCCCAAGACCGGCAAGTACAAAGGCAATGCACAAATCACCGCCGAGCAGTTCCACAACCGCATGATATTGCGAGAGGCTATGCTGCGCCATGGCTTTAAACCCATCGGTGAAGAGTGGTGGCATTTCACGTTGAAGAACGAGCCGTTCCCGGACACTTATTTCACTTTCCCTGTGAAGCGGCTGCCTGACTAGAATTATGTCCGAACTCAAAACCATATTATCGGGCAGAATCAGTGGAGGCGATGCCAAGGCCATAGCCCAAGCCGACTTCAATGAGGAACTGTTTCAGTTGCTTTTCGATGACGACAAGCGCACTTCCGACAATGCCGCTTGGGTGCTGACGCATTTACCTAAGACGGAAGATGCCTGGCTGACCGAGCGGCAAAACGTTCTCATTGACGAGGCGATGCGCACCGAGAGTACCACCAAGCGCCGCCTCATCATGAACCTCTTGGAGAGAACGCCTTTTGAGGCTGATCATATCCGCACCGACTTCCTCGATTTCTGCTTCAATGCCATGCTCTCCAATGAGCCTATCGGCGTGAAGAGCCTGGCCATCAAGTTGACCTATGCGCAGAGTGTACATTATCCAGAGCTGCTCGAAGAATTCAATACCGCGCTCCAAATGATGGAACCTGAGGTGCTGCCGGCCGCGCTGAAGCATCTTCGGGGTAAAATGATTAAGAAACAATCCAATAACTAAACCATGAACAACCAATTTACCATCCGTCCCGCGAGGCCCGAAGAGGCAGCCCTGGTCCTCGAATTCATCAAGAAACTCGCCGTTTACGAGAAATGTGCCAATGAGGTTGTGGCCGACGAAGCCACCCTATATCATTCCCTTTTTGTGGAGCGTTCCGCCGAGGTGGTCTTCGCCGAGGAAGATGGCGTAGTTGTCGGTTTCGCCCTGTTTTTCCACAATTTCTCCACCTTTGTCGGGCGCAAAGGCCTCTATCTCGAGGATCTGTTCATCCTCCCCGAGAAACGTGGTCGTGGCTATGGCAAGGCACTGTTGAAATACCTCGCCAAGATCGCCGTGAAACGCAACTGCGGCCGGATGGAATGGATCTGCCTCGACTGGAACAAACCCGCCCTGACGGTGTATCGTAGCATTGGAGCTGTGCCCATGGATGAATGGACTGTGCAACGCTTGGATGAAACGGCCTTGCGCAAATTTGCATCGGAGGATGGGAGATGAATACCTACCTCTACCCAACGCCCGAAGGTTTCGACGACCTTTTGATGTGCACCGACGGCGAGGTGCTGACGGGCCTGTGGTTTGCAGGGTCGCATGATGAATACAAACATATATCGGATGTTGTAGAGACGCAAAATGTTGCGTCTCTACCATCCGTGATTCGTGATACAAACCGTTGGTTAGATATCTATTTTTCAGGCCGTCAGCCCAATTTCACGCCATCCTACCGCATGGAAGGTCTGACACCTTTTCGCAAGGCGGTATTAGAGATGGTCTGTGAGATACCTTTTGGGCAAACTATGACCTATGGGGAAATTGCGAAACGGATGAATGTCCGTTCCGCGCAGGCGGTGGGTGGTGCGGTTGGGTGGAATCCCATCTGCCTCATCGTGCCTTGTCATCGCGTGATGGGTGCCAAGGGCAAACTCACAGGCTATGGCGGCGGACTGCACAACAAAATCGCCTTGTTGAGACACGAAGCAGGCTTTGTGTCATCGACAAAATAGTTATCTTTGCATCAAAACGGACTGTCATGGAATTTCATTGGGAAGATGGCTTTACGATAGCCACAAAAATAGAAAACGGTGCCATCATCGTGTCGGCCAACGCCGCTGGGTTGCGGTCATTGGCTAATCATCTTTTGACGCTTGCCGATGAAGAAGGCGAGCATGGACACTTTCACCTTGACGAATACAATTCGTTGGAGAACCATTCCGTTGAATTGATCGTCGAGAAACTGCCGGAATAGAAAGGACTTGGAGTTATTTGAAGCCGAAGAATTCTTTCAATCCCTTCTTTTCTTTCAGTTCATCAGGCGTGAAGCCATAATGCGCTGCTGCCGAAAGCGTTACCACGTTTTCGAGGAACTCGTCGTAGGACAGTTTGAACCACTCTTCTGGGATGTCGGTGTGAATGGTGCCACCATCATTGTGGCCACCGCCCCACCACCATGACTCATCGAGCGAGGCCTGATAGGTGCCGTCGTCAAATTTTTCAAAGGCATACCAGGTGGTCCACTCTCTCATCCCTTCTGGTGTCTTGGGCCCCTCATAATGCGCAGCGGAATGGTCTTTCTCGGAATAGCCGGGCTCTCCTTTTTCGGCGCCACAACGATACACCAAGAAACGCTCGTCGGTTTCTTGCGGAATCCTTTCCAAGGTGAAAGGACCATCCACATAGATGGCTCTCTTCCTGCCCTTGACGCGGTTCGATGCTTTCATCATCCTCGTGATGG
>CAMYYV010000003.1 GCA_947303625.1 uncultured Bacteroidales bacterium | reverse complement strand
TGTAGTATTTCTTGTCGGGCATGTCGGAAGGCGTGAAGTAGGCCATGTTCTCCACAAGGCCGTATATGGGAACCTGCAGAGCCTCTTCCTTGAACATCATCGCGGCGCGCAGCACATCGGCAAAAGCCACACGCTGTGGAGTAGTGACGATCAAGGCTCCCGACACATTGTATTGCTGTGCCAAGGTCAGCTGGATGTCGCCCGTGCCTGGAGGCATGTCGACCACCATCCAGTCGAGTTCGCCCCAAAGGGTATCGTTCATCAGCTGGTTCAAAGCGCTGGTGGCCATGGGGCCACGCCAGATGAGGGGACGGTCAGCATCAACGAAGCTACCGATACTCATCAGCTTGATGCTGTAACGTTCGATGGGCACCATCACAGTCTTACCGTCTTTCTCAAAAGCAGCTGGCTGTTCGTTGCCAAGGCCAAACATCATCGGCACGGAAGGCCCATAGATGTCGGCGTCAATCAAGCCCACACGCTGGTTGGCACGCGCCAAGGCGATGGCGAGGTTGGCCGCCACCGTTGACTTGCCCACACCGCCCTTGCCCGAGGCCACGGCAATGATGTGCTTCACCTTAGAGAGAGCCGTCTTCGCCTCCACCACCTTGATTTCCAGCTCTATGTCTTCACCGAAAACCTCGGTCAGCGTGCGCCTGGCGCCGTTCACCAAGATGTCGTTCTTCGGGTCGTTGGCATGTTCCATGACGAGGTCGAAACGGATGGCGTTATCCTTAACCATCAGGTTTTCAACCATATTCAAAGCAATAATATTATCTCCCTTGGGAAAATAAATGACGTCCTTCAGGACTTCTATGACATTCTCTTTGTTCAGCATGATTATTAACTAATTTCGCTGCAAAGATAATCAATAGTTAAGAGTTTGTGAATAGGAGTAGGAAGTTTTTTCTCCTTGGCCACAGTACTCACAAAAAATACTATGAGATTCTATCTCTCTCTTGCAATTCGGGCATTTCTTCATATCACAATCGCACCTTGTTTAAATCACAATAAAAATAGTCTTTGTAATCCGTGGTTCGTTGACCTCGCGATTAATGTCTTAATGCTCAACGGCAATATGCTTGATCAAGGTGCTATGCGCTGTTGTCACATGAAGCACATAAAGGCCAGAGGCCATTTGATTGAGATCAATGACGGCTTGACTACCCGTAACTTCCATGTTCAGAACACATTGGCCCATCATGTTGTAAACCGTCACTTGATTCATGTCTTCAGCTTCAACTGTAACAAGACCTTGCGTTGGGTTGGGATAGACCTTCATTGAGGCTTCATTTTCGTCGACGCCTGTGGGCGAATAGTAGACATGCAGTTCAAACTCGTTGGGGCGGTATTTGCGGTTGGCCGGCGATGAGGTGCAGTCCAAGTCGCCATAGTAGGCATAGAGACGGTAGTAGTAGTCGCCCTCTGCCTGAACGGTGTTGTCGGTATAACTCACCGCCGAAGCACCAAACAGCTTGATGCGACGGTACTCACCGTCACCGTCCTTGCGAAAGAGATAATAGCCTGAAAGGCCATTGTGAGGCTCGGGTTTCTCCCAGGTCAGTTTCGGCTTGTAGCTGTCGGTCAACTCAAAGTCGAGGTTGCGGGGCGGATAGCAGGGACCTGCCGTGGCGCACGATTCATTCGATGTCTCGCCACTCTCGCCGCCTTCACAGAGCACGGCCACAAGATAGCAATGACCGCCCATCAACACTGTTTCGTCAAGGAAAGCGTTACCTTCACGAACAAGGCGATAGAGCAAACCATCGCGATAGATATTATAGCCATAACCCGGATTCTCGACAGCATCCCACGTGAGCAGGATGGCATCGCCCTGTGCCGTCGCCACAAGGTTCTCAGGAGTGCCGCACGAGAGGTCACCGCCGCAGGTGTTGGTAGTCTCAAAGAAGATGCCCGACGGCAAGTCGTCGGACGAACCGGAATAAGAATATACCGTCTGTCCAGTAGCATCCTTGATAACGAAGGCCATCTGGTTGACGGTCTCTTGAGGCGCCGTCCAGCCGAAGCTCAAGCGACCCAATGGCATATCGAGTTCTACTGAGATAGTGGTCGCCGAGGTCATCGTGTACTGACCCAGCTCCTGGCCACCCATGCTATAGGCGCTGATATAGCCACCACGCCATCCTTGGAATGAGTTGGTCGTCATAATGATCTTCCATGGGCAGGTGGGACCCACCAACACCTTCATGATGTCGGCATGTTTTCCGATGCGGCCGTTGGCCACGGCATACACCGCATAATGAAACACATCATAACGCGGCACATCGGCATCTTCAAACTCCATGACAGCGCCTGGGGTGACGTCAGCCAACGTCGCTATGATCTCATTGTCGCGTAAAATGACAATGCTTTCAATATCGGTAAGATCTGTCCCATCCAAAGTCGTTGTTGGGTTGGTCCAGCTGAGGTGCACCTTCAGTTCCGTGTCACTCACGGGAACTGCAGTAAACTCGGTGGGCGACGAGGATGTCTGGTTGTAGACCTCAGCGGGTACGAAGTTGAACATTGCATCGGCGGGGTGGGTATAAGGCGCATCGTCGATGAGGTACCAGCCATTGGAACTGCCACCCCAGCCAAGGTTAAAGTGGAACATGTCGTTGTCGTCGTAGCCGTCGCACACGAAGGCATGGCAGCCACCGTCCTGGCAGCCACCGTAATACATCGGCCAGCCCATGTCGAACTGCTCGCGTACCATGGTCTTCCACGTCTCAGTCTCAAAGTCGTCGCGGCGAAGCTGCACGATGGCATCGCAATAGTTAAAATAGGTATGCATGACACCTGGGATGGGACCCGAGGCACCACCGCTGCCGTCGGGGCCATAGCCCATGTCGATGGTCACGCCACAGTGGAAGCACAACGTACCCGTAGCCAGCTTCTCGGCCTCGGGCGAGCTGTTGTGCAGCTCGTTGGGCATATTCTCCCAGTCGTATGTCGTATTACCGAAGTCGGCACAAATCTGGCCATAGACCTCATGAGTATAGCAATGGTTGCCAATGCCTTGGGCGGGATAAGCCCAGAAGCGCATCAGCTGCGACATGGCCGTGGCGAGGCAGCCCACGATGGCATGGCCTCCCGAGCCTGCGGGGTCGTCAGGACAGCAATAATTGTAAGGATAAGACTGGTCCCATTTAGTCTGGCAGAAATAGCCCGTGCCGCGACCACCATGACGAGAAATAAGGCATCCGTGCTGAAGCACTGAGTTCCATTCGGCAGCCACTTCGGGAGTGGCTACGGCATGATGCAGCCGCTCCATACACTCAGCCACGCCATCAAGATAATAAACCAACGCCGGTGGGATGTCGGAGGCATCGAAGGACGACTCGTTGGAATAGCCGATGACAGGACGATGGGCGTCGTCGCCCGCGATGATGACAAAGCCGTGGTCGCCGACATTAAAGGCATAGAAAGCCTCATTTTGGCCGGTGTAGACCAGTTCTGGCACAGCTCGCTCAGCGGCCATTTGCACGGTGGCAAACTTTTGCGCTGCGGCTTGGGCAAGATGGATGTCAACAGGATGGGCTTGAAGCGGCAGAATCCATGTGAATACCGCCGAAAGGATAAAGAGAATGCGTTTCATCGGGGTTATTTTGTGCTTTTACTTAATTGATTATCGTAAACACTGAGAATCTTAAAGTCGCTGTTCAGTTCAAAGTGTTTCTCAAGAACAAAAATCGAAGGCTTTGAATTATCATAGCGGTCGATGGTGTAGTCTTCGATGTATGTGACGATATAGCGGTTGCCCGCCTTGTAGTACGACAACGTGTTCCACCTCGGTTTGGAGTGTTTCCCATACACGCCAAAAACACTGTCGTATTTGGCATAGTGTTGCGCCACTTGGTCGACAGTCTCATTCTGGCTACTGTGATAGCGCTCCACTTTGGGGGCAAATAACTGGTGCACCAGATTCGAGCCTGTCCCGCTCGCCATCTCCGACATCATCGAGAAATCGGAAACAAAACCGCGGATACGCCGCTCCGTATCCCAATCGTCGCCCGGTGACCCCTGAATACAATAGGCATATTTTCTAGCCACCCAAAACTCCCGTCCATCGTAAAACTCGATCTTGTAGAAATCGGAGGACTCTCCCTTGTACAGGAACTTCTCGTTGCGCGTGGCAAAGCGTTGCGACCCGTCGGGTTTCTTGAGCATATCCGATTCAAGCGAGGGGCCATAGCGCAAGCGCAACTCGTTGGCATTGATGAGCACGTATTGGTTTTGTGATTGTGTTTCAACCGCTCCATAACCTGGACCCGGAGACGTTTGCGAGTTGTTGCCTCTCAAACCGAAGACCAACAGCAGTACAGAAACCAGGGCGATCAATAGCGAGACGACCACTATGACAATCCACAAAGGTTTTTTAGAACGTTTAAGCTTGAAGCCGCAATACTCGCAAAATATGCTGCCTTCTACGATCTCTCTTTTACAATTAGGACATCTTCTCATGGCTTAATAATTTGTTACCAGCGTCAATCGGAATTCCACCGATCCGCCTCGGTAGTTGGAGAAAGTACCAGAATAGGAGTATTCGTTGACTACGGTTCCGTCAAACAAGCCGATATAGGCGCCACTGGTGTCATAACCTTCAATCAAGAGCCGACCCGTATCTTTATTGTAGGTCTTGACTCGAATCGAACGGGTCACCGGCTTGCCCCCCATGTCGTAAGTGTAGCTTCCACCACCCTGGGAATCAATCACTAACGAACCGTTCGAGCCGATCGTTCCGGTAAAATAGGTGTTGTAGGGGAAACCAGTAGACTGTTGAGACTCTTTTGAACCTGACCGTCCCGAGAGGCTGATGACGAGCACGACGATCAAGATAACCGCAGCAGCGGCAGCCAAGGCAATCCACAAGGGCTTCTTGGAACGTTTGATCTGATGGCCGCAATACTCGCAAAACGCGCTGTTCTCTTCGATCTCTCTTTTACAACTTGGACATCTTTTCATGATAACGTACTTTTTCTAATATCATCTGATTTCTACGCCAATTCCATAATCAAGCGTTTTCAACTTGCCATCATTACCTCTCACCTGAATTCCGGTGAAGACAAACACATCGCCTACATTAGAATTGCTTATGGCATTCTTAATCTCATCGGTGAAGGCACCTCCATTGACCTTGACTTCCTTGGTGGTACCGCTCTTGGTCTTATAACGGAAGGTGTATTCCACCACATCGTATTTGACACCATCAAAGTCGAAGTCCTTCATTTCGGCTTCCACCCGGCCGGCGGCAAGCAAGGCGCTCTTCGACACCTGACTATTCACCACATTACGTATGATCGCCACGGGTTTGGGCAAATCTTTCACGCGGAATTTCATGCTACCGAGGCTAGAACCACCCGAACTGACGTTGATGGTTACTTCGTTGGCCTCGCCTGAACGCAGAGTAAAGATGCCATTACCTATTCTGGTCAACGAGCCACTGCTGGCCGTGGCGTTGATTTCACCCCCGACGCCGCCACCAATGGCAATCGGGTTGTCGATGCCACGATACACCACATTCATCTTGGTGGCCGACACGCTCACCGCAGGCGGAGCCACAGTGAAGGTATTCTCAAACGGGAAGTCTTTCAATTCACCACTCGTAGGATCGAGCATCTTGATGTAACCCGTGTATTTGTGTTGGCCCACACCGCAGTTGAAGTCGAGGTTGATGACACCTTGACCATCGCTGGTGTATTCTCTTTCGGCGCCCCCATCCAATTTGACGTATGCTTTGGTCTGGGTGTTCTGCCAAGCAGTCACCATGGCCTGTGCCTTATAGGTCTGACCAGAGAGGAGGTAACCGCTCTCAGCAAACACCTTAGCACCGATTTCGTCGTACACAAAGTCGGCAGCATGAATAGACGACATCAGACCATCCACGCCAGTTAGCACATCTCTTTGTGTTTCAAGTGCAATCTTGTTTAGCATAGCCATATCCGACAACAACGTGATGTCGGACTTTTTGCTTCTTTCGCCCAGCAACGTAGAGTTCTCGCTATGGGGCAATTGTTCTTGAAATCGCTGCTGACTTATCTGTAAGGTATTAAAAAGAGATTCGTCAACCGAATAATTCGACTTGCCACCATAATTTGTCCACAACACCTGTTTTAAAGAATCAACTTGTTTGACGACGACGTCACCCGCCTGCTTCAAGTTCTGGGCCTGTTCCCAATACGTCCTGGTTTTCTCTTGATCTAGGGCACACAGTTCCTCAAAAGAAGCTAATTTGCTATTGATCTGTTCCGACAAGGCGCCTTTCGACAGAACGAAGTCAGCATTCATGATTTCATATAGTTCGCCCGTCAAATCATTATTTCCGCCACGAGGCATTATGAACAATACAACAGCAACGCCTAAAATAACCAAGGATCCAACAAGTATCCATATGGAATTAAACTTCTTTATCTTGTGTCCACAATACTCGCAATATGTGCTATTGCTTTCTATTTCTCTATTACAATTAGGACATTTTTTCATACTGGTATTTATTAAAGACTATGATGTCAAATAGATTACATAGGTTTGTATTCCTTGCCGTAGTCATTCTGATAGTCCTTGATCATATTGACATTGGCCTGCTCAGTCTTGTTGAGCACAGACCCTGTAACGCTATAGTCGGGGTGATACCAGCTGAACTGCTTGAAGTATTGGTTGAGCTCGTCGGATTTGAAAACATATCCATGCCTGGCGTAAACGCTATTGCGAAGATAGGTCAACTCGCGCGGCGTGAGCGAATACAGGTCGCTCTCACTCAAGACTTTGTTTCGCATGTCGGTATCAAGCAGTATTTCATATTGGCTCTTGGCCTGAGTCGAGCTGTAGTTGTCATTACTAATCTCTTCTTCGGTGAAAACGAAGTCATAGTCAGACGCTTCGGTGGTGGTGACGTCACCCGAGTTACTGTTGATTGAACTACGATTTTCATTGTTGATCGCACTATTGTCCGACTCGTATACGTCAGGCATTACAACATTTTCGTTAGCTAACTGAGATCCGACAGAATTGCTGAAAACATTTGTGAGGATGAGGACCAACGCGACAATAATGCCTATAAGTGTGCTGCCTCCGACAATAGCCAATACAATCCACAGGGCTTTTTTGGAACGCTTGATCTGGTGGCCACAGTATTCGCAAAACGTACTGTTTTCATCGATCTCTCTTTTACAATTTGGACACTTTTTCATAATACATTAGGTGTGGAAACACTATTAATACGTGGCAAAAATAATAAAAAAACAAAACACCACGTCTACAGAAGGCTTTTCCAACCTAAGTATTAGGTGTCCCGCAACGGCTGCAGAAGGCCGCCGACGGTTTGAGATGGTTGCCACATTTGGGACAGAACTTCTCGGCACTTGCCAAAAACTGTTTGCCGCACCACATGCAGAACGAAGCATTGGACCGGATTTTGTTGCCGCAGTTCGAGCAGAACTTCAGCGGCGACCATTCATACACCTTCGTCAATCCCAACCACGAATG
Source organism: uncultured Bacteroidales bacterium (assembly GCA_947303625.1). GTDB lineage: Bacteria > Bacteroidota > Bacteroidia > Bacteroidales > F082 > Limimorpha. Next base: position 52,261 of record CAMYYV010000003.1, on the reverse strand, counting down.
CATCTGCTCCAACAGGTCTTCCTTGTCGTCTTTCTCATCATAGTCAAACACACGCGATCTAAAGGCCAAGTCCCTAAACTTCAGCTTCATCGGGTCCACCTTCACAGGTACGATGCTCTTGTTCAGGTTGTTGCAATACCGATACACCTTCATCACCATCTCGTCTTGCTCCACCGAATCGCTTAGGATAAGCAACACAAAATCAGCATTGTCGATAATGGGCTCGATGGTGTTTTCAAAATACGCTTCCACGTCGGTGACCCCAGCATACGACCACAGCGAATAGCTGACCTCCAAGTATTTCGAGATTTCGTTAACTACAGAATTTGCCAGTTTTTCGTCCGACTTGGCGTAACACACGAAAAACTTGTTCTGAATGTCAATTTTTTCCATGGGATAAAACCGTTTTCAAATCAAGCAAAGGTGGACGTCAGTTTGCGCTTCCCGACTCCAAGGCCTTATTCTTTTCCGCCAGATTATACCATTTCTGTGACATCGCCAAATCGGCAGAGACACCACGACCTTTCTTGAACATGTATCCCAATCGGCGCATGGCGTCGGTCACTCCACCTTCGGCAGCTTTCAAGTACCAATCAACAGCTTGGGCATAGTCGCGTTTCACGCCACGACCGTTTTCCAAGCATTGTCCGTAGTGGTATTGCGAAACCGGCAAACCTTGTGCAGCGGCCTTGCCAAACCATTTGGCACATGCGTTAGCATTGTACTCAACGCCATCCTTTGACGCTTTGATCAGCAACGCCGCGTTTTCCTGAGCCTGGGCATAGCCGTGTTCGGCCGACCTGAGATACCACTTGAGTGCCACCTGCAAGTCTTTCCTGACCCCTTGGCCTTTGTGATACATGCTTGCCAGATTGTATTGGGCGTACATGTTGCTCTGGGTTGCAGCCAAACGATACCAATCCACAGCTCTTTCATAGTCCATCGGAACACCATCACCAGTGCTATACATGTTGCCCAATGCGTTTTGGGCATAGTCGGAGCCTTCTTCGGCGGCTAAACGATACCATTTCAAAGCCTCCTCGTAGTTTTTCTTCTCATGAAAATCAGCGCCCTTCTGGTAATAGCCGTTGATATCCACATCGGTATGAATGAACTGGGCTGGAGTTCCCAAGTTCGACAGTTTCATGCTCTCTAGGCCATGGCTTTCGAGCAACGTGTTCATCTCCCTCAGGCAGGTTGTCCAACGCGAAAGGTTGAAATCGTTGAATTCTTCTTTCATCTTGCGCTCCTTGCGCCGATTCCATGCTTTCAGTTGTTTTTTCCTGATCTTCCTAAGAATCATGAATCCGACGAAGATGAGAATGGGGTATCCGATATTCTCATACCACGCGCCATCGAAGAAGATCCCGAACAAAATGCAGAACACAATCACCAAGATGATGAGGAGAAAACGGTGTCTGAACTCCTTTGTGTCGTATTCGGGACAGGGCCTGATGGTAGCCTTGTAACAACGCTCATAAGAGTTGAAGATGGCTTGTCGTTTCTTTCCGTCCTGCGACGAGGCTTTGAGCCTGAAATCGCTGCGGTCCGTCACGTCCCACTTGGGCTGTGGGTCGATCAACGGGTCAAATATCAGCTTGTGGGAGAAGGTGTTGCTCAACATGATGTTGTCCTTCAGCGTGGCGTCGAATTCCAACTGGTCGTCATTGGTAGGCAGCGTGTAGCCGTATTTGTTCCAGTCGTCGCCTGTTTGGACCACAAACTCGCCATAGCCTTTGGCAAGATTGAAAACCAGCTTCTTTCGAGGGGAAACCTTGCCTATCACCTCTTCGTTGCGGATGACGGTGGCATCCACATCGGTCCCTAGTGTGATTCTTGAGCCATAAATGTCGCCTTCCTTGCGCAGACCAAGCCAACCGTACATGTTCTCAATGAATTTGATACGATCGGGTTCATCATAGAAATCGACAAAATCGGTCCGGAAAGCCCAGTCTTTTGCCTTCACCCTTCCTTTTCCTATCTTGATGGGAATGATCTGCTGCTCACCGCTATCGGAAGCCAGCTTGCAGCCTTTTTTCAGAAGGACGTCATTGTTGGTGTCTTTGGCGACCATCGCCAAAATGATACTCGAGTTTTCAATTTCGGGCTGGATGACACGCTCAAAATAATCCTCCTCATCATCCACTTCGGCATACGACCACAGCTTGTAGTCGGTGCCCAGGCGGTAGTTTATCTCGTCGACGACGCTCTTGGCCTCCTCTTCGGCAATGCGGGGATAAAGGATGAAAAACTTCTTTTTGTTGTCCATATTCTATTGTTGTTTATCTCAACACACAAACGCGGGGTCAATCGGGCTGATTCTGGCTGTTCTGTGGATCCCCTTGGCCAGATTTGTCTTTCTGATTATTCGCATCTTTGGCTTGGGCTTTAGGCTGTTCACCCTTTTGGGCTTTAGGCTGTTCACCCTTTTGGGCTTTAGGCTGTTCACCCGTTTGGGCTTTAGGTTGTTCTCCCGTTTGGGCTTTAGGCTGTTCACCTGCTTGGACTTTAGGCTGTTCACCTGCTTGGGCTTGACCCTGCCCTTTGTCGCCCTCTTTGGCTTGACCCTCGGCTTGCGACTGCTTCTCCTTCAGTAGGACTTCATCTTGTTCAGTGATCGAATCTGAATTGATACTATCCGTTTTAGGTAACTCTTTTTTGTTCTGGTTTAGGAGGGTATCAGCAACCCCAGCCTGAATGGGTTCGGCAGGCTTTTTCATAAAGATGGCCAACACCACAATGGCTGCCACGACGACGGCACCCGCACCAATCAGCCACGACAAAAATTTGCGTTTATTCTTGGGTTGGGAGTCACCGCTGTCTTTCGTTTCCTTCGCGCCGTCTGATTTGCCTTTCTTTTTCTTTTCCTCCATGATGCCCAAGTTATACAGCAAGCGTTCGTAGTCTTCGTCGCCGATTTGCAGCTCTTTTTCTTTCCTCATGCGGTCGATGGCCTTCTTGCACTCCTTGAGTTCGGGGTACTTCTGCTTGAAGAACACCGTAAGAAGATCCAACTTGAGCGGGTGTCCCTCCATTTGGATAACAAAGGTCTTGGTATCGGGTTGCACGTTGTTCAGCACGGCTTTCATAAACGGCTCGACTTGCTTCTCCTTGAGAAGGGGCATACCCTTTTCATAAAGCAGCTTGGCAGTCTGTTTCGTGTCGCTATTCACGGCAAGGCTGAACAGGGTGTCATAATTCGCAGGCGTGAAATTGCCAGTGAGGAGATCGACAAGGCACTTGCATTCAACGACGCCAGTCTGGCGCTCTTGGTCATGCATCAATGGTGCAACCAAGTATTTGTCGATGTCAGCGGCCAAATTCGCATCAGGCAGCTCAAGTCGCTTCTGGTAACGCTGCAATAAGATGTCCCAAGTACGCTTCCACGACAGGTCGACCTGCGAGCTGTCGCGCTTGGTCACCTCGGTATAGTAGCGGCACAATTGGAGGTCGTCGACACCAAAACCCTTGACCACCTCATCGGTGACTTTTTGGGGCAACAGAAGCGTAAACATCCGTGAAATGATGCCCACGTGGTCGTTCTGCTTGGCCTCGGGATAGAACTCCTTGTAAATCTTGTCCCAATCGCCATGAAGCTGCTTGTCGTCCAACAATTGCTCGTGTTGTTCAAGGACGCGCTTGTCGAAGAACTTCCTCAAACCATCAATGCCCACCTTATCCAGGGCCAGCTTAAATGTCTCCGGCGTTTCCACCAGTTTCGTGGTGATAACCCCACGGGCATTCTCGATGACCGACGAAAGATTGAATCCTTTTTCTATCAGCTTGTTGCAGAAACGGGTAAGTACCACCAACCGTTCTCCCTTGAACTCCTCGTGGTTAAAATAGAACGACAGGCACTTGTCGAAATAAGCCTGGTTGTTCTTGTCCTTGGCAAAATGCTCCCTCAAGGTCGTCAGCAGCTCATCGTCGCCTTCAAACACGTCTTGGAAGTTGAATTTTTCGGGATCGACGATATAGTCGTACATCACTTGCTTGGTCTTGGCGCTCTTATCCCTGATGGCGGCATATTGCGGGTTGAGTAGCCATGTCACGAGTTTCTCGCACTCTTTGGCATTGCCCTCACTATGCAGTTTGATCAGCTGGTCGCGATACAAGCCCGACTCGACGACATTCGCGATAGGTGACTGCGTTGCGTCAAACACCACAAATTGTCCCGTGTAGGCATAATCATAGGAGTTGGTATCGTTGACGAAAAACACCTTGTAGCCTTCTTTCATGCCCTCCATCTGATAATTGGTGAAGAAGAAGGCTTGCTCTTGATGGTTGCGAGGCAACAGGCGCATCAGGTCAGCGACAAGGGAAGCAGCTTGGCCTGCTTCACACTTCACCAACAGAGGCAGCTTCTTGTGCTCGGCATCGATATAAGCAAACAACACTTCGAAGGCGAGGTTCGAGGCTGGCTGGTTGTGTTGGCTGGTAAAATTCTTCGTCTCTGGGGCAAGCAAGTTCATCTTGTCCAACGAGAGGGCTTTCATCTCCTCGTTGTCGGCCGATGGGACAGGGTTGCGGGGCACAAAACATGCGGCACCTTCGGCGGGCTGCTCATATAGCATCGCAAACACCTCTGCCGACGGCATCTCCTCGAAGATGTAAGCATCAACGACGTAATTACCCACGCGGGCCAGAGTGTATTTCAGATAGTAAGGATAGTCGAAGCCCACATTGACCGTACGCGACAGCACATAAATCTCCTTGCCTACGTTGTGGACGAAGAACTTGGCGAAGTTATAGGTCACCGGATAGCGGAGAATGATGCTCCCATCCTCAAGCAGGGCATTGGGCGAGGGTTGCGCCATGTTGCCCGACGAATAGACGAAAAAGTCGTTGTTTTGCAGCAGGTCGATGTATTCCTGGGGTGTGCCTTCCGTAAAGGTGCGGACGCCGAAGCCGGACGAACCTGATTGTGTTTGCTGCGAGGAGTTGTAAATGACGTGATAGTATTTCATGTTGCCAGTTTTTTAGGTTAGTGTTATTTCGTCTCGATACCGAAGCCTCCAAGCTTCACCAAAATCCAGATGAGCGGGTCAAGCACCTTGACGGGCTTCACCTCTTTGTGATCGGATGCGTCCTCAGTCCTAATGGAAAGGCTGTCTTTCATGCCACCCAAGGCGGAGACGCCGAAGAACATGCCATTGTCCTTCCACAGGGTTTCTATGTCGTTGGCAAGTCCTTCTTCCACTTCTTCGTTCCATGGGCCCCTCAAGGCTTCCTTGATAGCCATGCTGCAGTTTTTCATTTCCGACAAGTCCACTCGGCCATCATTAACAAAAGAACTGTTGATAAACTTGCCGTTGTCGTCGACAAAGGCATCGATTGAGAAATTGAGATCCCTGGCATTGTCGATCACCGTATCAAACTTGGTGAACACAAAGGCATAGGGACGCGAGGTCATTTTAAGCTCAGCATTATGATTGTTGATGTTCTTGATAGTTTCCCACATGTACTCGTATCTTGAAATCTGATACCCGACATCAATGCCTTTACCTTCAAGGATACGTTTGATCTTGGGGACGCCAAGGGTATCGAAAGCCACAATGACGGCCTTGGAGTGTTGCAGGTATTCCGCATCACGGGCAATCTTGTCGGGATCGTTGAATGCCTCGCCAGCGGTATCGTAGAACACGAGGTAGACGGCCTTCTCTGTCGTCTTGCTTTCAAGACGCAGTATCCACGGTATGGGGTGCTTGACCTCAGGGGTCTTCGGCAGCGCCATGTGCTCTTCAAAGACGGTCTGCTTCGCTTTTTCATACATCTTGTTAGTCTTTTCGTTGTCAGAGCGGCCCACCTGTTGCAGTGTGACACTGAGTCCCAAGCGGCTGCCGAACTTTTTCAACTCATGGATAAGGGCCACGATATAGTTCGATTTGCCGCTGGCGGGTCCACCCACAACGCTGATGATTTCGCAGCCTTTCTCGATCATCTCCACGGGGAGCCTGTTATGGCAATGGGGGCAAACGAAATTCGACGACGACACGCCGCACCGTGGGCACTCCTTCTCTTGGATCAATTGGGGCTTCCTGAACAGGCCGCCCAACTCTCTTGAAGTCAGATTGGCATCAAAGATGTGCTTCACCCTTGTGCGGGTTCCCCAATAACTGTTAAAGGCTTCGTCTTCTTCGGGCGGGCAGATCTCTTGGGTCACCGAAGACCCATTTTCATTCACTCTCTGCACGGTTTGAAAATTTTTGCACTGAACTTGCACTTCTTCGCGCCTGAAAGGCTTGAAGCAATAAGGGCATAATATAGTAATCTTTTTTGCCATGATGATTTGTTTTAGAGATTAATTTGCAATTGGTTGTTTCTGAACAAAGGATTGCCGGGCATCTGCTTGGCGGGCCAGATGGCGGCATAAATGACATTCGTATCACCCAACGCGCGGATGGGTAGTTCGTAGGGACCGAAGACCAGTTCACCACTGGCGCCTCGCTCACAATCTTCGTAATACATCGACTCGGGATTGAACTTGATGGAATAGTTCTTGGAAAGCGTAAAGACGCAGTCGAAAGGCAGCGCTTTGCCGTCTAAGATTTCCACTTTGACTTTGAGTTTCTTGGTCTTTTTAAACAATCCACCACTCGTCAAAACCTCCGATGTGATGTTAAATTTCCTATTGCCACTGTCAGGTTGTCTCACCTCGATGGTTTTGGTGACCCTCTTGTAGGGACCTGTCAGGGTGATGAGACCGGTACGTTCTTCCGTGCCTTCGTTGGTTCCTGCACTGATAGCAATGTCTTTCTGGCCGACTGTAAGCTTAATCCAGCTGTCGCCCGTTTCGGCTGTAAACGGTTGGCCTTCGGGTTGTGTCCTCACGCCCACGTTGCGCGAACCTCCGTTCCAAGGCAGCGTGACAACTTTTTCATCCACCACGAATGAGTCATCAATCTTCGGGCCCTCTTTGCCATTCTGCCGCACCACGATGGTTTTGGTGATGCGTTTGTAGGGGCTGGTCAGCGTGACAACACCCACTCGTTCAATTGTTCCAGCAAAAGGTTCCGTAATGATGGCCACTTCCTTGGGCCCAACCAAGGTCTTGATCCAGCGATCGTCGGTAGTGGCAGTAAATGGTTGGTTTTCGGGCAATGATTTTACGCCCACCATAAGTGTTCCACCACTGCATGAACAAATGATGTCATTTTCCTCCACTTCAAGCACCTCCTCGAAGCCCATGAGTGTGCTTAAGATGTTGTTGCGAATTTCGCAACTTCTTCCCTCGTTTTCTTGCGAAATCGGGTCGAAACTAATGAAAGAATCGCGGAATGACTTATTGTCAGCGGCAAAGCCTTGGAGCACAATGCCCGTAGTCTCATATCGCAAGCCAGCTTTCAGCACCACATCACCGGCGATAGTCGCAAACTGATTGCCTCCTGGAGGAGAATACAGATTATAATCCTGCCTGGTTAGAGCCACCGTACAATTTGCATCAGGCAACTTGACCAAAGTCAGCTGGTACATGTCAGAATCCAAAAAACTCTGTATTGCCTTTTTTATAAAAGGAACGCTCTCTTTTTCATTACAATTGGTATGCATTCTTACATCTTTCCACAGCTTTCCAATTGCCCATTCAAAACGAGGGTCAACACCTTTTCCAACAAAGCGGTGTTCGTACTTCAACTTATAGTCGGACAATGAGTAGCATTTCACCGACAAATCCTCGTTGTCGCTCATCACTACCATGCCGTCGGTCTCACCCGACCAATCATCGATTTCCCCCTGGTGGAAAAACTTCACCGCTTCTTGCGAATGGTCTATCACCTTCACTTCGGCCAATGGCAAACGATTCAACTCATTATGGACACGGTCGATCTCATCAAAACTGACGTCATTGCCATAAAACAAAGCCAAGGTAATGTCAGAGGCAATATCTGACAAGCTGGAATAGAACTTGTCTTTGCAAAGGTCTTCGAGCAAAAGTGTGATAACTTTGGCAACGAGTTGCCCACCCTGCAGTCCATCGCAACACGGCTTGCCACTGTCGACATCGAAAAGGTTGTAATAAGCTTCCTTCTGTCCTTCTTCCACGGCCATCAGGGCTGCCTTTCCGAGTGAATAATTCCCGTTTTGGTATGAAATGGCCAATGGGATAGGGCCATTCGTGTCGTATGGCACGAAAGCCCTATTCCCATTTTGCTCGCGATAGTAATGAAAACCAATGTTTCGCCGTGTGATTTCAGCTAATACATATTTCATTTCTTAAAGCATTTCAGCAAGTGTTTGTCGTAGAACTTCAAACCTTCGATGATGATGATCGGCGCCACATAGTCGAACTTTTGGTTACTGTCGCGCGTGTGTGCCATAGCCTCTTTGAAACGAGGCACCTCCTGCGTGATATACTGTTCGATGTCCATGTGTTCCAGACCATTTCGCATCTCATTGATGTCCATATTGATTTTCAAAATCTCCTGAACGGCACCGCCATAAATACTCAAGAACTGGGTGAAGCACTCACAATTAACACGAGGCTGACGGATATAACCACCAATCTCACGCATCCATTCCTCAGTCAGTTTGGTGTCGAATGAATAATCATACACCTTGCCGTCTTTGGCATAGCCCTTGAAACCATTCTCACCGAAGATCTCAAACGAACCAGTGGGCTCCATGAGTCTGCCATTTTCGGAAGCTAAGCCTTTTGAAACCTCAAACTTAACATCATTATTGGTTTTGCCCGAACGTAACTTGCTCAGATCAATTTTATCGTTAGGCATATTTGGCAACTGTGCACCCGCCTTGAACATGGCCTTGAAATACTCCTCAGCTAAATTCGGGTTCTTGGTGCAGAGCCAATCGAAGATACGGGCACCCTTGCCCTCAAAGACAGGCTCGATTCCCTCAAGTTCGGCCGATCCAGGACCGCGGTTGGCATTAATGGCCTTCACCAAAGGCAGGAATAACTGACCGGCATAGAACATAATAAGTCCCGTAACATACAAATTGACTGCGAACAAACGCGGGCAACGCATGGCAATACAGCTATAGAAATACTTCAACTGCTCAGTATTGAGCATATCTACAATCTGCTCATAGTAGTATGGAGCGGTGTCGGCATTGTAACGCGACTGACCCACATTGAAACCGATGAGTTTAAAATTGTAGTTATCACAAACCATGGTCAGAACTTCCTTGAATTCATCAGGCATCTTGCGGATAGCTTGCGAAATCTTCTGTGCGGCAAAGCGGATGGAATTCTGCTTAATCATATAGGGATCGCCGTTCATCAAAGAATAGAGAGCAGAGATGTCAGTGGTGCTACCGCCCACATCGAAGCAATAAACGACCTTGCGTTTCACTGCAGCGTTTTGTGCAGTGAAGTTGGCCGAAGCACAAGCCTCTGTCATGGGGAATTCCGTCTTGATGGGATGGAACTCAAGCTTCTTATTCGGATCTTCCGGTTCAAAGTTGATGGTTTGCTCTTCTTCAACAGGTTTTTCTTCTGGGCCTTCCCACCAATTCTTCTTGCCGCCACCAAAGATATCAGCTCCACCAGAAGCAGAGCCACTACCCATTCCGAGATCCATTCCAAAACTGATGCCGCCACCAGATTGTTGTGTAGATGAGCCTCCACCTAAGTTAATTCCACCGTTATTAAAGCTGTTTTTGCTGTTCTGACCTGCAAAGTCGGTAACTTCCAACGGAATGACACCAGTCTCTCCATATTCACGAATCGGCGAAACATTATCACCACCCAAACTATTCCAAATCGGATTGTAATGTGTATTAAGGGTATTGGTTCCCATCGTGGAAGGATACGACCAGTTCAGCTTCGTCGGTTTGAGGCCTTTCTTAAACAACTCGGCATAGACCATCAGCAGCAGAGTGCGTAGATAAGCCGTCTTGTATGCCATATCGACAGGTGAGTCACTCCACTTCATGCTATTGATCAATGTGGCTTCACTGCCATCTTTAAATTCCAGACTGATGGTATTGCCAGTAACGGCCTTAAGCGGCATATTACTCAAGAAGCAGGGCATGCCACCTGCAACGGGCAATTGTTTAAACGAATCATTGTCACTTGGCATACGGCGCTGATCGTGCAAAGTCAACACACTCTTCAAGGCATTGCTCTGAGTGGGCTTCTTCGAGAAGAAGAAGAAATCCTTAGGCAAATATACAATGCCATTGTCGTTGCCAAACAGCGAGACACGACGGTTCTTGAACTCCAAACCTTTGGCATGCGGATCGTCATCATCGTTGGGATCAAAGTAGGCCACTGAACTATTGGTACTGCCGAAGTCGAAGCCAAGATGGACCCCATGGCTCTTGTAGACCACCCTGCGCTCCATCATGTTCTCTGGCAATATGGAGCCACCCGTACCCTCAGGCGCGTAACGAATCAGCAGGAAACCTGCCATCTTCTCATTACCCTCTCGGTCGGTGCCACTAACGAGCTTCACACCTGCAAACGGCTTGTTTGACTGATAAATCTCATATTTGTAAGGATTATCAGACACACGATGGTCGGCAGTCACCAACAACATGGAATCAATCCCCTTTTCATTCAGAGTTTCCTTATCATCGGTAAGATAAATAGGATTATACTTCTCGTCTGCAACAGGAAGGAATTTACCGTCTATTTGCTCACCAACAAAAGGAATCGCATTGAAATTAATTGACGACACACCCGCAGGCATCTCCGAGTACATGTAGTATTTATTCCATTGTGTGGAGATGAAGTTGGGCCACAATAAAATATCCTTGTCAACAATACATCTTCCATTCTTTACAGTATAGACTACCACCACCGTCTTGCTCTTGTTATCCTCGCTATTGAGGGATAGATAGACTGTCAAGTTATTTTCGCGAACACGAGGATCAGGGTCAAATTCAGCCGACACTCTCGACCTAATGGTTACGTTGTCTTGCTGTCCGACCAAAGCAGCTACGCTGGAACCAAAAATCTTTAGGCCAATGACGCTGAGGGGCAGGGCAAAATAAACTTTCTCATTGTTATCGCTCCCCTTTACTGTAGCTTCAAGCAACTGCACTGGAAGTTGAGAATAATTCTTTTTAGCGAACTCACTCAAAACGACTTGAGCAATTTCGCTGCCACGGGGCAACAGAAGGTCTTCAGCCTTGAACTCGGTGTAGCCCGTCTCGGGATGTGAGAGGATGATGCCATTGGCACCATACATCGAGTCGGAATAGTTGAAGATGATACTGAATGGTGAGGTGAAGCCCGACACCGGATTGGCAGCGGCCTTCTCCACGTCGTCCTGGATCTTGCCTTTGATCTCCTCGAGCCACATCTGCAGGCGATTAACAATGTGTTCGTAGCTCGGGGTCAAGGATTCAGTTTCTTTGTCGTCCTTCAGGCACTGGTAATAATTTGTAAACTCATTCTTCAACCTTTCAATCAAGTTCTTGACGTAGGCATAAAGGGCGAGCCATTTCGTCTCGTCAAGGTTCTTACCGTGCTTGACGGGGTCGCGGAACTTGCCTTGCGGGGCATAGTTCTCGTTGAACGGGATGGAATAGGAAGGTGCCGTAAAGAGCAAGCTCTCAGGCGAGGTACCACCCACCACTTGGTCGTTATACTTTATAATATTAATGAACGGAGGCATTTCGCCTGGTTCACCGGTATGCTCGGTCCACAGCGGTTTGCGGTTGAACAGCATGTTGCCGAAGGCACCTTTCGACTCGTATAAGTTCGAGGTCTTGTCAGAGGGTTTGCCGTCAGCATAAGTAAGTTCGACACGCTTGATCTGCAATTTGCCGGAATCGAGGGCAATGCATGCAATGAGACCCTTCCATTCATCGATGAGTTCGTCGTAGTAGGCAATCATGCCTGCCGAGGTGTTGGTCATCGAGTCGCCGGAATACTCCAAGGCCAGCTTGAACATGTTGGCACGCGCGAACACCGTCGGGATACCCGAAACGATAGCACTTTTGTCGGCTTTCTCGTTCAGCTCCGGAGTGATGATGTCGCGGGTGAAAGACTGCATGGTGCCGATGGTTTCCCATTTGTCGAGCACTCCATTGAGTGCAGTGCGGCTATTGACGTCTATAACTAATGCTTTGTTTGCCATGTGTCTATCCTCCTATCAAATTGTTTCGAAATGTTGTTCTTTAGCGATGCCTTTATAGATATGGGCAAGGAACTTTTCCTTCATCGTAGACAGATGCTGCTTCTCGAAGTTCGGGCGGCAGCTGGGCGACGCGATGGTGTCAGCCAATGTGTCGTAGCCCTTGGGCCAGTTGAGCTTGTCGTCGGCAAACAGCTTGCCGGGGTTGATCCTCTCAAGACGTTTCACGACACTCTCGAAAGCCTCGCTGTTGAAGATGAACTGGCCAGGGATGGATGCATAGATCTGATAGATCCATCCAGGAACAAATTCCCGCTTGGAGTTGACATCATAAGCGAAATACTTCATGTAATCGTCGATTTCCTTGGTCTGCTCGTCGGACAATTGGTCGTAGTCTTTGGTGCCCTTGCGCGACAAGAACTTGATGAACGACTTGGTGCCCAGCTCTTGTCGTGTGGCAGCGCCATGCAGCGAAAGCACGATGTGGGCAAACGAGAAGAAGATACCGAGTTTGTTGGTCAACAGGTTGCTCTCGTCGTTGATGAAGGTCTTGCCAGTGAAGTTGAACTTGTCGTCCTTCTCTTCCACGCTCCTGTAAAGATACACAGCGGACTCGTTGTTGAGATCGTTGGCATCCAAGTTGAAGAAGTCGTAGGCTGCGCAGGCGCACATGAGTTCCACCACGTGGCAGGCGTTCTTTTGCTCGCCACCGCCAGTCAAGGTCTTTCCACCCTCGGAATAGGAGAAGGTCTTGCCATTGGGCCAGCCGATATGGTAGAGGCGCTTGTAGCATTGTCTCACCGTCGGGTCTCCCTGATAGAACTGCAAGGCGGCCTGGCTGTTGATGGCGAAGTTCTCGGAGGTGGCGATGACCTTCTCGTTTTTCTTCTCATTCGCATCGGGCGGAGTGAACGAGAAATACTGGGTCAGCAAGGTGGAGCCAAACTTCACCTTGGCGAAGTCGAGTTGGTTGTTGCCTTCGAACGTCGAAGCATCCTTCAGAGCCTTGGGGATGATCGGGATGGACGAAGCGCCTGTTCCACCAAACACAGAGCCGAAGACGAACACACGGGCGTTGCTCTGGCTCACCAGTTCCCTGATGAACTCTGCCAAGGCCAGTTCATGTTCAGCGGCCTTGTCTTTGTTAGCAGCCACGTGTTTCATGGCTTCCAGGATGCCGTGGTACATGAGCAAGCTGCCCAAGTGGGTCTGTGCACGATAGCCGTGCTCGAGGTTGAACTCCTGTACATTCTTGTCCAAGAAGAGGTCGGCCAGGTCCTTGTCGTCCTGCTCGATTTCGTCGGCATTGGGAAGGCCGGCAGCAGAACGGGCCGAAAGGAGGCTGAAGCTCTTTCTGCTCTGGTCACCATACTCAGTGAAGAACTTGTAGAGGTTGATCTTGGCCGAGAAGAACGTGCCAGCATTGGCACCGCCTTCAACGCCCTCGTCGCGTTTCACTTTATTATATAATTCAATCAGCTGCTCCACGCGGCCTTTGTTGCCGTTGGATTGGTCAGTGTCCAAAGTAAGGACATTGATCTCCTTTCCGTCGAACATGCCGATGGCGCAGAGATGCACAAACGATTCGAGGCAACGCATGCCCGTACCGCCTATGGCTATAACAAAAAGTTTTTCTTCCATATTGATTTATCTATTATGGTTAAAGATTAGAACCAATCACCAATTTTCTTGGTCTTGAAAATCTTACTCAGGATGAGGCCCAAGACGACGTAAACCACGAAACAGGTTCCCGTGGCAATACCTGCCATCATAGTATAGTGTGAGCATTGATCTTCATAGGTTGCAAGTTGATTTGGATTGAATTTACCAACTGGATGAACCGGTGGCATAAAGACAACGAACAAAAGTACAAAGGCAAGGATGACAGCGAGAACGCCCAAAATCCAGAACCAGATACGGCGTTTTTTAGGGTCTTTGGGGTTGCTGCCCGGTTCGTACTTGATCAAACTGGAAATCAGAATGGCCAAGAGCAAAAAGAACAATGCACAAACTACAGCGATTACAAACGTGTTAACTGTAGTAGGAACTTTAGGAAGTGCTGCTTCCAACAACAATAACATTTTCATAATTGATGAGAATTTAGTTGATTAAATTAATTTAGTGTATAATAATTGCTATTTTCAAATCTTATTTAAAACCAGTCACCAATCTTCTTGGCTTTGAAAATCTTGCTCAAGATGATGCCCAAAATGACATAAACCACCAAACAAGATCCCGTGGCAATACCTGCCATCATGGTATAGTGTGCCATCTGATCCTCATAAGTTGCTATTTGATTAGGATTGAATTTACCCAAATCACCTGATGTAACTCTTTCAACAGACACTGGAATGACAAAGAACAGTAACACAAAAACCAGAATTACAGCAGCAACACCTAATATCCAGAACCACGCACGGCGTTTTTTGGGGTCCTTAGGATTGCTACCTGGTTCATTCTTGATCATAGTTGAAATCAAGATGGCCAAGAGCAAAAAACCCAATGCACAAACTACAGCGGTAACAAACATGTTAACGTCAGAAAAAACTTTAGGAAGATGTGCCTCCAATAATAATAACGTTTTCATAATGTGATTTCTTTTGTAGATTATTTGTTTAAACCATGATTGCTACTTGATTAATTCTCTTTTCTTGAAACATATCCATCAGGATAATCCTTAATGATATAGGTATAGATTACCGTTTTTTCATCATTTTTCTCTAATTGATTGAGTGCTCCGAAAACCGAATTGGTAATGCATCTATTATCCACCATTTCCCTATAGTTTTTCTTACCATCCTTGATTTCGTATGACTTAAAGTTGAACTTGCGTTCTAATTCTTCAAAGCTTGTACTTCCACCTCTTCCAGCAATGCAAACTTCAACTTTTAGAATTCTACCATTCACTTTGTCCTTCAATTCTTCACGCTTGCGCAACCAATACAGACCTTTTTCCTGATCGTACATACTCGTGTCGGAATACTCATTATTGAAATCAATGACAATTTCAGTTCTTTTGGGATCCGACATACGACTTTTTTCAAATGCATCTTGGTTAATTTCGAGGAATTTTGTAACAGCCGATTGATTTACAGGCTTATATTGATATTCTGCTGAAAGTTCTCCATCAGCATCGTAAAAGTACTTCTGAACACAATCGCGGGTATCGGTACCGTCATCTGACTTCTCGGGTGCCGAAACTGCCGAAAGAGCAAATTGATTATTTGTAAACGAGTTAAAATCGTCTGTAATATCTGTCACCTTTAATTCCAGTTTATCAATATTACTCGACTGTGTATCAGACAAATCAACATATAGTTTCGACAACAATCCCGTAAACTTTTCATCTCTAAATCGCATCAGTTGTTCAGCAATTTGCAGCCAACTATACATTTCCGTATTGTAGTATGTCTCTGCATTTAAATCCTCAAAAACCGCATACTTAAAATCTAACGGGTCATCGCCGTCAGAATCAATAAAGTTGCCACCCTTTCCAACGGAATAGTCTGTATACACTCTATATGGCGATGTCTGCAATTTAAACACATCAAAATCTTTACCGGTCGTTTTCATAAAAGTCTCAATCTGGCTAATAAGCTGCTTGTCGCTACCATCAAAAACCACAAAGAATAACTTTTTATTCAATTCTTTCTCTTTATAATCTAAAGAATAAAAATTGATAACGCCCCCCATTTTCAACCAGTCCTTGAAACAATCGTGAGCATAAGCATTTTGACATACACCTTTGGCTTTCTTTTGCGAATCCAAAGTGTATTCTTCTAGATCACTGACAAGCAAAGATGGCTTTTTGGATTTTACAATTTGTTCCATAGCAGCCTGAATGGGAGCCTCTATTTTTTCATACTTATCTTCACAAATGTGATTAAATAGGGATTGGTCGCTCCAATCTTTCAATGAGACTATTTCTCCACTCTCTAAACCAAACATTTCACAATGTTTGTCAAACGCCGCAGTAACAATCTGTTTCAGAACAGGCTCTCTATAATTCTTATAGGCATCCTCCATTCCATCTGAAAAGTCAAAGTAAGCAGCGTATTGTCCTTTAATGATGGGACCACCTTCGGCTTCTTGATAGTGTTCAAGATATGCACGAACTTGTTCTTCAAAAGAACGATTATCCTCGGGCTTCTGAACATTTTTACAGGGGTCCTTAGGCTGACATGCCCCAAATGTAAATAGCATCACTGCCACGCCTAAAACCGAGGCAATTCTTAATAGTAAACTTTTTTTCATACGATTTAGTTTTTATGAGTTATTCGAATAATTTTCAAAATAATCCTGCAAAAATAATAATTTATCAAACGAAAAAGAAAAAACACCGCTTTTTTTTCAAAATTCAGCCAAAAACGTCAATACTACCGCGTTGAAATCCTCCGGCCGTTTGTTCGCAACGAAATGGTCGCCAACGATTATCTCCAACTTCGCATTAGGCAAACTTTTGTATATCAGCCTCGTGTGCGACGCCTTGATCATGTCTTTCGTGCCGGCCACCACCAACACTGGCATGATTAACTTCGACAATTCCGCAGGGTCGATGTGCGGCTCGTTGACCATCAGGCCGAGCATCTCAGCGTTTTTTCTGGCTTGCTCCGACTTCTTCGCAAACAGCTTCGCAAGACGATAACCCAGTTCAATAGGCCACTGGTAACGCGACTTCACACCTCGGGGGAAGAGGTTGGCACCGTCCACAATCAGCTTCTCCACCCGCTCGGGATATTTCAAGGCGAAGGTCAAAGCGATGTTGCCCCCGTCGGAGAAACCCAAAAGGATGACTTTGTCGAGACCCTGCTCGTCCATGAAGTCATGCAGATCCTCGGCAAACTGGACAATGGTGAAAGGCTTCTCCCCTCGCGGCGACTGGCCATGGCCACGCGTGTCGATGGCGATGACCCGATAGTTCGTCGAGAAGCTAGGAATCTGATGCTCGAAATAGTCGCAGCTCTCGCCGTTGCCATGAAGCAGGATGAATGGCGGGCCCTCTCCATACTCATTGTAATGAAGCTGGATATCGGTCGGAGAATCCATGACGCGTCAATAAAGCAACCCTTCTATGCCTTCTTCCGCCAAGACCAGAATAATGCCCAAAAGCATAACCGATGCCCAAGACACGACGCCTATGATGCCCAGGATCTTGCCCACGGTGAGTTTGGGCGCGTTGGAATAAGCGCTATAGTTGCCCTTAATCTTCTTCAAGCCCGCGATGCCCAACGACATGCCTACGATACTCGCAGCAATGCCGACATAGAACATCAAACCAAGAAGCATCTCATCGGCATCAGCCGAAATGACGAGCATGATAAACAACAGCCCCAATCCGACAATGCTGCATATCAACGACCCCGTGGCCAAAGGTGCCTTAAGCTTTCCATCAGGCGCCGCGGCCGTCGGTGTCGATATATTGGCCGCTACCGGGGTGGAAGTGCCTACCCTGCTACCGCAATACTCGCAAAACACACTGTCCGCTTCAATGTCAGCCCTGCAATTGGGACATTTTTTCATCGCCACACTTTGGGTCGGCGACGACATTTGAGTGGCATTGGAAAAACCTCTGCTTTCGTAATTCTCATCCATAAATAACTGGTTTAAAATGTTTTATGATATATTAAAATCTATCTGCCTAAACAATTGACTTGCAAATATATCATTTTTTTAAACAGCAAAGTGTTTTTCTCCGTTTTTCTTCACATAGTTTTTCTGACTTATGACGTCTTCATCCAGGCCTTTCGTTCCTGCTCCGAAAACTTCTCTATCGCATAGCGCAACATGGTGCGCGACATGGTCTGATAACGGATGGATAGCCAATCTTTCAGGCGTTGCTCGTCGCGTTTGCCCGCCTCACGCAACAGCCAGCCGACGGCCTTCTGCAAGAGCTCGTGTAAAGGCTGAGGCTTCTCCAAAAAGAGGTCGGCGATGGCATAAGTGTCGTCCAACTCGCCGTGACGCAAAAACTGCATGGTGCTCACCATGCCGATGCGTTGCTCCCAAATCGTCTTGCCATCACGCGCCAAGTCGTAGAGCAAAGTACGGTCCTTGTTCAAAAGCCAGGTGCCAAGCAACTCGTAACACGACAGGTCGACCAAATCCCAATTATTAATGTATTGGGTGTGAGCGAGGTAGAAATCAACGCATTGTTGCTGTAAGGCTTTGTCTTTTTTTGCGTGTTTGAAGATTTGCACCACAGTCAGCAGGGCAGCCAGACGCATCTCGTGATATTCGGAACGCACGCAGACTTCCAGGTCCTCAAAAGAGGTCTCCTGCCAACATTGCTTCACTACCTCGCGGGTCACTGGCACCTTGATGCCCAGAAACCGGTCGCCCTCGCCGTATTGGCCCTTCCCAGTCTTGAAGAAGCGCGACAGGCCTTCAACCTGGGAAGGGTCTTGATGGACGAGGATTTCCGTATATAGACGGCTATTCATAGGACGCAAAATCACAGCACATCGTGGCTAATTACCGAGCCGCCTGTGCATTCGCTGCCCGTGGTGGCGGCATTGCCCGTATAGTGCAGTTCGCTGCCGCCCGAAAGGTTGACTTTGATGCTGCCGTCGCAGTGGATATAGGCGTCGCTACCGCCCGACATATCACCTTCGCATCGGTCGCAAATCAGAGCATATCTGCTTCCAACCACCTTTTTCACGATGTTGCTACCGCCCGACAAATCGACTTCAAGCTTGTTGACTTCGCCTTTAAGAGTGGCATCGGAGCCACCGCTCAATTCAACGTCAAGGTCGGTAGCCGACACCTCACCATTAATTTTGGAGGCACCCGACAAATCCATGTCGATTTTGTCAGCGTAAATGCCACCGATGAAATCCGAACCACCCGACAAGTCAATTTCCAACTCGTCGGCAGAAATGTTGCAATCGAAATTGGAACCACCCGACAAATTCACTTCAACCTTTCCGCCGTCAAGACCATGTTCCGAATGGAACTCCGAGCCGCCCGAAAGGTCAACGTTAGTCAAATCAGCGTTGTAAGGCAGAATCACTTTCATCTCCGAGCCGTAGCTGCTGGCCATGGGCTTGAGGTGGATTCTCAACTTGTTGCCGACTTTTTCCACCAAAACCTTCGGCATGACGTTTTCACCAGCGGTGATGGTGATGGTGGACGCCACATCGCTCACTGTGACCTCAAACCCGTTCTCCACTTGAAGTTCGGTGTAAGAACCTTCGATGTTGAAGTCTTGTGTGACGGGATCACCCGCAAACTTGTTGCAACTGAAGAGGGCAAACAAAACAAGGGTTGAAAGGATGAAAAGCTGTTTTCTCATGATTAGTTTATGCCAGTTATATCCCATCGGCTCGTCGGGTTTGATTGGTTAATTCTGACGATAAAAACTACTTTTTCATACAATTATTGCGTTCATGGTTTTTCTTCATTCCCAGCACGCACCAACGGATAAACGGTACTCGCTTGATAATTTCGTACAACGCAAAGGGAATGGTCATCACTGCCACAAAAAGGATGACGTACATCATCCACGGCGCCAGCGAAGTATACATCTTCATCATGTAGCCTAATGAGCCTATTACCAAATAATGCAACACATAAATCCCAAAGCTCGATTTGGTCATATAGGTGGCAAAACGGTTTGTCTTGTTGAACCATGCCTTGAAGCAGCCCAGCATGGCAAGAATCATCATCCAGGCGTAGAGACAGTTGAGCCAGCTTGAAAGGAATTGCGGAGTGGTGTTGTTCTGCCCCCAACCCGTACAACATAAAGCCACGCAAGCGACTGCTGCACAGATAAGCATGGGCAAATGCATCTTTTCAACACGATCCTGAGCCTCATCGTGTGAAAACACAAAATAGCCCATCAAGAATGGGACAAAATAGGTCAAAGGCTTGTAAAGGTTATACAGTCCATCGGCACTATCCTTGCGCGGGTTCATGATGAGTGCTTGCGAACCCAGCCAAACCAACACACCAAGCAGGATAATGACCGGAATATTGGCTTTCCCGCACCAGCTCCAAAAGCGGTCGTTCTTGTCCAGTTTCTTGATGAGGACGATGAGTAATGAGAAAACCCATAAGTCTTGGATAAACCACAAAGGTCCAGTGCCCGAGAAACTGTATGAAAAATATTTAATGATGTTTTTGATACAGTTAGGCACCTTGTCGGGGATATCGGCAAAGAGGTCGGTGCCTTGGGCAAAAGCCGCGACTTGCGTATTAAAATAGCCGGTCATCCACTGAAAAACGAACAGACCAATGGTGGCAGGGACCAATAGTTTCAGCGTGCGGCTTTTGATAAACTGTTTGGAGGTTTGCTTATCCAAAGCATAGCGCGACGAAATGCCAGCCACCAAGAAAAGCAGCATCATGAACCAAGGATAAAGGATATACATCACAATATCTTGCGGTTGCTGCATAGGGTCGTCGACAAAGCCGCCGATGCCCCCAAACACGCCTTTGTTGTTGTAGAAATAAATGACATGGTAAAACAGCACCAGGAGCACAGTCACCCAGCGCAAATTGTCCATCCAATGCTTTCTCATTTTGTTAGACCTTTCATCGCTTGATTGATAATCTCTTGAAACACCTCCGTCTTGAGCAAGGCAATGCCTTTATCGTCGCCAAGCACCATCAGGCTATCGCCAGGCTTGATGTCATACTGTTCACGGGCTTCCTTGGGGATGACAATTTGTCCTCTCTCGCCCACTTTCACTACTCCAAAAAGGAATTTTCCGTTATTTGCTTCCATAATGATTGATTTTTATGATTTGTATGAATTTTCACATTTTGCTGCAAAAGTATGAAAAGTTTTCGTTGCTTGTATCTTTTCTCTCCAAAAAAAACTGTTTTTTGATTGTTTTTTCTATTTTTGCCCCAAATTAATTCCCAAAAGATGAAAAAGCTATCCTTACTCCTTGTTCTGGCCATGAGTACCCTGTTTGCCTTGGCACAGAACGGCCGCATTGATTTGCGCAGCACGACGCGTGCCGACATCACGCACAGCGACTTCAGCTCGCTCCATGCCACCTTTAGCTACGGCTCCATCGAGAGCATCGAAGTGAATACCGAACGCGGCATCTTCTCCGAAATCGCCATCGAAGGCACCTATGCCTCGGGCGAAATCGGCACCCCCGAACTGCCAGTCAGCCACGAACTGCTGGCCGTGCCTTTCGGTGCCACGCCTCGCGTCACCGTGACCAGCTATTCCACCACGGACTACCGTCTCGCCGACTACGGCATTGGCACTCTCATCCCGCATCAACCCTCCGTCCGCAAGGACCAGAGACCTGAAGACGTGGAGTTTGTCTACAACACCGCTGCCTACCAAGCCACCCGCAGCCTCGCCACAGCTCCCGAAGCCACCATCGAGGTGCAAGGCACGATGCGCGGCATCCGCGTGGGTTCGTTGGTCATCAACCCCGTGAGCTATAACCCCACCACCAACACCCTGCGCGTGTTCAACGACATCGAGGTTGAAGTAAGCTTCGACGGTGCCGACATCGCCGAAACCGAGCGCATGCTCCTCAGCACCTACAGTCCCTATTTCAATGACGTCTACCGCCAGATGTTCAACTACCGCCAGATCCTCGACGTGTATGACGACCACCCGGACCTCATGGCTTATCCCGTCCACATGATTGTCATCGCACCCGAAAACTATATCAGCACCTTGCAGCCTTGGATCAACTGGAAAACACAGAAGGGCTTTTATATGAATGTGGTGACCACCGCTCAGGCTGGAAGCAATTACAACGCCATCCGCAGTTATGTGCAAAACCTCTATAACACGGGTGTCAACCAAGGTGCCACACCTACCTTCCTCGTCCTCGTTGGCGACGTGGCCCAGGTGCCCAACACCACTGGCTCGTCATCACATAAGGTGACCGACCTCTACTATGGTTCCGTCGACAACGACTACTTCCCCGACATGTTCTACAGCCGTATGTCAGCTGAGAACACCAACCAGCTCACTGCCATCATCAACAAGATCCTGCAATACGAGCAATACACCATGCCCGACCCGACTTATCTCAACAACGTGACCCTCATCGCCGGTTGGGATTCGAGTTGGACACCTCGCGTCGGTGCCCCCACCATCAACTACGCCACCACCTATTATTATAATACAGCCCACGGCTTTACCCAAGTCAACTCACATGTGAACCAAAGCCAATATAACGGCTGCTACAACTCTTTGAGCACAGGTATCGGCTTCGTCAACTACACCGCCCACGGCGACAACAACATGTGGTATCAGCCACAGTTTACTAATAGCAATGTCAACCAACTGACCAACACTGACAAGTACTTCCTTGCCATGGGCAATTGCTGTCTGTCGGGCAACTTCGGCTATAGCTCCGTCTGTTTTGGCGAAGCCATGATCCGCGCCGAGAACAAAGCCGCCTATTCCTATATCGGTTCCTGCCCCAATACCTACTGGTATGAGGATTATTATTTCGGTGTAGGTGCCACGACGGTGATGAACCAAACCCCCTCTTTGACAAATACTGCCACAGGTGTTTACGACGGCATCTGGATGGACGACACCTACCATACCGTCTCCTCCATCGTCTTCCTGGGCAACTTGGCCGTTTGCTATGCCCATGCAGGCAACTATCAAACCAGTTCCAGCCCGCTCTACTATTGGCAAGCCTACCATGTGCTCGGTGACGGTTCCATCATGCCTTACCGCGTGCAACCCTCGCCCAACAATGTCAGCCATGCCAGCACCTTCCCTGCCGGTGCCACTTCGTTCCAAGTGAGCGCTCAGGAAGGCTCGTATGTGGCCATCTCTCAAAACAACGTGCTGAAAGGCGTGGCCTTGGTGCCTGTCTCGGGTACGGTCAACGTGCAGGTTGAATCAGGCATCACCTCGGGTCAAGTGCGCATCGTGGTCACTAAGCCGCAACGCCAGCCTTACATCCAAGACATCAACGTGAGTTCCCAGCAGAACTACACCATCAACGTATCGGCCAACCCGACCATCGGCGGCACCGTCACGGGTGGCGGCACCTATGCTGCAGGTGCTTCGTGCACCGTCACGGCCACGGCCAACAACGGCTACACATTTATTAATTGGACCGAAGGCAGCAATGTGGTGTCGACCAACGCCAGCTACTCATTCACCGTGACAGGCAACCGCACCTTGGTGGCTAATTTCCAGGCCCAGCCACAAAACTATACCATCAACGTGTCGGCCAACCCAACCAACGGTGGCTCCGTCACGGGAGGCGGCACTTATCAACAAGGTGCAAGCTGCACCGTTGTAGCCAACGCCAACACGGGCTTCACCTTCACCAATTGGACTGAAAACGGCAACGTGGTCTCGACCAGCGCCAGCTACCAGTTCACCGTGACGGGCAACCGCACCTTGGTGGCCAACTTCACTCAGCTGAGCTATACCATCAACGTGTCGGCCAATCCAACCAACGGCGGCAACGTCACAGGCGGTGGCACCTTTAACTACGGCCAATCGTGCACAGTGACTGCCACGGCAAACAACGGCTACACCTTTACCAACTGGACAGAAAACGGCAACGTGGTCTCGACGAATGCCAGCTACACCTTCAGTGTGACGGGCAACCGCACCTTGTTGGCCAACTTCACCCAACAAACCTACACCATCAACGCTTCGGCCGACCCAATCCAGGGCGGCACAGTCGCTGGCGGTGGCACCTTCGTTTACGGTCAGAACTGCACCCTGACAGCCACCCCCGCCTCAAGCTACACCTTTGTGAATTGGACCAAGAATGGCCAGCAGGTCAGCACCGAGGCTTCCTTCACCTTCACCGTGACGGAATCAGGGACTTACGTGGCGCATTTCCAGCAGCAGACCCACACCATTCACGTATCGGCCAACCCAAGCATGGGTGGCACGGTAAGTGGTGCAGGCAGTTATCCTGAAGGCGCATCATGCACCGTGGCTGCCACGCCCAACCAACGCTATGTCTTCGTCAACTGGACCGAGAACGGCAATGTGGTCTCGACAGAAGCCTCCTACACCTTCGTCGTGACCGCCGACCGTACCCTCGTAGCCAACTTCGAGGGTGAGAGCATCGATATCAAGGTCAACCTCAACCCAGCCGAAAGCGCCCAAGTCACCGGTGAAGGCACCTATCACTTTGGCGACCAAGTCACCTTGACCGTCACACCCTTCGACAACTATGTGTTCCAAAACTGGACCGAGGGCAGCCTCGTGGTGTGCGAGACCTCGACCTACACCTTTACCGCCACCGGCAGCCGCACCTTGACAGCCAACCTCATCTATACGGAAGGTGTCGGCGAGAACAATGGCAGCAAGGTGACCCTCTACCCCAACCCCGTCAACAACAAGCTGACCGTGGAAGCCAATGAAACCATCAACAAGGTTGAAATCTACAACCTTGTGGGCACCATGGTCTACAGCCAAAGCTACCGCGACAGCAAGGTGGAAATCGCCACTGCCGACCTGCAAAGCGGCATCTATTTCATTCGTCTGACGACGAAGAATGCTTCGGAGACCAGAAGGTTTGTGAAGGAATAAAAAACGTAGAGACGGTGTGCACACCGTCTCTACCAAAATACCATTAATATAGAGACGTAGCGCGCTACGTCTCTACTATTTTATTCTATCCAATAGACGAAATTATCCTTGCGCGGTGCGGCCTCTGGGTATTCGCCCTTGATGTAGCCCATCACACAGTTGCCGATGCCGATATACCGATCGGGGTCAAGGCCGAGGCCTTTCAGGAAGTTTTTACCTTCCTCAATCATGAAGACCTCACGTGCGCGATGCACCCAACAGCAACCGAGGCCTTTGGCATGGGCTGCGTTGAGCAGATTGCCCATGACGAGGGCGCCGTCTTCTTTCCAGGTGAACACCGTGCTGTCGGCCAATACCACTAATACTACAGGGGCGCCGAAGAAGGGGTCGAAGTCGTCGCGACCGATGACGACAGAGTTGAGGCGGCTCAGCATGTCGCGCACCTCACGATTGGTGACAGCGAGGATGATGGCACTCTGACGATTCTTGCCCGACGGGGCGTTCATGCCTGCCTTGACGATTTCGCCGATCACCTCTTTGGGAGGCATCTCGTCAGTATAGCTGCGCACGCTGCGGCGCGTCATCAGGTCTTGTACGGTAGCGTCCATGGTTTTTTTTCTTTGAGGCTGCAAAAGTACATATTATTTTTGCATTTTTGCAGCCCGAATTTAGATTTTGATGCAAAAACTTAAAAGTTACGTCCTGCCCATCGCCATCGTTTTGGGACTGTTGCTGCACGACTATTGTGCCGCCCTAAGCGTGGTGGTGCCCTATGTCATCTTCACCATCTTACTGCTGACTTTCTCCGCCGTCGACATCCGCAAACTGCGTTTCAAGCCGCTGTTCATTTGGATTATCCTCTTTCAGGTGCTGGTGAGTTTGGGTAGTTACTACGTGCTTAAGTTACTAAGTGTCAACGAAATCATTGCCGAAGGCATCTTGATCGGGGTACTCTGTCCCGTGGCGGCTTCAGTGGCAGTGGTGAGCACCATGCTGGGGGCCGACCGCGAGACGGTGACGTCATACACCGTCATCGGTAACTTGGTCGTCTCGGTGGTGGCGCCTGTCTATTTCTCCTTCATCGGTGTCAACCAGGACATGCCTTTCCTTGAATCGTTCCTTCAAATCCTGCGACGTATCGGCTTGGTCATCGGAGTGCCTTTCTTCGTAGCTCTATTCCTACAACTCGTGTGGCCCAAAGCCAACCATTTCATCAGCCGTTTCAAAGGCCTGGCTTTCTACCTATGGGCTGTGGCCTTGTTTTTCACCTTGGGTCAGACCATTCATTTCATCTTCATCAACGGCGAAGGCAACTGGTATAGCATCCTTTGGCTGGGCGTCGCTGCTTTGGCATTCTGCGTTATCCAGTTCGGGTTGGGCAAATGGATCGGACACAAATATGGCGACACCATCGCGGGCGGACAGCTCATGGGACAGAAAAACTCGGCCATGGGCATCTGGATGGCCAACCACTATCTGCTGCCTTTGGCCTCAGTCTTCCTGGCCTTCTATTCCGTCTTCCAGAACCTGTTCAACAGCTGGCAGATATGGTATTACGAGAAAAAGAAAAAGAAATAATCACAACTCATTGTATGGCATGGTGAGCAAGACGCGTGACTTAGGGACACGAGACGCGAGACTTTTGATGGTCATCAAAATGTCCCGCGTCCCTCAGTCTCGAAGTCTCTTGTCAAAAATTACAGGCTGCTATAGGCAGGCGAGAAAGTGTCGCCTTGGTTGATGTCGCCCGTGCTGATGCCTTTCTTCAGCCAACGTGAGCGCTGGGCGCTGGTGCCGTGGTTGAAGGTCTCAGGCATGGTGCGTCCGTAGGCCTGCTTCTGTAGGTAGTCGTCGCCAATCTTGGACGCAGCGTTAAGGGCCTCCTCAATGTCGCCGTCTTCGAGCGAGTTGTACATCTTGTTGTCATGGTGAGCCCAGACGCCGGCGAAGAAGTCGGCCTGCAGCTCGAGGCGCACGCTGGTCTCGTTATAGCCCTTCGTGTCTTTGCCGTATTGTGCCATCTTCTGGTGGGCATCGTCCAAGATGCCAAGTTCGTTCTGCACGTGGTGACCTACCTCATGGGCAATGACGTAGGCATAGGCAAAGTCGCCGTCGGCGCCGATTTGTGATTTCATACTCTTAAAGAACTCAAGGTCGAGGTAGACAGTCTCGTCGGCGGAGCAGTAGAACGGTCCGCTGGCCGAGGTGGCATTGCCACAGCCCGAGTTGACGGCATCACTGAAAATGACCATCCTGGGAGGATTGTATTTACGTCCCAGTTTCTGGAACTCCTTCGTCCACACGTCCTCGGTGCCTGCGAGGATTTTCTTGCAGAACGACATGAGTTCTTTGTCGACTTCACTGTAGTCCTGGCCGTCGTCGACATATTCCGTTGAGTTGCCTTGTTGAAGTTGCTGCGTCACTGAGCTGGGGTCGCCGCCCATAAACATGACAATCAAAGCAATGATGATACCTCCGAGGCCAAGACCTCCAGCGGCAGCCACGGTTTTCTTACCTCTGCGGTCTTCCACATTGGTACTTTCTCTTCTTCCTTCTAATTTCATAATGATTTCGTTTTAGGGGTTATTGATGGCACAAAAATACGTAAAAAAATACTCCCATGCCATATGGGAGTATTTTTTTGATTGTAGAGACGCGCCATAGCACGTCTCTACAAAGAATGAATTATTGCTCCTTGACGAAGCGCAGCATCACGTTGCCGCAGCGCACCAGGTAGAGACCCGAGGCAAGGTCGCGGATGCCGATCTCCTGGTCCGGACCCACGCTCAGCACCTTCACCAACTCGCCGAGGCTGTTGTAGATCTCAACCTCAGTGTTGGTCTCCAGACCCAGGATGCGGATGCTCTCCTTGGCCGGGTTCGGGTACACCTGCAGGCTGCTCTGCTCGTTCTCGCCCACTCCCGTCGCGAAGAAGGCCACGCGCGTGACGTCGCCGGTCACCGTGAACGTCCGCGGGTTCTCCGTGTTGCCGTCGTCCCACTGGGTGAACACATAGCCCGGGTTCGGGAACGCCTGGATGGTGGCCTGTGTGCCGCTGATGTAGGTGCCGCCGCCGCTCACCGTGCCTTCGCTCGTGTTGCAGATCAGCGTCACCGTGTACGTCACCACGGTGTTCTCAACAAAGTAGGCAGTGTACGTCGCGTTACCCGTCACCACGATCGTGCGCGGGTTCTCTACGTTGCCGTCCTGCCACTTCTCGAACATGTAGCCTCCCAACGCAACTGCAGCAATCTGTATCTCACTGCCTTCCTGGTAGCTGCCGCCGCCGAACGCCTGGCCCCTCTCGGGATCAGCGCTCTCGACCGTGATCGTGTAGTTCTGCGTCGTGGCAAACTCCGCCACGAACTCCATGTCGCTGTCCACCACTACGGTGCGCGGGTTCTCCGTGTTGCCGTCATTCCACTGCACAAAGCGCGCATACGTGGCCGGCAACGCCCTGATCTCCACCGTCGATCCGGCGGGATACGTGCCGCCGCCGAACACCTGGCCCAGCAACGGCTGAGCCGACGTCACCGTCAGGGTGAACATGTCGCCGCTGCCGTTCGTGAACAGCGCCGTGTACGTCGCGTTACCCGTCACCGTGACCATGCGCGGGTTCTGAAGGTCGCCATCGCTCCACTGCAGGAACTCGTAGCCGCTGTTCGGCGTAGCCGTCAGCGTAGCCGTCGCCCCGTATGGATACGTGCCGCCGCCCGTCACACTGCCCGATCCGGCAGGCGTCACGTTCGTCGTGATTGTGTACTCCTCCGTGTTGAAGTACGCCGTGAACGACATGTTGTTGTTCACCGTGATGGTGCGCGGGTTGGTGGTGCTGCCATCGTTCCAGTGGTCGAACGTGTAGCCAGGGTTCGCGTTGGCCGTCAATGTGGTGCTGCCGCCGGCCGGGAACGTGCCCGTGCCGCTCACCGTGCCAGCTCCAGCAGGCGAAACGTACGCCGACACCGTGTAGTACGTCGTCCCTGACGTGCTGAACGTCGCCGTGTACGTAGCGTTACCCGTCACCAGCACCTGGTGCGGGTTCTCCGACGAACCGTCGCTCCAGCCTACGAACTCATATCCGCTGTATGCCGTCGCCGTCAGCGTCGCGTAATCGCCGTAGTAGTACGAGCCGCCGCCGCTCACCGCGCCCGCATTGCTCGGGCTCGCGTTCACCGTGACGGTGTACGAGTTGTGCGTGAAGTACGCCGTGAAGCTCAGGTCGTTGTTCACCGTCACCGTACGCGGGTTGCTCGTGCTGCCGTCGTTCCAGTGGTCGAACGTGTAGCCCGGGTTCGCGTTGGCCGTCAGCACGATGACCGTGCCGGCCTCGTACGTACCCGTGCCGCTCACCGTGCCAGCTCCCGCTGGACTCACGTTCGCCGTCACCGAGAAATACGTCGTACCCACTTCGCTGAACGTCGCCGTGTACGTAGCGTTACCCGTCACCGTGACCGCGCGCGGGTTCTCCGTGTTGCCGTCCTGCCATCCAGCAAACTCATACCCGCTGTTGGCCGTCGCCGTCAGCGTAGCAGTCTCGCCGTAATGGTAGGGACCGCCGCCCGTCACACTGCCGCCCGCTGGCGGGTTCGCGTTCACCGTGATGGTGTAGGTGTCCTGGGTGAACGTCGCTGTGTACGTCGCGTTGCCCGTCACCGTGATGGTGCGAGGGTTCTCCGTGTTACCGTCCTGCCAGTGGTCGAACGTGTAGCCGTTGTTCGCGTTGGCCGTCAATGTCACCGTGGCACCCTCGGGATACGTGCCGCCGCCATTGACGGTGCCCGCGCCCGAAGGCGTCACGTTGGTGGTGATCTCGTAGTACGTCACCGGCGTGACGGCGAAGTAGGCCGTGTATGTCGCGTTCTCCGTCACCGTGAAGCTGTAGCTGGCGCTGGTGCTCACCACCGTGCCGTTCTTCTTCCAGCTCTCGAAGTGGTAGCCCGAGTTGGCCGTGGCCGTCAGCGTGCAGGTGGCGCCTGAGGCGTACGTGCCGCCGCCCGACACCGTGCCCCAGTTGGTGTTGTTCGAGTTGGCCGTGATGGTGTATTGCGCCGTCTCTTGGGTGATGGCGAAGTCGTCGACATACCAGTTGTGGGCGTAGGTGCCTTCATACTTGAAGCCGATGCTCACCGTGTGGCCTTTGTATTGGGTCAAGTCGACCTCTATCGTGGTCCAGCTGTTGCTGTAGTTAGCGTCCTCCCAGATCTTGGTGGTGTAGTCGGCGGGAACGTGGGCGCCAGTCTTGTCGACGGCAATCCAAGCCGTGTTCTTGCGGCCCGTGCCGCTGCTCGTGGATTTCGTCTTGAAGCTCAGCATATAGTTGTAGTTGCCCGTGGGTAGGTTCACCCTCGTGCTGAAGAGCCAGCCCGTTTGGGCGACGCCGCTTTGTCCGTAGGGGTGGTAGATACAACTCTCGCTTGAATAAGGCTTCCAGCATTTCTGGCCGCCGCTCATGTCAAGGTCAAGAGCGGTGAAGCAACTGCCAAAACCATTGGAGAAGTCGAAGCTGTAGGGAGCCGAGTAACCCGTGCAAGGCTGGAATCCCTCTTCGACGGTCACGTCGTCGATAGACCAGTTGACGCTGCTAATGCCTACATACTTAAAGGCAATGTAAATCGCTTCGCCTTGGTAGTCGGACAGACTGACGGTGTTTTGGTGCCAGTTGTTTTGTGGACTAGTCTGCGACCAAACCTGGGTGTAGCTGCTCGTGTTGGTGGGGTCGCTGTTGGTGGAGACCCATACGGTGAGGTTGACAGACCCGCTACTGTAGGTGCCTTCCAATGACTTGAACACCAACCTCGAGTAGTCCTGTCCAGGTTGAAGGAAAAGCCTAGGTGTGACAAGCCAGCCCTCTTGGGAGTTGTCGGTGTTTTTCCAGTGCATGGCGGCATGGTTACCTGTTGGAAGGGAGGGGTTCATCCTTTTGCCGTTTCTCATCCAAGTGGACTCGTTTGTGCCATTGTGGTTGTCCACGTCTATGACGGTCCAGCAGGGCCAGCTGGTGTTGCCGTTCTCGAAGGTCTCAGTGAAGGGCAGGCTACGGACATCGCTATCTTCGCACTCTTCTTCTACATAGATGCCATTGATTTTGTTGCATCCCGTAGGCGAGTAAAGTACGCTGCCGTTCTTCCAGACCTTACCATTGGAGCCTCCAGTGTAGCCGGCGCAATACACACCGCTACTGCAGGCTTCAACTGCATAAGAGCTAAAACTGCCCGAGGTGCTGATAGTTTGGAATGACTGTCCGTTCTTCCACACTTTCACATTCGATCCTTCCCAACCGGTCACATAGATATCGCCAGCGTCAACGTAAAGGTCGTAAGCATAGCCACCGGAGCTGGTGCCGGAATAGAGATTGTAGAGTTCGTGGTTGTCCTCAAAAACCTTCACAGTCCATGTACCGCTCACGGTGCCGGTGCCGACGCTGTAGACATGGCCTCTGTAGCAAGCAATGCCTCTGATGTAGAAGCCTTCAGGAAGGGAGTACAGCTCGGTGTTGTCTCCTTTCCAGATGGCTCCGTGGTATGTCGAGCCAGACGTGTATTGGTAGCCGCCGGCATAGCACCAGCCGTCACAGACGGTGACGCACAATGCCTCGCTCATATAAGAGGTGTTTGGCGATAAGCAGATTGGGGTGGTCTCGCTGCCTCTCCAGATGGCAAATCTTTGCACGCCGTCGACGACCGTACTTCCGGCCGCGAAGACATAATTGACGCCATGCGTCATAGCATTAATCTTGAGGCCGCTGTTGTCGGAAGGAAGTACGGCCAGATCGAGATAACGCGTGCCGTTCTTGTAAACGGCGGCCCATGTGTAATTGTTGTCGGAGTTTTTGTGGTTGAACGACCAATAGGTGTCACCATTGAAGCGGGTCACGTCCGTGGCTTCATAGTTGTAAGAAGCATTGTCGAAATAATGCAGCCTGCTGCCGTTTAGGTACACAGCTGGTTGCTTATTCCCTGAGGAGTTAGTGAAGTAGCCCGCCGAATACACATCCTGGGCCACACCCATGACGGCGAAAGCCATCACCGCCATAATTGTTAGTACAAGTTTTTTCATAATAGGTTGATTTTAGTTAGACATATTGTGAATTATGAATTGTCTTTGATCCAAAAGATATAGTATATCACGTGACAAAGTTAGGAAATAAAAACAAAATGTGCATACGTAAAACTACTTATTTTTAAAAAATTTCATTTTTAGCCATAAAAAACAAGATTCCCCTGTCGGGGAATGGAGACGTTGTGTGTTCTACATTCACCGCAGGGGAATCCTTGGTCAAGCTTGGCAACTATGCCTTATTGCTCCTTGACGAAGCGCAGCATCACGTTGCCGCAACGCACAAGGTAGAGACCCGAGGCAAGGTCGCGGATGCCGATCTCCTGGTCCGGACCCACACTCAGCACCTTCACCAACTCGCCGAGACTGTTGTAGATCTCAACCTCAGTGTTGGACTCCAGACCCAGGATACGGATGCTCTCCTTGGCCGGGTTCGGGTACACCTGCAGGCTGCTCTGCTCGTTCTCGCCCACTCCCGTCGCGAAGAAGGCCACGCGCGTGACGTCGCCGGTCACCGTGAACGTCCGCGGGTTCTCCGTGTTGCCGTCGTCCCACTGGGTGAACACATAGCCCGGGTTCGGGAACGCCTGGATGGTGGCCTGTGTGCCGCTGATGTAGGTGCCGCCGCCGCTCACCGTGCCTTCGCTCGTGTTGCAGATCAGCGTCACCGTGTACGTCACCACGGTGTTCTCAACAAAGTAGGCAGTGTACGTCGCGTTACCCGTCACCACGATCGTGCGCGGGTTCTCTACGTTGCCGTCCTGCCACTTCTCGAACATGTAGCCTCCCAACGCAACTGCAGCAATCTGTATCTCACTGCCTTCCTGGTAGCTGCCGCCGCCGAACGCCTGGCCCCTCTCGGGATCAGCGCTCTCGACCGTGATCGTGTAGTTCTGCGTCGTGGCAAACTCCGCCACGAACTCCATGTCGCTGTCCACCACTACGGTGCGCGGGTTCTCCGTGTTGCCGTCATTCCACTGCACAAAGCGCGCATACGTGGCCGGCAACGCCCTGATCTCCACCGTCGATCCGGCGGGATACGTGCCGCCGCCGAACACCTGGCCCAGCAACGGCTGAGCCGACGTCACCGTCAGGGTGAACATGTCGCCGCTGCCGTTCGTGAACAGCGCCGTGTACGTCGCGTTACCCGTCACCGTGACCATGCGCGGGTTCTGAAGGTCGCCATCGCTCCACTGCAGGAACTCGTAGCCGCTGTTCGGCGTAGCCGTCAGCGTAGCCGTCGCCCCGTATGGATACGTGCCGCCGCCCGTCACACTGCCCGATCCGGCAGGCGTCACGTTCGTCGTGATTGTGTACTCCTCCGTGTTGAAGTACGCCGTGAACGACATGTTGTTGTTCACCGTGATGGTGCGCGGGTTGGTGGTGCTGCCATCGTTCCAGTGGTCGAACGTGTAGCCAGGGTTCGCGTTGGCCGTCAATGTGGTGCTGCCGCCGGCCGGGAACGTGCCCGTGCCGCTCACCGTGCCAGCTCCAGCAGGCGAAACGTACGCCGACACCGTGTAGTACGTCGTCCCTGACGTGCTGAACGTCGCCGTGTACGTAGCGTTACCCGTCACCAGCACCTGGTGCGGGTTCTCCGACGAACCGTCGCTCCAGCCTACGAACTCATATCCGCTGTATGCCGTCGCCGTCAGCGTCGCGTAATCGCCGTAGTAGTACGAGCCGCCGCCGCTCACCGCGCCCGCATTGCTCGGGCTCGCGTTCACCGTGACGGTGTACGAGTTGTGCGTGAAGTACGCCGTGAAGCTCAGGTCGTTGTTCACCGTCACCGTACGCGGGTTGCTCGTGCTGCCGTCGTTCCAGTGGTCGAACGTGTAGCCCGGGTTCGCGTTGGCCGTCAGCACGATGACCGTGCCGGCCTCGTACGTACCCGTGCCGCTCACCGTGCCCGCTCCCGCTGGACTCACGTTCGCCGTCACCGAGAAGTACGTCGTGCCAACCTCGCTGAACGTCGCCGTGTACGTAGCGTTGCCCGTCACCGTGACGGCGCGCGGGTTCTCCGTATTGCCGTCCTGCCATCCCGCAAACTCATAGCCGCTGTTGGCCGTCGCCGTCAGCGTAGCCGTCTCGCCGTAATGGTAGGGACCGCCGCCAGTCACGCTGCCGCCCGCAGGCGGGTTCGCGTTCACCGTGATGGTGTAGGTGTCCTGGGTGAACGTCGCCGTGTACGTAGCGTTGCCCGTCACCGTGATGGTGCGTGGGTTCTCCGTGTTGCCGTCCTGCCAGTGGTCGAACGTGTAGCCGTTGTTCGCGTTGGCCGTCAATGTCACCGTGGCACCCTCGGGATACGTGCCGCCGCCATTGACGGTGCCCGCGCCCGAAGGCGTCACGTTGGTGGTGATCTCGTAGTACGTCACCGGCGTGACGGCGAAGTAGGCCGTGTATGTCGCGTTCTCCGTCACCGTGAAGCTGTAGCTGGCGCTGGTGCTCACCACCGTGCCGTTCTTCTTCCAGCTCTCGAAGTGGTAGCCCGAGTTGGCCGTGGCCGTCAGCGTGCAGGTGGCGCCTGAGGCGTACGTGCCGCCGCCCGACACCGTGCCCCAGTTGGTGTTGTTCGAGTTGGCCGTGATGGTGTATTGCGCCGTCTCTTGGGTGATGGCGAAGTCGTCGACATACCAGTTGTGGGCGTAGGTGCCTTCATACTTGAAGCCGATGCTCACCGTGTGGCCTTTGTATTGGGTCAAGTCGACCTCTATCGTGGTCCAGCTGTTGCTGTAGTTAGCGTCCTCCCAGATCTTGGTGGTGTAGTCGGCGGGAACGTGGGCGCCAGTCTTGTCGACGGCAATCCAGGCCGTGTTCTTGCGGCCCGTACCGCTAGATTCGCTCTTGGTCTTGAAGCTCAGCTTGTAGTTGTAGTTGCCCGAGGGCAGGTTCACCCTGGTGCTGAAGAGCCAGCCCGTTTGGGCGACGCCGCTCTGTCCGTAGGGGTGGTAGATACAACCCCCGCTTGAATATGGTTTCCAGCATTTCTGGCCGCCGCTCATGTCCAGGTCAAGGGCGGTGAAGCAACTGCCGAAACCGTTGGAGAAGTCGTAACTATAAGGAGCCGAGTAACCCGTGCAGGGCTGGAACGACTCGGTGACGCTTACATTGTCAATGGCCCAACCGATACCATTTGTTCCCGTGTATTTGAAAGCGATGTACACCGCATGACCCTGATAGGCAGAGAGATCCACTACCACTTCTTTCCAACTGTTTGACGGGCTGCTTTGCGACCACACTTCTGTGAAGTTGCTCGTGCTGGTGCCCGTGGTGGAAATCCACACACCTTGATATTGAGAATCAATTTCCCGTGATCTGAAAGTCAACTTGGTGTGGTCCTGACCGGGCTGCAGGAAGAGCCTCGGGCTGATAAGCCAGCCTTCCTGTGCGTTGACACCCCATCCATGCATGGCAAAATAATCGCCGGCGTATGGGGTAACGCCAGTACTTGATGAAGCTCTTCTCCAGTAAGGAGTGTAATGACTTCCTCCGTTATTGTTGTCCACATCGACGGTGGTCCAGCAGTGCCAGCTGGTGTTGCCGTTCTCGAAGGTCTCGGTGAAGGGAAGGCTGCGGATTTCGGTGTCTTCGCACTCTGGCTCGTCGATGTAAAGGCTGGTGACCATTGAGCAGTTGGAGGGTGAGTAAAGCACCGAGCCGTTTTTCCAAATCTTGGCACCGGAAGAATTACCTGCATAGTAAACACCGTTGGTGTTGGCCCATACGGAAGTATAGTAGGCAGTTGTAGAATATAAGGCACTACCGTTTTTCCATACTCTATCGTAGGAGCCTTCTTGACCAGTCACATAGATGTCGCCAGCATCGTCGATAAAGATTTTAGTGCGATCACTGCCATACCCGTTTGATGAGGCAAGCGTAAACTTCACGGTGGTTGAATATGAATTATCATAGACCGTAGTTCTCCATACTTTCAGTGCGCCGTTATCCGATCCCACACTATAGAGATAGCCGTCGTAATAGACAATATCATAAAGCTTTGTACCGTCATCAAAGTTCTTTTTCACACTTGACCCACACCAAATCACGCCGTGGTAGGTGCTTGCACTGGTATTTTGATAGCCACACTCGTAAATTGTACTGGCACCCAACGTAATTCCTAAGGCTTCGCTCGCATAGCTTCCATTGCCACATTGGTATCCATCAGTACCCGAGTCGGTTCTCCAAAACCAAGCGGTCTTCACATTGTTGTACGTTTTGCAGCCCGCAACATAGTAATTTGTCCCAGACGAAGATCTTTGAAAGGCAGCCATATAAGTACCCGTCCCAGTGTCAAAATAACCAGTGGGATTACTATTCTTGGCGATATGGCCCACATTGATGGAACCGTCGCTGTTCAGGCTATTCAACAGCCAGTAGACGTCTCCGTTGTTGTAATCCACATCCGGACTGTTGTGGTAATAGCCTTCGCCCGGGTTGGAGTAGTAGAGTCTCGTTGCGTTTTTGTAAACAGCGGCTGCTTGCCTGCTGTTTGAATTAGTGAAGTAGCCCGAGGAATAGATGTCCTGGGCCACACCCATGACGGCGAAAGCCATCACCGCCATAATTGTTAGTACAAGTTTTTTCATAATGAGTTGATTTTAGTTAGACATATTGTGAATTATGAATTGTCTTTAATACAAAAGTATAGAATATCACGTGACAAAGTTAGGAAATAAAAACAAAATGTCTATACGTAAATTTACTTATTTTTTGACGTTTTTTACGAAAAAACGGAAAAACACGGAGGCATTTTGCTATTTTTGCAGACGAAAAGGCATCTTCCTTAAAGGAAATGTATTGAACTGTTGAGATTCCCAGAGAAACTGAAGAATATCAAATAAAACAATCAACAATGAAAGCTTTTGTCAACGAAACTGAAGTACGTACGTACTACGGCGCCAAAGTGAAATCGGTCGTGCTGGCCTATTGCCGCGCGATGAGCCTGCCCCTCAACCTCAAGGGCATCGAAGTAAAAGACGCCTATGGCAACGTCATTGGCTTGGATGGCTCGCTACGTGCCAATTCGAAAATCTACGTCAAATTCCCCACATCGAAAAAATAATGTCAGAAAGCCATAAAGAGATTGACAACGGAAAGACGCTTAAGGTAACAAAGAAATGATTTTTGGCACGGTTTTGGTATAACAACAAAGTGAACACAAAAAATAGAAGTCAAACCCTTAAAACAATCGCAACTATGAAAGCCAAGAACATCCTGATGACCCTCCTGTTAGTGACGGGAGCCATCGCAGCAAAAGCCAGTGGTTATCCACCCGAACTCGCCTTGGTCTCACAGCCGGTTATGGTGTACAACTACAACTCAGTCACGGTCTACTACGACGTGGAGAACATTGGAGACTACACCTATAGGGGTTATGTATATCTCTACCTTGACCCCGACGACGGCTACTACTACGCAAGAGAGTATGTGAGAGTCTACCCTGGCCGCATCAAGAGAATCTCCATCGAGATCCCTTCCTATCGCGCCAACCCGGGCTGGGTCTACACGATCATGCCTTACTACGAGCTGGATCGTGAACTCTACAGCTTCACCACCTTCGAATACTTCGAGCCTCTCGAATACTGGTGGAACGGTCCGCGCAGCCATCACTACATCGTGATCAACGTGCCGCCTCGTCCGCGCTACTACCGCCGTCCCGGCGACTACCGCTTCTACTACGACGGCTTCCGTCCGCCGATGCCGCCTCACGGTCACGCCATGCCCCCGATGGATCCGCATCACCACACCTACAGCTTCCATCACGAGCACGGTGGCTACCCCACCAACCACAACTACGGTGGCACGCCCCCGCCCGCAGCAAACGACAACCACAACGAGGCCCCCAGCGCCACGGTGAGACCCAAGACCAACGGAGGCAGCATGAGCTCGGGCCACTACAACAGCGGAACCTCCAACCCGCCCGCCTCGGTCAACAACGGCTCAAGCAGCAACGGCTCGTCGAACGGCCGCACCGGCAACAGCTCAGGCACCAGCAGAGTGAACAATGCAACAAGCAGCAGCTCCAGCTCCTCTAGCGGTCGCACTGGCAACAGCTCAGGCACCAGCAGAATCAACAGCAGCTCAAGCAACAGCTCCAGCTCCTCTAGCGGTCGCACCGGCAACAGCTCGGGTACCAGCAGAGTCAACAGCGACTCAAGCAGCAACTCCAGCTCCTCTAGCGGTCGCACTGGCAACAGCTCAGGCACCAGCAGAGTCAACAGCGGCTCAAGCAGTAGCTCAAGCTCCTCCAGCGGTCGCACCGGCAACAGCTCAGGCGCCAGCAGAGTGAACAATGCAACAAGCAGCAGCTCCTCAAGCGGTCGCACTGGCAACAGCAACTCGGGCAGCAGCCGCGTCAACAGCAGCTCAAGCAGCACCCGCAGCAGCGGCACCAGCTCATCGAGCAGAAGCTCAAGCTCAAGCAGCTCCTCCCGTAGCTCAAGCAGCAGCTCCCGCAGCGGTTCGAGCAGCAGAGGCAGCAGATAAACGACACCGTAAGAACGGAAAAAATGAGGGTGACCTTCGGGTCGCCCTCAATTTTTTTCTACCTTTGCCAAAATCTTTCTTCTGCCATGAACATCATTAATTTCGCTGACAGCCACAGTATCATCAACCAATATGTGGCCGAGCTGAGAGACGTCAAAATCCAAGGCGACCGCAACACCTTCCGCCACAACCTGCAACGCATCGGCCAGCTGATGGCCTACGAGGTGAGCAAGACGCTGCACTATTCCGAGAGCACCATTCAAACACCCTTGGCTACTGCCAAGGCAAGCACCCCCGACAACGCCATCGTCTTGGCCACCGTGTTTCGCGCCGGCCTGCCCTTCCACCAAGGCTTCTTAGACATCTTCGACCACGCAGGCAACGCCTTTGTGTCGGCCTACCGTTATTATCTCGACGAAAAACACGAAAGTGTGGGCATCAAGGTGGAATACCTTGCCGCCCCCGATCTCACCGACAAGACCCTCATCATTGCCGACCCCATGCTGGCCACGGGCGGTAGCCTCGAATTGGCTTACCAAGCCCTCTGCACTAAAGGCATACCGAAACAACTCCATTTGTGCTGCGTCATCGCCGCACAGGCGGGCATCGACAACCTGATGAAATTATTCAAGCCTTTAGACAATGTCACACTATGGTGCGCCGCCATCGACCCCATCCTGAACGAACACAAATACATCGTGCCTGGACTGGGCGATGCCGGTGACCTCGCCTACGGCGATAAGATTTAATGCTTATAGAAGCGGAAATTGTAACCAACTGTAACCAATGGCCCATAACCTATCACCTGGCCATTAGGTCCAAACATGATTTGCAGGCCTCCGCCAAAATCCAAGTCCTTATAACTTGCTCCACCTATCAAAGAATGCCTCCAAACTGGATACCCTTCATACTTGAAGGCTCCTGCATGGTAGTCAACCAAGGTTATTTACCATCCAAATAATCTACAATCGATTCCACTAGATTGTAGGCGCCATCGTAGACATCGCTCAATGTGGCGTCGAGCATATAGGCAGGCGTGGTGAAGACCAACAGCTCGTTGTCGGCGCACACGTCGCCGTGCTCGGTCTGCACATGGTAGGCTCCCATGGAGCGGATGTTGTCGGCGTCGGGCGTGCCTTCGTTGCCTAAGGTGACGCACACACCGGGTAGCAGCTTGGCAAACAGCACGGGGGCGATGCACATGCCGCCGAGGGGTTTGCCGGCCTCACGCGTCTCGACGATGGCGCGGGCTACGTCGGGCTGCACCTCCATATCAGCGCCTTTGTAGGCATAGTTGCACAGGTTTTTGGCCACGCCATAGCCGCCGCTGAAGAGCAAGCCGTCGTAGTCGTCTGCCTTGTACTCCCCGATGGAACGGACATTGCTGCGGGCGAGGCGAGCGGCCTCGGTGAGGATATTGCGCTCCTCCTTGACCTG
This sequence comes from uncultured Bacteroidales bacterium, assembly GCA_947303625.1. Lineage (GTDB taxonomy): Bacteria > Bacteroidota > Bacteroidia > Bacteroidales > F082 > Limimorpha. Next base: position 12,739 of record CAMYYV010000003.1, on the reverse strand, counting down.
CTTCTCAGTAAGGTGGTCGATGACCTCAGCCTGGGGTCGGTTGGGTGCAAAGCATTGATATTCACAATTATGTTGCTCAAGCGAGAGCAAAAGGGTGATGGCCTCGTTGATTTCGCTACCGTCTTTACGGCCACAGCCGGCCAGAATTACTGCAAATTTTTTCATGGTATTGTTTATTATTTTGTCAAGAATTAGAGAATTCGAGAATTGAATACTGAAGTTCATTTCGGAATTGGAGATAAAACCGCTCGCGGTTTTTTATTGCCAATTCGGTTTTCGTTTTTCGAAGAATGCCGCCATGCCCTCTTGTCCGGCCTTGCTGATGCGTTGATTGGCAATGAGCGCCGAAGTGTCGAGGAAGACGGGATCGAAGCGGTCGTCGGTGCCAGTGACCCTGCGGAGCAGGTGCTTGCACTCGGCGATGGCATCGGGCGAGGCTTGCAGGAAATGGTCGATGTATTGGCGTTCAGTGTCGACCATGTTGGCTTCGGCCACCACTGCGTTCACCAAGCCAAAGGCCTTGGCTTCGTCGGCGGTGAACCTGCGTCCCGTGAGCATCAGTTCCTTGGCAGCGGTGAGGCCGATTTTGGCGACCACGAAAGGCGAGATGGTGGCGGGCGTGAGGCCCAAGCGCACCTCGGTGAAAGCGAACTTGGTCTCCTTTTCAGCAATCACAATGTCGGCAGCAGCCACGATGCCGTTGGCCCCACCGATGCAGGCGCCATGCACACAGGCGATGACCGCCTTGTCGCAAAAGTGGATGGTCTGAAACAGCTTTGACAGCCGCTGCGCATCGTCAAGGTTCTGCGGATAGCTGTAGTTGACCATCGCCTTCATGTAGTCGAGGTCGGCGCCAGCACAGAAGGCCTTGCCGTTACCCTTTAAGACGACGACACGGATGTCGTCGCGGCTATTGAGCCAGTCAAAGGCCTCTGTTAGCTCACTTATCAACATGTCGTTCAACGCATTGCGCACCTCAGGCCGGCCGAGGTTAACCCAGGCTATGCTTTCGCCTAATTGTATCTTAATCGTGGTGAAATCCATTTTGTCAGTTGAGAGTTGAGAGTGTAGAGTTTAGAGTCAGTTGAAAGTTTAGAGTTGCATGTTTAGAGATGCAATATTCGTGAAAAATTGCCAATCTGTCACAATCATTCCGCAAAAAATTCGTTTCTTTGCAGTCGGAATGGTTTTTGATAACCTTTCTTACGCCCATAGATTCCTTTCGGATTTTGAAGGCATGTCATACCGAGCCATTAGGCGAAGCGTATCTATGCCTTCAAAATCCTCGGAATGACATGGGCGGCACAACAATACCACAAACTATGGAAGACGACAACCTCAATAATGGACTCGACAGCCTCCTCAACATGTTCAAAAAGATGATGGAGGGACAAGACCTTGACGCCATACCCGGCATCAACGAAGAGCAGAAAGAACAGCTGAAGATGTTTTTGGAAGACTTCGATGAGTTGAAGGACGAAATGAAAGTCGAGATCTATAAACTGGATCCTTTCTCAAAGCAGATGATGGAGATGGTCATGGGACAACTGAAGAACTTCACCGACAACCCTCAACTGGGTGGAGAGCAGCCCACAACCCCACAAGAGCCACCCGTCAACAAAGAGAAACAGCTGACCGACATCCCTGGCACCACCGAGAACTTAGAAGCCCATCTGGCCGCCATCGACGACCAGTTGCGCCAGCCCAATCTTTCTGAAGAAGAGATCAATCGTCTTTTAGACGAACGCACTGCCATCTGTCAAGAGTTGAGAGTTGAAAGTTGAGGGTTTAGAGTTTAGAGTTTAGAGTTTAAACAATAGTCATTAAAATATGAAGAAAGTATTATTCACTTTGATCGCATTGGTCGTTTCGGCGACTTCTTTTGCACAACTCATTGCCAACAAGACCGATAAAAAAGTGACCGTGGGCGTCGACCTGTTCAGCGACCTGCAACTCATGACCAGCGACAACTGGGACGCGCGTGGCTTCAACCAAGGCGCGAGCTGGGCCATCACCTACAACTTCCCCTTGGGTGAGAGCACAAAACACACCGTCAGCATTGGCGCAGGTATGTCGCACCACAACTACTTCTCGTACAGCCACATCCTGAACCCCTATGCTGACACTTTGACCTATGTCCAATGCCGTGACCTAGAGAACTTCAAGCGTTTCAAGGTGAATGCAAACTATGCCGACATCCCCTTGGAACTGCGTTTCCGCATCAAGGACCAAGTGAAGATTGGCGTGGGCTTCAAACTCGGCATCTTGGTGATGGCCAAGACGAAGTATGTGGGCCCAAATGACGACGGCATCATCGTACACCACAAGGACACCTATATCGACAATTTGGAACGCTACACCTATTCGGCCACGTTGCGCGTGGGCTGGAGATGGGTCACCGCCTATGCCGCCTACCAACTCAACCCGGTGTTTGAAGTCGGCCACGATGCTCCGGTAATCCATCCGCTATCGGTAGGTGTTTCGTTTGCACCGTTCTAATAATCTTATTCAGGGAATTTGCTTCGCAAAGAAATCTTTCAAAAATCTCAGAAAACGGTTTTTGAATGATTTCTTGCCGTTAGGCAATCCCATAGATTGAAGAAATGGTATTGTCAAAATGGATTGTTGCTGAAGCCGAGGCCTTGGGCTTCGATGCTTGTGGCATCGCAAGCGCGACGGCCTTGGACGAAGAGTCAGCCAACATGGAGCAATGGCTCGACGAAGGCCGCGAGGGCGAGATGGGCTACCTCACCCGTAACAAAGAGAAGCGCTACGACCCTCGTCTTCTCGTGGAAGGCACAAAGAGCATCGTCACCGTACTCTACAACTATTTTCCCAAGCAACAAATTGGCGACAAGGGGCGTTTCAAAATCGCCAAATACGCCTATGGATTCGACTACCACGAGGTCTTGAAACACAAGATGCGGCAACTCTTGGAACGCATTGAGACCCAGACGGGAAAACTTGAAGGCGTTCGCATCTTCGTCGACTCGGCACCCGTGTTAGATCGTGCTTGGGCCGTACGCTGCGGTTTGGGATTCATAGGGAAAAACACGTTACTAATTCACCCTACAAGGTCGACGACCGCGTCCCGCAGCCGAGAAGAACAAAACGTAGAACAAACTGCGGGACGCAGTTTGCGACAATGTGGTGGCTCTTTCTTCTTCATCGGCCACCTGTTTCTTCCAGTAACGTTGGAAGAGACTGGATCACCCATGACCAACCGCTGCGGACGTTGCACCAAGTGTATCGACGCCTGTCCGACAGGAGCGCTTGAGGCCCCGTTTCGCATCGACGCACGCAAGTGCATCTCCTACCTCACCATCGAATACAAAGGCAGCCTTGACGGGCACGACCCTGAGCGTTTCAATGGCTGGATGTATGGCTGCGACACATGCCAAGACGTGTGTCCTTACAACCGTTTTGCGCTGCCGAACCTGGAGCCTGAGTTTCAGCCTTCGGAGCGGCTGCTGGCCATGAAAGAAGAAGATTGGCGAAGCCTCGACAAAGAAGGCTTTGAGGCATTGTTCAAGCACTCCGCCATGCAACGCGCGGGGTTTGAGGGATTGAAACGGAATATTGAGTTTCTGTCGAGAGCCGAACTGCGGGACGCAGTTCGCGACAATGAATGACCTTATTTCAAAGGAGAGTTGATGTTGTAGGTCAGCGTGATCTGCCACACCTTATTATAGTATTGGTTGTAAAACCACCCTGGGTTGCCTGTGAAACGGCAGGGTACCACGGAATACATAAAGCGTGCGCCCATGCCCAGATGGTCGTTGAAGGCGAAATGCACGCCCGCATTGCCCGTGGCAGAGAAGAAATTCCAACGATTGGTCGTAACCTCAAAATCAGCGTTGACATCCTCGGTGGCTCGCAGCCTGACATCGGCGCTGACACCCACCTCAAGGGTGATGAAATCGAGAGGACGTCCGTTGACGCGGAAATAGCCCAAATTGTATTGCAACATCAGAGGGATCTCGGCGTAATGCAAACGCAGACTATACGGGTCGTAATAATACTCATTCACTTCTTTGTCGGACGAATGGGCTCCGAGGAGCGAATATTTCAACTCTAATTGGAACGAGAAATAGTCATCCAGGGGCAAATTGGCGTATGCACCTGCCGTGAAACCGAGCTGATGGTAGCCTGCATAATGGTCGCCGTCGACTTGCGCGAAAGTGGCACCGCCGATGAGGCCAGCGTTGAAGGACTGGGCCTGCATTTTGCCACAGGCAAAAAACGAGATAGCGAAGAGGAGGATGAGGGTAAGTCTTTTCATAAGGTATTCGATTTTTTGACCATGACCACTGACCATGACCGTCCTCACCAAGGGGTGCAGCGGTCAGGGTCAGGGTCAAAGGTCAGGGTAACTAACATATTTCTAGTTATAGGTCGCTTGATATTGGTAATAACGGTCGAGGACTTCTTCGACGAAGCGGTAGGTCTCGGTGCCACGCAGGTAGCCCGCCTTGCAGCAGGTATCGTTGTAGTACTGTTTCTTTGACTTGTTGAGGATGAAATAGTCGACGTTGTTGTCCCACACATCAGGATATTTGCCATATTTCAATGCTAAGCGCTGGGCATCGTACACATGGCCAAGGCCTGCGTTGTAAGCAGCCAGCACAAACTTCACCCTCTCGGCGCTGTCAACCACCTTATCCTCAAGGCTCTCAGTGAGATAGGTGATGAGTTTGCCGCCAACCTCGAGTTGCTCCTCGGGCGTGGCATCGTAGCCAAGCTCGTATCTTTCCATAACGACGGGCATGAGCTGCATAAGGCCGAAGGCGCCTTTCTCGCTCTCGAGATCGAGCCTGAAATGCGACTCCTGATAGATGAGCGATGCCAGCAGGCGCCAGTCCCAACCAATGTCTTTGGCGGTCTTCTTGATGATGGCATCGAAGCCCGACAACTCGCCTTCCTTGGGCTTACGCGTACCGAACACGTTGCCTTTGTTGACGTATTTGGCAAGGATGCGGTTGAGGTTGCGTTGCTCGAAGCCATCGATCCAGTCGTTAAGCGCGATGAGCAGCGATGAGTCGTTGTCGTGGTTTTGGACGACCCATCCCAAGGGTTGCTCGACGCTGACATTCAGCTTGGTGTCGAGTCCCTTCAAGCCGATGGAGGCCATGCGAGCCACATACTCCTCCACCACGGTGTAGTCGATCTCGCCCGACGAGACGGCCTTCACCAGGTCGAAACTGTTGAGGCTATCGCATTGCACGATATAGATAGTGTCGCCAATCTGGTCGGAGAGATGTTCGAGCAGCTTGACCTCATGGCTACCTTGCGGCAGATGGATGACCTTGCCTGCCAGATCCATCGGCGAGCGCAGCAACTGGTTCTCCACCTCGTTGGCCGTCGACATCTTATTCCAGTCCTTGGGCAGGCGTTGCACGAGCACGCTTTTCTGTACCATGATCGGGTCGGTCAGCAGGTAGCGGCGTTTCAAGTCCTTGTTGGAGCCGATGCCCACAGCCACCATGTCGACCTTACAAGAGTCCAAGAGGCGGAAACAAGAGTCCAGATTCTCATTGACGATCATCTCGAGCTCCAATCCGTTGGCACTGCAGAAGTCGCTCAGCAGCTCATACTCGAAACCCGATGGTGTCGGCTTCTCGGTATTGTAGTTGATTATTTCACAATTGGTCACAGCGACCAACCGTCCTCTTTCCTGAATGTGCTGAAGCACCGTCAAAGTGTCGCGTTCAGGCTCCGGCTCATCAACAGGTTGGGGAGGGGTGTTTTCGCACGACGCTAACCATACGATGGGGAGCAGCAACGCAAGGAAAAAAACAGTTATTTTCTTCATCTCACTTGGTTTAGGAGCGGTAAAAGTAGGAAATTAATCTATTTGGTCGAAAAAAAACTATCCGTGTAGGTTAATTTAGTACTTTTGCTAACTTTATTTCGCGACTGAAAAAAATGGCAAAAAAGATACAAGACTCCAACTTTTGGTATTCCTTCCTGCTCCCTTACGTCAACTGGCACACGCGCACCTCGTACCGCCGTTTTGAGGTGCACGGGAAAGAGAACATCCCGAGAAACAGCGCCGTGATCTTTGGCGTAAACCATAGCAATACCTTGATGGACGCCTTGGTACTCTTGTCGGCCGACAACATCAAGAAAGTGTTCATCGCGCGGGGCGACATCTTCAAGAACCCTATCGTGGCCAAGATCCTCAACTTCCTGCGCATCCTGCCCATCTTCCGCATCCGCAACGGTGTGGCCGCCGTGCGCCAAAACGACGACTCACTTGGCAAGGCCGTCGACGTCATCCACGACCATGTCGACCTCTACCTCTTCCCCGAGGGCACCCACCGCACCAAGCACTCGCTGATGCGCATGGGCAAGGGCCTGTTCCACATCGCCGTGGATGCCAACAAGCAGTTCGGCGAACAGAGCCCCGTCTACATCATCCCCACCGCCATCGAATACGGCGACTACTTCCGTTTCCGCTCCACGGCCATGATCAACTTCGGCGCGCCCATCAATGTGACCGAATTCTTTAAGCAAACCACTGAGGAGAACGAAGCCGCCAACATCAACATCCTGAAAGACCAGCTATCGGAAGAGATTTCAAAGCTGTTCACTTACATCCCCGATGATGACGACTATGACGCCATTTGGGAGATCGTAAAGATGAAAAACGAGAAGCGCGCTGGCGGGCTTTATAAGAAGATGCTCCGCAACCGCGCCACCGTCGAGAAGGTGCTGAAATACAGGGAAGAGCAGCCTGAAGAAGCCAAGAACCTGTTTGGACGCGTGATGGACTTCGCGCAGCAACGCAGGCGGCAGAAGATTTCCGTCACCTCGACGGCTAAAAAATACCCCTTGCTTAACTCGTTGTGGAAACTCGCCGTGCTACTCGTGGGTCTACCCTACTTCTTAGCCTCAACAGCGGTGCAGCTCCCCACCTGGCTCACCACCCTCATCATCAGGGGCAAGCTGAAAGACCCAGCCTTTGGCAACACCGTAAGCTACGGCGTCAAGTTCGTGCTCTCGCCCTTAGTCTTCATCGTAGGCACCATCCTGTTGTTCTGTTTCTTGCCGTGGCACTGGGCCTTGGGCGGCATGGTGTTGCTCTTCTTCTCCTATCCCCTCTTCGTCGACTACCAAGAGCTGGCACGCCGCTGGCTCTCCGACGTGCGCTGGACCTTCAAGAAGAAACTGCGTAAGCAATATGAATCACTCAACCTTAACACTTTGTTCTGATGTCACAACGCTGGATCATCCCCGACATTCACGGTTGCGCCAAGACCCTGAAAGTGCTGCTTGAAAACATGCTCAAGGTCACCAAGCACGACCAGCTCTACTTCCTTGGCGACTACATCGACCGCGGCCCCGACGGCAAGGGGGTCATCGACTATCTGATGCACCTGCAACAAGAAGAGTATGATGTGCATTTTCTGAAGGGCAACCATGAAGACATGTGCGTGAAGGCTTTCGAGGCCGACCAAAAGAAGAAATTCCTCGGCGGCAAACATCTGGAACAGAAAGAATGGGAAGCTGTGGGGGCCAAGGCCACTTTGCAGAGCTTCGGGGTGAAGCACCCACGCGAGATACCACAGATGTATATCGACTGGATGAACGCCTGCTTGCCTTATATCGAGTTGGAGGAATACATCCTCGTCCATGCCGGCATGAATTTCAGCATCGACGACCCCTTTGAGGACACGCGCAGCATGATGTGGACGCGCAAGTTCCGGGTCGACTTCAACAAATCGCATGGCAAGAAGATCATCCACGGGCACATCCCCGTCGAATATGGTTTCATGAACTTGGTCATCGAACAGAACCAAAACTACGACTTCATCGTTTTGGATAATGGTGTATATGTGACCGACAGGCCTGGATTGGGCAACCTCACGGCCTTCAATCCTGATACAAAGGAGATTGTGGCGCAGTCGAATATGGATTATTGAACACGGTTGTTTTCTGAACACGGATCGTACGGATTTACACGGATATTTGTAGAGACGGTGTGCACACCGTCTCTACTTTAACGTGTTCCAACAACTACAGCGTTTTTAAATTGTTTTACCTTCCCCTCAAAATTAAAAACTTCCGTGACGACAACATAAACGCCAACGGGAACGCGGTTGCCGTTGTCGTCGAGGCCGTTCCAGAGGAGGCTGCCCTCCTGCCCTACCAGCTCGCCTTTAGCGAGATGGCGCAGCTGCTGCCCCGCCACATTGAAGATATAGATGTTCATCGTATAGCCCGCCTCGTCGAAATGGTAGTTGATGAAACACTCATCGTCGTAGCCGTCGCCGTCGGGTGAGAAAATGTCTGGGCTGATGGAGATCTCGTCGTTCGAGAGCTCGGCGCTTTGCATCATCGAGTTCTCGTAACCCGGGGTACCAAAATGCACCTGCTCGGCGGCAGAATGCCAGTTATCGGTATTCATCGAGGATTGGTCGAAGGCCACACGCTCCAATGCCACGCCTTTGGTGACTTTAAGCAGCGGATAGTGCATCTTCTCTGAGAAGTACATGGCGTCGATGGTGGTGCCGTCCTTGCCCATCAGGATGGCCGTGCCACCCGTATTGGCATAGCTCGGGAACGAAGGCATCTGCACGAAGTTATCGGTCGGGCAGTCGTATTGCTGGCCCACAATCTCACTGTTGGTGGAAAGCAACACATAGGTATTGGGCAGAAACAAGCGGCTGTCGGCGGTGATTTCCTTCAAGGTGGTGTCGGCAGGATTAGGGAAGGTCTGTCTGACGACACCCAGCATCAGCGAGCTGAGATCGAAGGTCTTGTCGGTGTTGTTGTAGAGCTCCACATAGTCGACGCCCGGACTGATGGGGTCGAACATGATCTCATTAATCAAGATTTCGCCTTCGGCAATTTCGTTGGGGATGCCGAATTGCACGCGGGTGTCGGCTTCGATGGCTGTGCCCACACAGTTGGTCACACCATTAATCAACAAGGTATAGACGAGGCCTTGTTCAAAGCCTTGGTAGTAGAAAAGCTCCACATAAGTGCCGTCGATAGGATTCACCACCGTTTGTTGGGGATGCTCGCCCGTTTCCTCCACAAGGAAATGCTGTGTTTCAAGCAGTTCCGCAGGATTCATCTGTTGGTCGAACCATAGTTGGACAATCTGGTTGCCGAACATGCTGACGCGCTCCACTTGCGGTGCCACGTTGTTCTCACCGTTTACCGAATTGATGCGTCCTGGCGTGCCGCCTGAAACATCAACTGAAGCCGTCCAGTTGGAAGCGCCAGCACAAGGATTCAACGGGTCAATCTGCTCCACCGACCAGCCGCCGTTGTCCTTGTCGGGATCGTGGTACCAAGTGCTGCTGAAATTGACGCGCGAAATCAGCACACCCGCCTTGCTGTAAAGATACATCGCCGAGGAAGTGTTGCCCACCGAGAAGCTGCCGAAACCGAGGCAGTCGCCATACTGTCGCAGTTCGGCCACGGCATCGTTATGGCAGAGAATGACATAGCCATGCGGTGCAAGGACATAATTACCGAAGATATTGTCGTTTGAGCCGATCTGTATCTGCCAGTCTTTCAAGTCAATGCCGAACTCCGTGGTGTTGTAAAGCTCCACATACTCCCATTCGGGCAGACCCACGACGGGGTTGGGATCGGCCATAATCTCATTGATGACGACATCGTATTCCGAGGCCTCGTAGATGGAAAATGCCATCGTGGTCGGCTCCATCATGTTGTTCCACATATCTTTGACACCACTAACGGTAAGCTCATAGTTTATGCCATTGCCGATTTCGCGTTCCAATTCAAGCACGACAATGGCTTGATTGGTACCGAAACCGATTGAGACGGGGTGACCCAGACCGTTGTCGATGAAATAATTGTCGGGATTGAGGGAAGTGGATACGTCAAGGGCCTCGTTGAAGGACAGTTGCAGGTGCGTCAAGTCAAGGACCTCGCAAGTCAAGAGTTGCGGCGGCTCGTGGTCGACGATGCGCGGCCCGACATACACATTGTCGAAGTAAAACTTCTTCGCGTTGGACGAGGTGAACTTAGACCAGAAGCCGAAGTGGCCAGCGCGACCATAGGTGTCGTCAATGCCTTGTGCCTCAATGAGATAGATTCCTGAATTATCATAGCATGTTTGGATCATCCAGTTGCCTTCGCGGTCGCAGTTCACCTTGACGGAGACCGCAAACGAAGCCGCGATGGTGCCTTCTATGCCACGCAAAACCTGTTGTTGGCCGTCGGCGTCTTTTCTGAACAAGGTGATGGCGTCGTTGCTTCCTCCTTCACCGAAACGGAGGAAATAGCCTTGGGAAGCTTGTGAAAGGTCGGCATTGTTGGCACTGAGCCAAACATCGCTATAGTTGTTTCCCGAAGGGGAAAAAGCCTCCCGAATCCAAAACTGCCATTCCATCGTCTCGTATTCCGTGATAGGCAGAGAAAGACAGGCTGTGCCCTCGCCTTCCGCATTGAGTTGAAGTTGCTTGCTGTTGTTCACGATGTATTGCTCCGTCATCCCTAACCAGGTGGGGTTTTGGGTGAAGTCGCCGTCGGAGAAGTCGTCGGTGACTTGAGCGAAGAGGGAAAAGGGGAACAGGAGTAGTATGAATAGCATTTTTTTCATGTTTCAATCGTTTTGGAAAGGACAAAGATAGAGATTTTGCGGCTTGTAGCATAAAAAAACTACGTTTCCAACCCGATTTCCGACTTCATTGTTAATGGAAAAATTTCCAACTTAAGTGCGGAATATCGTGAATAATACCATGTTTTCGCACTTAAGTTTTGTATTTTAGGCACAAAAAATCAAACTTAGATGCGGAAAGTATGTAAAAAAGTATAGTTTCCGCACTTGAGTTTGAAAACTTTTATTATTTTTGCAGTTAGAAAAACAATTTCATTATGGACAGAAACCTATTTATCGGCCGCGAATATGAAATCCGTCAGCTTGAAAAGTATCGCAGTTCCAAGGAATCGGAGTTTGTCATCGTTTATGGTCGCCGTCGTGTTGGGAAGACATTCCTCATCAAGGAATTCTTTGATGACACATACGATTTTCATGTCACTGGGCTGTACAAAAAACCCAAAAAGATGCAGCTAAAAAACTTCTATCTTGCTCTTCAGGAATATGGTGCCAACATCAAAAAAGTGCCGACCGACTGGCTTGAAGCGTTCGACGAGCTGAAGAAACTTCTGAAAGGCATCAAGGAAAATCGCAAGAAAATCATCTTCATCGACGAACTCCCTTGGCTTGACACGCGTCAAAGCGAGTTTCTTGGGGCATTCGAGGGCTTCTGGAACGGCTGGGGGGCACAGCAGAACGACATCATGCTGGTTGTTTGCGGCTCAGCCACCACTTGGATTACCAAAAAGCTTTTCTCCGACAAAGGCGGACTATTCAACCGTGCCGCCCGCCGTCTTTTCCTAATGCCTTTCACGCTTCAAGAAACTGAGCGATACCTGATTTCACGAGGCATCAATTGGAGCCGTTATGACATCGTTGAGTGCTACATGACCATGGGCGGCATCCCCTATTATTTAAAGCTACTCGACAATGAGTTGCCGTATCTAACCAATATCGACAACATTTTCTTCAAGCGCAACGGCTCACTATGGGACGAGTTCGATCATCTGTACGAAACTCTTTTCGGGAACTCAAAAGCTTATCTGAAAATCATCGAAGCCCTTTCAACAAAGAAATCAGGGCTCACCCGACAAGAGATTATCAACGAAACGCATCTTGAAGACAACGGCCTTCTCACCGAGATGCTGAAAAACCTGAAAGACAGTCAATTCGCACGCGTTTACAACACTTTTGGCTATAACGAGAAGAATCTCGTGTATCAGCTTGCTGATTATTTCACCCTGTTTTACTTACGTTTCATGAAGGGCAAGCAAAACCCTGACGAGCATTTCTGGACGCACTATCTCGACAACCCGGCCAAAAACAGCTGGGCAGGACAAACCTTTGAGCAAGTCTGCAAAGACCATATCATCCAAGTCAAGAAGGCTATCGGAATCAGTGCCGTGCTAACCGACATTTCTTCATGGAATGGCAATTCAGAAACGGGCAAAGCTCAAATCGACCTTGTTATCGACCGTCGCGATCGCATCACGAACATCTGCGAAATCAAGTTCTCGGTCGGTGAATATGCCATTGACAAAGACTATGAGGACAAGCTTCGCAAGAAAATGCAAGTGTTCCGTGAAGCCACCAAATCACGGAAAGCCCTACAATTAGTCATGATTACTACTTACGGTGTCAGACAAAACTCCCACAGTGGCATTATGCAGTCGCAAGTAAAGATGGATGACCTTTTCGCTGGTGCTGAATAACAAAATATTGCTGGTGTGATTTCGCTAAATGTGGATGGATTTTGAGTAATTTTGCGGCGTGAAACGATGGCTTTACATAGGAATCCTATTGTTGGCGTTAACGGTGTCCTGCACCCACCCAGCCAAGGTCTCTGAGCCTGCGGTCTCTGAACAAAGCCGAAGCATCGAAATGCCTTCGTCTCCCGCATTGGCAGAGATCGACAGCCTGATGTGGCAGCATGCGGATAGCACCTTGGCGGTGATGTTGGAGTTTGCGGCAAGCCCTGAGGCCGACAGCCTCAATGCCTTTAACGGGCATTACTGCCAGCTCCTGATTTCGGAGCTGCTGTATAAGAATGACTATGGGCAGAGCAATAGAAAGGATCTGCTGAAAGCTGTGGGGTTTTTTGATTCGATTGTGGGGATGGATGGAGCGGATGCATACGGGAAAGCGGACACACGCGGTGTG
>CAMYYV010000002.1 GCA_947303625.1 uncultured Bacteroidales bacterium | reverse complement strand
CCGCCCACCCTTAACGACAACCCCGACAGCATCGCTGCCGGGGTTTGTTGTTTTTGCTGTATTCGTTTCCTATTTTTACGTATTTTTGTGGGCATAAAAGTGGCATCAATTGGGATGCTTCTGTTATATAATTAATTATTTATGACCGACAAAGAAATCATACAGAAACTTATCGATCGCGACAAAATGGTGACGCAGAAGTTTTTCTACGAATACTGCAACCCTTTGTTCCGCTCCATCATCCATCGTATGTTTAATTACCCCGTGGATTACGATGAGTTTGTCAACGAATTGTATGTCTATCTTCTGGAGGATGACGCAAAGAGACTGAGGTCTTTCAAAGGCGAATGCTCCTTGCTGGGCTGGCTGAAAATGGTGGCAATCCGTTATTTCATGAATAAAAAAAATCACGACAGGGTGATAGAAAATGAAAGCACGGACCCTCCTATTGAAAAAAAAGATGAAGAGATGACCCAAGACAACCTTATGGAACCCATGTTGGATGTTGAGACACTCCTTTCGGCGATGCCCAACGAGCGTTATTCCTATGTGATACGGAAACTCATCATCGAAGACATGGCCCCCGAAGATCTCGCCGTAGAGATGGCGGTCACCGTAGCCAACCTTTATAACATTAAGAAACGGGCAATTGCGCAACTGACGCGAGTCGCCCTTAGCGACATTACAAACCTGAAAATCAATTAAGTCATGATTATATCAGATGAGTTGCTTGCCGCCTATTTGGAAGGCAATATTGATAAAGACCAGTTGCAGAAAGTGCTGCAAGCCTTGAGGGAAGATGCCCAATTGCGAGCAAGGGTGGAAGTCGCATTGGCTGTCGGAGAGGAGTTGGGAGAGATGCCGGTTTTCAAGATGGGAGAGACATCCGTGAAACGATGCGATATCGTCCCCATGATGAAATTGGCTGCCAAAGACGACGAGAACATTTGCAGTATCGCATGTGAGGCATACGTGCTTCAACGTCGTCATATCCAATATGACATGGAAGCGCTTGTCGTTGCTGCACGCGAAAACCATTGGTTGAAAAAACAAGGCACACCGCTTCATGCCATCGGGCAACTGCTGGCTCAAAACGGGTTGCTGATAACTCGAAAATACGATGCCACTATTGACGATCTCATCAAGATCATCGGCCTCGACAACGATGTCATAGCGGCCGTTGATATTCAAAAGCTGTATGAAGAGAGACCGGATAATGACGATAATGTCAATCATGCCGTCGTGGTTACTGAGGTCAACGTCGATGCAGACATCGTCACCGTTTACGACCCGCTGAAAAATTCGGAGCAGGACATCCCCTTGGCTTTCTTCAAGAGGGCTTGGCATGGTTCACACTGTTATTTGGTTCGTGTGCTACAGTCCATCCAAGAGTATGATCCCGAGCCTATCCGTCTCGATGATGTGTCCTTGTCTGACAACTTGATTGAACTCCGTGAAGCCATTGCCGAAAACCTCCATGACGTTTGGGCCATCACCAGAATGAAAGAAGGATGGACGTGGGGCCCTGAGCGTAACGATGAGAAGAAGCAGCATCCCGACCTCATTCCTTATTGTGCATTGCCCGATGGCGAGAGGGAATATGATCGCTTAATGGCGTGGAATACGCTGAAACTGGTGAAAAAGCTGGGCTTTGAAATCAAGATGAGGTGATTTTTCCCTATCTTTGCCCGTCAATACCGAAGCTATGAAAGAATTGTTGGTGCGTTCTATCTCGGGCCTTTTGATGGGTGTCATACTCCTTACCTGTGTGTTCGTCTCTCCTTGGACATGGGCGGCACTCCTCTTGTTTGTCATCGCCGTAGGTACTTTCGAGATGGCGCGCCTCTTGAAGATGGACTCCACCCTTGGCATCCTTATTGGCGAGGTGCTCGCTTTGGGTTTCTTCGCGCTGCCTGCTCTTGTGGCCCTGCAAGTCATGGCACCGCGCTGGCTTCTCTTCGGGATGCTGTTCCTTATGGCACCTTTCCTCTATGCTCTGTTCTCCATCAAGCATGACGCCCGTCCCATTTTCACCTATCTCTTTGCCTCGTTCACTTTTTTAAGTCTGCCTTCTTCTTTGATGCTTTTCATGTATCGTGCCGATCTCTTCGGACCGGTTGCAGATGCTGGACTGGTCATCATGGTGTTCTGCATTCTCTGGGTCAACGACATCTTTGCCTATCTGACGGGCAAACTGTTAGGACGGCACAAACTCTTTCCGCGCATCTCGCCTGGAAAGACCATTGAGGGCAGCATCGGAGGACTGCTGTTCACTCTTGTTTCGTTGGTCGTTTTCTGCCACTATTCCGGTTGGTTTTCCATTGTGCAGGCCATCGGTCTTGGCATTATTGCAGTCGTCTTTGGCACGTTGGGCGACTTGTGCGAGTCGATGCTGAAACGTCAGGCAGGAGTGAAGGATTCGGGAAAGCTGATTCCAGGGCATGGCGGTATCCTGGACCGTTTTGACTCGGTGATGTTCAGCATGCCGTTCATTTTTGTTTATTTGTATCT
This sequence comes from uncultured Bacteroidales bacterium, assembly GCA_947303625.1. Taxonomy (GTDB): domain Bacteria; phylum Bacteroidota; class Bacteroidia; order Bacteroidales; family F082; genus Limimorpha. Next base: position 60,167 of record CAMYYV010000002.1, on the reverse strand, counting down.
GATACTGCTATGAAGATCCATAAGAGAATACACGAGGAAGGCACGGTTGCCATTCTCATCACCTTTGCTGTGATTGTTACGGTTATCTTTGTGGTCAATTGGTTTTGGCCTCGACAGACAGTTTGGCACGGCTTGCTTTATGCTTTTCAGCTTGTCGTGTTGACATTAATTGTACGGTTCTTCCGGGTCCCTATTTGGCGTAAGACCACGATGGAGGACGATGTCGTGTTGTCACCCGCCGATGGCAAGGTGGCAGCCAACGAGGTGGTGATGGAGGATGAGTATTTTCATGAACAACGCCGCCAGATCTCCATCTTCATGTCGATCTACAATGTGCATGTTAACTTCTTTCCGTTTGACGGTGAGGTGACTTACTACAAATACCATCCTGGGAAGTTTTTGGTGGCGTTCAATCCCAAGTCGTCGTCCGACAATGAGCATAATACCATTATCTTGAAAGATAAGAAAGGCCGTGAAGTCTTGGTGCGTCAGATTGCCGGTTTTGTGGCGCGGCGTATCGTTTGCGACTTGCAGGCGGGCGATGAGGCCGCTGTGGGCGAGGAATTAGGCATGATACGATTCGGCTCGCGCGTGGATGTGTTTTTGCCATTGGATGCCGAAGTCAATGTGAAGATTGGCGACAGGACGGTGGGTAAGGAAACGGTTCTGGCAAAGCTGAAGTAGTCATACGATTTCCATTATCTCCCTCAAGTCCTTCACTTCAAATGTTCGTTTCCCTTCCACTCTTTCCCCTTTGGGATTAAAGAGGACCGTGTCCATCCCAGCAGCTCTGGCCCCGTCGATGTCGACGGCCATCTCGTCGCCGATCATAAGGCTCTCTTCGGCAGTGGCATGGGCTTTACGCAAGGCATATTGGAAGATTTCAGGGTTGGGTTTCTTCACACCAACCTCCTCCGAAACGGTCAAAGTCTCGAAATAAGGCTCTAAGCCCGATCCGCTCAGTTTGGTGTGTTGCACTTCTTGGAATCCGTTAGTGATTAGGTGGAGATGGTATTTCGGTCTCAAGTAATCCAACAACTCCATCGTGCCGGTGATGAGTCTCACGATGCGTGGCGACCAATACACATAGTCCTTGCTCAGGTGGTCGGCCAGGTCAACATCGTGGATGCCGTAATGTTCAAGTGGTTTCAGGAAACGGGTGCGGTTCAACTCCTCCTTTGTGATTTTGTCGGCTCGATAGAGCACCCATAGTTCCTCGTTCAATGGGTGATACACCTCATGGAACTCGTGTGCACTTGGGATGCCAAGGTCTCCTAGTCGGTACGTTTCATAGATGCGCTCGAAGGCTACCTCGGCGGCAGCGTCGAAGTCCCACAGCGTCCTGTCTAAATCAAAAAATAAATGTGTATATGTTTTCATTGGCGATTCTTTTATTATCACAAAACTTTCAAAACTTCCTTATTAGGGTTGGCGGCACGCAACCGCGTTGCCGTCGGAAAGCGGGCCAGTTGGCCGCTTTCCCTGCCTTTCTTTTATGTTTTGAATGTTTTGTCGGTTTTGTGATCCAACATTTGTCGTTGCCATTCAAACAAAGCCACTGCTGCGGCATGGCTCACATTGAGCGAACGCGTGGGGCCGGGCACGGGGATGAAGACCACCATGTCGCATTGGGCAAGCAGTACGTCGCTAAGGCCTTGTCGCTCGTTGCCTACGATGAAAGCCACATCGTCGGGCAGCTCGGTGTTGTAGATGCAGGTAGCGTTGTCGGCGGTCTCGATGGCGACGATTTTCTTGCCTTCGGGCACGATTTTGCGCAGGTCGTTCTCCTCGCTGAAATACCACCGTATGTTGTCGCGGCTTGAGGCGGCGGCACGTCGTACCTTGCCCAGACGGTGCTCGTCTTCATTGCCCAAGAAACAGACCTCGGTAGCCCCGATGTTGTCGGCCAAGCGGATTATGGCCCCGATGTTGTCGGGCGTCAGCAGGTGGTCGGCGATGAGGAGGGGCCTGGGCACGCGCTCGTAGAGCCGCTCAGGGTTGAGCTGTCCGAACAAGTCGTTGGATTTCAGGTAGGTCATGGCACGCCGCGTTACTGAACGGTGATTTTCTTGATGAAGACTTGGCCTTCGGCGGTGAGGTGTAAGATGTAGACGCCTTTCGACAGATTGCCACAATGGATGACAGTGTCGCCTGAGCCGTTGCCCTCTCTCACTTTTTGTCCCATGTTGTTGAAGATGGCATATTGGTAGGGTTGCTCATAGCTAATGGTCAGCCAGTTGCGTGTAGGGTTGGGGAATACTTTCAACGTGCTCTCAATGCTGTCGATGCCCAAGATGGTGATCTCTACCGTGGCGAAGGCGGGGATGGACTGTTGCCCGTCGTTGCCGACGGCGACGACACTGTAGGTGTAGGTTCCTAAGTTAAGCCATTGGCTGAAAGAGGTCTCTTGTTGTGTGGCCATGGGCGTGCCGTCGCGACGGATGACATAGCGTTCAGCCTCTTCGATGCCTTGCCATGACAGCGTGACGTGGTTCTCATCGACCTGTGCCTCTAGTTCGAGTTCAGGCAGGAAGGTGATCGTGTTGGCTGAGGGGAACTGGACATCGTCGATCCAGCAGCAGTCTTCGCCGTAGCTGCCGTTGGAGTCTTTCATGTAGATCCACTTGAACTTGTGGGTGCCGGCACTGACTGGGAACGACTCACGGCTCCAGCCGATCTCTCCCGACCATTCTTCCATGGGGGTACTGTCGATGTAGAAGGTGAGTTTATCTTTGTTGGCCTCGGTGCAGATCTTCTTGAAGAAGCTGATCACACCGTCTTCGGGCACGTCGACGCTGATTTGCAGGGTGGTGACGTGTGAGTTGCCGATGGCACCCGAGCGTGCGCTATAATTGCCGGTGTAGGCGGCAGTATTGTCAACAAACCAATGGGCGCCGCCCAACGTCTCCCAGTTGAAAGTGCTGAAGTCGCCGGTCTCGAAGGTCTCTTTGACGGGGCCGATGTTGAGCAACTCGGTACCGATGCAGGTGTATGGGTTGGCGTCCATGTGATAATACACCTCGAAGCTGGAGCCGACAGGCACCGTCGAAGCGGTAGTGCACGACGCTGTGGCGGTGACGGCTTCACCGGCAGGAATGATACCTAGGGTGTATTGTATCGGGTTGAAGACCAGGTCGGTGGAGCTGCTGTAGAGTTGCACTTTGGCCTCGCGGGAATCTGACGTGCCTATGTTGCGGAAACCGATTAGTAGGGTGGCATCCTCGCCAGGGTTAGGGGTGCCTAAAGGCCTGAAGTCTGACATGACGAATGTGGGCGCGTGGAGGGTGAGGCGGAGCTGACTGCTCCAGGTGTGGGTGCCATCAGTGCAGGTAAGGGTGATGATGGCTTGTGCGCCGTCGACGATCCTTTCGTTGACAGCTATCTGGAAGATGTCGCTGATGGTGTAGGTACTCATGGCCCCGATGTTGGGAATGGTGGCCGTGCCGTTCAGTATGTTGATGTCAGGCGAGCCGGTGGTGAGTGCTACTTGTATGTTGTTGGCGGCTTCGTTGCCTATGTTCTTGACGGTCAGGCTGAGGTTTATGGTCTCACCATAGTCGGCTTGGCCATTTGCGTCGTCAACACTGAAGCTTTCGTAGGTGAGATAGGCACCTTCGGCAGGGATGATGGCGATGTCGCGTATCTCAGTGACCTTGTTGAAGCTGGTCACCACGAGCAGGGCTGTGCCTGTCACGGTAGGGTTCTCGAAGGTCATGGTGGCCTCTCCGCCGACGATGGGGGTGCTGGCAATGACGGTGCCGTCGATGGAGAGTGTGGCAACGGCGTGTTCGGTCTCGGCGGTGAGGCGCAGTTCGGTCTGTCCGAGGAAAATGACCTCAGGTTCGCAGGTGACGTGCATCTCGGTAGGCGTGGCGGTGCGCATCGTCAGCGTAGGATCGCCGAAGAGAATCCAGGTGTTGTGGGTCTCTCCTTGGTCGGAGGGATGGAGGTCGAGGATCTTCATGTTGCCGTTGAGCGAGGCGCCGCCGAGGGTGTGGTGGTAGCAATCGGCGTTGCGCCATTCGCACAGCACATCGACCATCTCATCCTGTCCTGTCATGGGCGGCTGCCAGGGTTGTGAAATCCAGCTGAACATGCCTCCGATGGCACCAGTAGGCACGCCCGTGCTGTTGTTGGTTGCCCGCATCCAGCTCTCGGCGAAGCAGGGCTGGCTGTAGTTGAACTGGCCGTTGAGGCAAGCTGTCGACCACACGACGGGCCATTTGTAGTCGTTGGTCAGGGCGTTGACTTGGCTGTTGTTGAAGCTGCCCACGTACCAGCTCGTCTGTGTGCCATGGTTGCAGTAGTTGCAGAGGCTGGCGCCGTTGTTGAAGTTCTCGCGCAGCATGGCTGCGTTGGTGCCTACGCCCACGCCGTGATAATGTTGAGAGACTTCAGTATAGGTGTAGTGCAAAAGCGTGTCGCGGATGTACTCGATGTGTTGGTAGTCCGACTCGCCGCCGTTGTGTCCGCTGCCGGCGCCTTCGCTTGAGCCGATGCCGATGCCTTTGCCGAGCCATTCGGCTTGCGTGGTGATGTCACGCTCATAGTATATCACCTTGTTGACTTGGTTGGTCACGTCGGCCACGCTTTCGGCCGAGAAACGGCCCACGAAGACTTCGGGGTAGTAGTCGCTGCCCTCGAGTTGTCCGAACCAAATATCAGAGGCACCGCCACTCATCGCTTTGGGTGTGAGGTCGGCATAGTCGCCCACCAAAAGGACGTAGCACAGGTTCTCGTTGGGGTTGTTGTAGTGGCTGCGGATATATTCTTTGATGAGTTCGGTGTTGTTGCCGCCAATTTCGGAGATGCTTGCCATGATGGTGGGTCGGCCCGACTGGTTCTTCCATTCCACGAAGGGCTGCATGGCACCGAGGAAACGGTCAGGGCAGATGACCAGCAGCTCGCCCTCGTCGGCCACGAAGTTGTATTTGGCTGCCTTGTCGCGGTAGTTGACGAAGCGGTGCGCATACATGGCATCGGCCTCGGGCGAGAGGGACGAGGCTTGTCGTTTCGCCATCTTAGGGTTGCTGCCCTTGTCGCTAACTTTGCGCATGGTCAGCACGAGGTGGGTATAGACGCACAGGGTCTTCGTGACGGGGTTGTAGGCGAAGGGGTAGACGAGGATGTTCTGTCCGCGGAGGTCGTGGAGGATATAGGGCTGGTCGAGTTGGGCTTGGTTGTTGGGGTAGAAGGCATTGTGGGAGTAGACCTCACCATAGTGGTAAGGCACTTCATCGGGGTCGACTTGTCGGCTGAGGTTGCCTTTGGAGGGGGCGATTTCGATATCCTCGAAGTCGCGGTATTCAGCTTTCTCCACTGTGACCGTCATCTCGTCGCTGTCGCCGATGGCCACAGGGATGGCGAAGAGGGGCAAGTTGGGGGCGCCTTCCTCCAGCATCGAGGCCATTTTGGGTGCGTTAATGATCTGTTGCGGTCCCTTAGGCGTATTGACGGTCTCTGAGAAGTAGCCAGCCAAGCTGAAATCCACAGTGGTCTCTTGTTCGGAGCAGGAGAGCAGCTTGACGGTTGGAGCGGAGGGACTGAGACTGCTGATAGGTATCCAGTCTTGAGTAAATCCGTTGATTGTCAGTAATATAATGCTGATTAATGCTAGTAGCTTTTTCATTTGCGGGTGATATTTTGGGCAAAGGTACAGAAAATTGGCCGAATGTGGTCTTCCATGTCCTTTTTTGTGAAGTACAAAATAACAAACGGACTCCCCAAAAGGAAGCCCGTCTGCCTCGTCGGATAATCAAATAGTCTGTGACGAAATGCTTTAGTCCACGTTGTCGTGGAGGAATGAGTTCTCGCTGCTGATGCCGCTTTGCGAGGTGGAGTAATGCGAGAGGTCGGCCTCTTCGTTGGGGCTGATCTCGACGTTGCGGCGTAGGTAGGCGGGCTGGTTTTCCAGCTCCTCCAAGCCGCGTGCTGTCCTGAAGTTGATGCTCAAGGCGCGCAGGCGCTGTTTCTTAAGCTGTTCCTTCGGGTCGGTCTCCTTGGCTTTCTTGGCCTCGAGCACGGCAATCTCCTGCTCGCTGCGGGCCTCCACCTCCTCACGCGTGATGATGCGCGAGGTGATCTCGAAGCCTTCGTCGTCGCTGCCTGAGCGGAACGGGTTGTCGAACACTTTCACCACGGGATGCTCTTCCTCGTGATGTACGGTCGAAGGCGTGTCGTAAACGGGCGTCTCAGGCGTGGGTTGGGCGAGGGGCTCGAAGAGGGGGGCGTCATCAGTGTCTTTGATCGGCCCTTCGCCGGGCTCAGGGACTGAAGGTTTAAGCGAGGGCCATTCGATGGAGATGGGGGCCTCTGACTTGGGAGTCGACTCTTCGACCCTTTGATCGGTCTGGTTTATTGTGGTCGGCTCTTCGACCCTTCGATCGGCCTCAGGGACCGCAGGCTCAGGGACCTGTTTTTTTGCGGACGGCCCTTCGATATTTCGACTTTGCTCAGCAACCTCAGGCTCAGAGACCGAGGGCTCGGTGACTTCGGTGACAGGGGCGCTGAAGAGGGAATGGACGGTCTTTTCCTCGTGCTTGGGTTCGAGGTGCTCTTCTTTGGATGTCATTCCCACTTCGTTGGCGGCCACGGTGCCCACGGCTTGGTTGGCGGGTTGGGCGGGTGCCACAGGTTCTTCGCCTCTCACCTTGCCGCTCAGGTCGTACACCTTCTTGGGCTGGCTGGTGCTTGTCGGGGCTTGCTTCTCGGCGAGTACACTACTGTACGGCTTGGCGTCGTGGTTGAAGCCAGTGGCGATGAGGGTGACGCTGAGGGCCTCGCCGAGGCTCTCGTCGGTGCCGTTACCCCAGATGACGTCGCTGTTGTTGCCGCAGGCGTTTTGTGCGATTTCGAGGATCTCGTCGACTTCGTCGAGCGACACCTCGTTGCTGCCCGAGGTGATGTAGAGCAGGATGTTCTTGGCGCCTTCGATGTTCGAGTCGTTGAGCAGGGGCGAGTGGATGGCGTCCTTGATGGCTTTCTCGGCGCGGCCTTCGCCTTCGGCGGTGCCTGAGCCCATGATGGCCTTGCCGCTGTCTTTCATTACGGTCTTCACGTCTTCGAAGTCGACGTTGACATAGCCGGGCACGGTGATGATCTCGGCAATGCCACGTGCGGCGGTGGCCAGCACGTCGTCGGCTTTCTTGAAGGCCTCGGAGAGCTTCATGTTGCCGTATTGGTCGCGCAGCTTGTCGGTGCTGATAAGGATGAGAGTGTCGACGCATTTCTTCAGTTCGTCGATGCCTGCGAGGGCTTGCAGCTTGCGGCGGCGGCCTTCGCGTTCCATAGGCATGGTGACGATGCCGACGGTGAGGATGCCTTTGTCTTTGGCGATCTTGGCCACGACGGGGGCAGCGCCGGTGCCGGTGCCACCGCCCATGCCGGCGGTGACGAAGAGCATCTTGGTGTTGTCATCCATCAGGGCTTCAAGCTCATCGCGGCTCATCTCGGCGGCTTCGCGCCCGATGTTGGGGTCGTTGCCGGCACCAAGCTCGCGCTTGCCGAGATGGACGGTGGTCTTCACCTTGCTCTTCAGCAATGCCTGGTGGTCGGTGTTGCACAGGACGAAGTCGACGCCCTGTATGCCTTCTTCCATCATGTGGTTGACGGCGTTGCCTCCGCCGCCGCCCACACCGACGACTTTGATATAGTTGGGTTTGTCAACATCGACGGGGGTAAACAGCTCGTCTTGTTGCATGTTTATGGTAAAATCTTCTGTCATGGTTTTGGGGTTTTGTCGGGGTTATTCAATGTCGTCTGAGGATGAAAGGATATCAGTCAGCGAAGTTACGATTTTTTTCAAATCGATGACTCTTTTCTTCGGTTTTTTGCCTTTGTTTTCGGTTTCTACGATTTCGGTAGTCTCCGTTGGCTCGGCGGGCTCGGTCTCCTCTACTTTTTTCGGTCCGGATGTCTTCTCCTTCTCGGCCTCTTCCATCTCTTGCAGGTGCTCGTCATGTTCCATGCGGGCGATGGTCTCGATGACGATGCCGATACCGGTGGAGTACATAGGACTCGACATCTCCTTCTCGGTGTTTTTGTTGAGGTGTTCATTGGGGTAGCCGATGCGCACTTCCATGCCGGTCTTGAACTCGGCCAGCTGTTGGATGTGGTTCATTAGGGCACCGCCACCGGTGAGCACGATGCCGGCGATGAGGTTGTTTTCCGACCGTGCCTTTTGGATCTCGTAGTTGACGAGTTCGAAGATCTCTTCCAAACGGGCTTGGATGATGTGTGCCAAGTTCTTGAACGAGATTTCCTTGGCTTCACGGCCGCGGATGCCGGGGATCGACACCACTTCGTCGTCGCGGTTCTCGCTGGCTAATGCAGAGCCGAACTTCACCTTGACTTCTTCAGCGTAGTGCTTGATGATGGAGCAGCCGGTGCAGATGTCGTCGGTGATGATGTTGCCGCCGAAGGGGATGACGGCGGTATGTTGGATCTTCTTGTCCTTGAAGATGGCGATGTCGGTGGTGCCGCCGCCGATGTCGACGAGCACCACACCGGCGTCTTTCTCTTCCTCGTCGAGGACGGCCTGTGCCGAGGCAATGGGCTCCAGGATCATGTAGTCCATCTCAAGGCCGGCGCTCTCAATGCATTTGACGATGTTTTTGGCTGCCGATGTCTGGCCGATGATGACGTGGAAGTTGGCTTCGATCTTGCTGCCCAGCATGCCGACGGGGTTGGTGGCCAGCTCGCCATCGACGTAGGTGTCTTGACGGATGACGTCGATGATTTCCTCGCCCGGGGTCATGTTGATCTTGAAGGTGTCCTGGCGCAGGCGTTCCATCTCGCCTTCGGTGATCTCGGTCTCGTGATTGTCGCGCATCAGCACGCCACGGTGTTGCAGGCTCTTGATGTGCTGTCCTGCGATGCCGACACTGACGCGGTTGATTTCGACCCCCGACTGTTCGGAGGCTTGCTTGACGGCGGTTTTGATGGCTTCGACGGTGTCGATGATGTTGGTGACAACGCCGCGCCTGACGCCTGTGGAGACGGTCTTGCCGTATCCAAGGATCTCAATTTTGCCGTTTTCGGCCTTGCGGCCTACGATGCAGGCCACTTTTGTTGTGCCGATGTCTAATCCGACGATGATTTTTTCTTCGCTCATAACGGTTATCGTTTTGTACAGACTATTTGGTTTTTATAATTCAAGTTGATGCTTTTCATTGTCTTGGTCTCGGGGCTTTTGGGACGCTGTTTCATGAAGATCTCGAGGCGGTGCAGCTTGTCGGCGGCGAGGCAGGTGTCGCCCACAATGACGCGCGACTCGATGTCTTTCACGGTGAGTTCGAATTCGTTGCGGGCGTTGCAGTAGATCTGTCCCACGCTGCTATTGATGAAGCTGTTGCCTTCGATGGCCTTGAGCCATGTCAGCGCATTGATGAGGTTGCGGTGGTTTTCAATGCTGTCGTTGAGCGGATACGACGTCGTGTCGTTGTCGATGATGAAGTTGCCGCTGGCCACCATGACATAAGGTGTGTAGATGCGGCTGGTGGGCACCACGACACCGTCGTCGGTCACATACACCGAGTGGCCGTCTTTGCCGAACACCCTGAACTTGGGCTGGTATTCCTCGTAGCTGACGTTAAGTGTGCCGTCGAGATCGATGTAGGAATTGCTGGTCGCAATCCAGGGGTTGTCTTCGAGGTGTTTTTGGATCTTCATCATGTTGACCGTACCGACAATCTTGTCGCCGCTTAGCGCCCACAGTTGTTTGCGCACTTCGTCTTTCTTGACGAAGCCGGTATCGGTTTGTGTAATCAGTTGGATCGATTGCAGCGGACGGTTCAGGTAGTCTTTGCGCGCAAAGACGAACAAGGCGATCAGCGCAGCTGCCGTGAGGACCCATAATGCTATGCTCAATATCTTCTTTACCATGTCTTAATCATGTTTTCGAGTGGTTCAACGAAACGGTCGATGTCGCCGGCGCCCATGGTGACCAAAAGCTCGGGGCGTTCGCTGTCGACCAGGGCGACGAGTTCCGACTTCGTGCAGAGACGTTTGTCGGTCATCTGCACTTTATTCAATAATGCCTTTGAGGTGATGCCTTCGATGGGCAACTCGCGGGCGGGGTAGATGTCCAAGAGGATGAGTCGATCGGCTATGGCCAGCACTTCGGCAAAGCCGTCCATGAAGTCGCGGGTGCGGCTGTATAGGTGGGGCTGGAAGACGAGGGTGAGACGCTTGTCGGGGAACGACTCCTTGACGGCGGTGAGGCACGAGCGGATCTCCTCGGGATGGTGCGCGTAGTCGTCAATGTAGCAATGACGCGCGTTGTTGACGCGGATGTCGAAGCGGCGTTTCACACCTTTAAAGGAAGAGAGTGCCTCGGCAATGGCGTTGGGTGTCAGACCCGTTTGACGGGCAGCAATAAATGCGGCTGTGGCATTCAACACGTTGTGTCTGCCTGCCATCGGCAACCTGATTTCCGTTTTTTGGCCTTCTCCATCAATAACAAAGTCGGTGACGCCTTTTTCTGATGCGATGACTTCAATACGATAGTCGCAAGCCTCGCCGAAACCGAAACGAACATTGTTTTCCACCACGACGTCAAGGTCTTCCTTTACGATGACGAGATCGTGCGTCAGATGTGCGAACTCATTGAAACCGGCAACGACATGTCCCTTGTCGCCATAGATATCCAAATGGTCGGCGTCGATGCTGTTGACGATGCTGACGTCGGGATGGAGATGCAGAAATGAGCGGTCGAACTCGTCGGCTTCCACCACGATGACGAAGTCTTTCTCCTTGCAGAGCAGCAGGTTGCTGTTGAAGTTGTTGGCGATGCCGCCGATGAAGGCGGTGGTGTTCATCCCGCATTGGTTGAGGATGTGGGCCACCATGGCGGTGGTGGTGGTTTTGCCGTGGGTGCCGGCCACGGCGATGGTGAAGTGTCCTTCCGTTACCTTGCCGAGTGCCTCAGCACGTTTCATGATGGGTAAACCGCGTTGGCGCAGGACCTCAAATTCGTTGAGGTCATGGGGCACGGCGGGGGTGTAGACGACGAAGTCGATGTGGGGTGGCAGCAGGCTGGGGTTGTCTTCATAATGGATGGCCATGCCCTCGTTTTCGAGTTGTCGTGTCAATGGCGAAGGGGTACGGTCGTAGCCAGCCACGTTGTGGCCTTGGCTGTGGTAGTAGCGGGCGAGGGCGCTCATGCCGATGCCGCCGATGCCGAGCATGTATATCGTATGTCCTTCTTTTGTGTTCATTGTTGGTGTGATAGCAGGGGATGAATCCGCCTACTTAATGTCCGGTCACCCCTACGGGGTTCCCTCGGGGTTTATTGCTTTGATGATTTGGTCTACTATGTCGTCGGCGGCGTTCGGACGGGCGAACTTGCCGATGTTGGTACTCAATTTGTCTTGTAGGGGCTTGTCTGCGGCGAGGCGCATCAGGGTGGGGACGAGCTCCTGCTCGGCGTCGGCATTGCGAACCATGAGGGCGGCGTCGGCGTCGACAAGCTGTTGGGCGTTCTTGGTTTGGTGGTCTTCGGCGGCGGTGGGTAGCGGCACGAAGATGACGGGGCGTTGCACTAAGGCCAGTTCCGAGATGGATATGGCGCCAGCACGTGAGATGACCACATTGGCCAGGCCGTAGGCCAGGTCCATGCGCTCGATGAAGACGGTGGGCTTGACGCGGTCGTCCAAACCCAAGGCTTTCACCTCTTCGTTGGCTTGGTTGATATAAGTCTTGCCCGTCTGCCAGATAAGTTGCAGGTCGCTGTCGCAGAAGGCCTTGAGCTGTGCGCTGATGCCCTTGTTGATGCCTAAGGCGCCTTGACTGCCACCCACGAGGAGAGCGACGGGTTTGGTGGCGTCGAGGTGGAAGAATGCGGCGGCTTCTTCACGGGTGCCGTTGAGGGTGATGTTAGCCCTTAAGGGGTTGCCGGTGAAGTGTATCTTATCGGCGGGGAACCATTGGTCGAGGTGGTCGTATGCCACGCAGATGGCCTTGGCTTTTTGGCCCACGTTGCGGTTGGTCTTGCCTGGGTAGGAGTTCTGCTCCTGGATGACGGTGGGTATGCCGAGCCAGTTGGCTGCCTTCAGAGTGGGGCCGCTGGCAAAGCCACCTACACCGATCACCACATCGGGCTTGAAACGCTTCAGGATGCGGCGTGCCTTGCTCAGGCTGCTAACGAGTTTGAGGGGCAGCAGGAGCGACTTGAGGTCTTTGGTCATGCCGCTGATCCACAATCCTTCGATGGGATAGCCTGCCTTGGGTACGCGATCCATTTCCATGCGACCTTTGGCGCCGATGAACAGGATGTCGGCTTCAGGATAGCGCCGTTTCAACGCATCGGCGATGGCGATGGCAGGGAAGATATGGCCTCCCGTGCCGCCGCCGCTAATCACGACTTTCAGGTTCTTCTTCATGGCTTGTGTCGATTGGTTTAACGATGGCTTCTATTTCTTGTTCCTTGTTCAGCGACTCTTCCTCCATGCTGCGGGTGACGCTGAGGATCATGCCGATGATGATTCCCGTGGCCATCAGCGAGGTGCCGCCCATGCTGACGAAGGGCAGGGGTTGGCCTGTGACGGGCAGCAGCCCGATGCTGACGCCCATGTTGATCATGGCCTGCAGGATGATGAGGAATCCCAACCCGAAGGCCATCAGTGCGCCGAAAGTGAGGGTGCGTTTACCCACGATGCGGATAACGCGGGTGAATAAGATGACGTAGAGCAGCAGCACGAGGATGCCGCCCACGATGCCGTATTCCTCGATGATGATGGCGTAGATGAAGTCGGAGTAGGGGTGGGGCAGGAAGTTGCGTTGTTGGCTCTTGCCCGGGCCTCTGCCGAATACCGAGCCCGACGACACGGCGATGTCGGCATAAGTGCGCTGCATGTGGCTGTCGTCAAAACGGTTGATCTCGCCTTTGTCCTCGCCCATTGATTGCAGACGATGTGCCCAGGTCTGGATGCGGTTTTGCTTCGCTTTGTATTCGTCGGCCGATTTTGTGCCTTGGGCCACGGCCACTTCGTGCTTTTTTTGGCTGTGTTTGTTGTCGATGCTGGTCTTGGCGGCGTCGAAGGCGAGATAGAGTCCCATGCCTACCACGCATAGGCCCACGAGCGATAGGATGTGGAGAAACTTGATGCGTCCGATGAATAGCAGCACGATGCAGACGGTGATGAGGATGAGGGCCGTGGAGAGGTTCTCCGAGAAGATCAGGGCCACGGTGAGCAGGATGGGGGCCGCTATCCTAAAGAGGAATTCCTTGTATTTGTACACCTTGCCTTCCATCATGATGAGCTGGCGCGCCAGATAGGTGATGAGGATGATCTTGGCCATTTCGCTGGGCTGGAACGAGATGCCGGCCACGAGGATGGAACGGTTGGCTTCGTTGCGGTTTTGTCCGAACACCAGGGTGTAGAGTAATAAGGCAAGGCAGGGAATCAACAGCAGCCAGGCGATTTTTGCGTAATGCTTATAGTTGATTCTTGAGGCGCCAAACATCATCAAGAAGCCGAAGAGTAGCATAGTGAGGTGCTTCATCAACACCTTGCCTGTGTCGCCTGCGTATTGGTTGTGGGCCAACGTGCTCGTCGCGCTGTAGACCACGATCAGCGAGATGACGGCCAGCAGCAGCGCGATGATCCAGATGACCTTGTCGCCTTTCAGTATTTTATTGACGAAGCTCATTTTCCAGTTGTTTTACGGTTTCGGTGAATAACTCGCCGCGCTCTGCGAAGGTCTCTCCACTGGCTTTGGCGGCAGGTGAGAATAATACGATGTCGTCGTCTTGGGCCAAGAGTGCAGCCATCCTGACGGCTGCCTCGAGGTCGTCGGCCTCGAAGATGTCCTTCACTTCGCGTTGGAAGGTCTTCTTCATCTTAGCCTTGTTGGAACCGATGCAAACCAGGGCTTTCACCTTGTTACGTGCCATGCGGCGCAGGTCTTTGATGTCGGCATCGCTTTCGTCGCCGCCGGCAATCCAGATGACAGGTCGCACGATGTTCTCGAAGGTGAACCAGGTGGCGTTGACGTTTTCGGCGCGCGAGTCGTCGTAATACATTACCCCGCCTACGGTGGCGACGTAGTCCTGACGGTGGTCGATGGTCCCGATGTCGCTCAGGCTCTGTTTGATATTTTCTTTTCTGATCTGCAATATCTTTGACGATATGCTGGCTACCATGGAGTTGGGTTGTCGTTGTCTCGTGTTGGTGATTTCTTCGAGGTAAGTCATAGCAGTTTGCGGTTATCAGTTGAGACGCACTGCCGTGCGTTTTTACAATGGTTCGATGGGTTTATCTAATCTTGAATGTGATCAATGTGAATGCGGCCAGGAGGATGGTCACGATCCAGAAGCGGAGGGTGATCTTCACCTCGTGGTGGACGTTGTTGTGGCCTTCGCCGTAACCTTTGAAGGTGACGGACGAGTTGGGCCATTTCTCTTTGAATTTGCTGTAGCTCATGCGGAAGTGGTCGTGCAAGGGTGCCGTCTTCCAAATACGGTGTTTCTTGCCTGTCTTGACGAAGCGTTTCACGTCGAGGTCGGAGAGGATCTCGAAGAGGAACACGCCGCAGAGCAGAGGCAGTAGCAGCTCTTTGTGCATGATGATGGCCGACACGGCGATGATGCCGCCGATGGTCAAGCTGCCCGTGTCGCCCATGAAGATCTGGGCGGGGAACGAGTTGAACCACAGGAAGCCGATGAGGGCGCCTACGAAGGCGGCCATGAATACCACAAGTTCCTCGCTGCCAGGGATATACATTAGGTTGAGGTAGCTTGCAGTCTTGGCGTTACTGGAGATGTAGGCCAACAGCAGCAGGGTGAGGCCTATGATGGCCGAGTTGCCCGATGCCATGCCGTCCATACCATCGTTGAGGTTGGAGCCGTTGCTGACGGCGGCCACCACGAAGACGGTGAGCAACACGAGGAACACCCATGCCAGGTTGTACATCCACTTCTCGCCGGCCCAACGGAACATGTCGGCGTAATTGAGGTCGTGGCTCTTCACGAAGGGGATGGTGGTACGTGTCGACTTCACGTCGGGACTCTTCCAGACGACTTCTTTGTTTTCTTCTATCTTTACCTCTACCTTCTCGTTGATTTGTACGGCGGGGCTGAAACGTAGCGTGAGTCCGACGATGAGGCCCAACACAATTTGTCCACCTAACTTGAAGATGGGTTTCATGCCGTCTTTTTTGTGCTTGAAGGTCTTGGTGTAGTCGTCGGCAAAGCCCAGCAGTCCGAGGATAAGGGTGGTGATGACCATCAGGATGGTGTAGACGCTATCGAGCTTACAGACGAGGAGCACGGGCACCAGGATGGCCATGATGATGATGACACCGCCCATAGTGGGCACACCAATCTTTTTCGTATTGTAAGGGTCGATGGAGGCGTCGCGCTGAGTCTCGCTGATGTTTTTGCGTTTCAGCATCTTGATGAACCAGTTGCCGAACCACACCGCGACGATGAGGGCGATGATGATGGCCACAGCTGCACGGAAGGTGACGTAGTTGAACACACCTGCTCCGGGGAAGTCGTGTTGGTCGAGGTAGTTGAAGAGATAGTACAGCATTATTCAGCCTCCTTGAAAGCTTGCGACAAGGCTTCCTTGTCGTCGAAATGGTTCTTTACTCCGTTGATTTCCTGGTAATTCTCATGGCCTTTGCCAGCCAAGAGGATGATGTCACCCGGTTTGGCCAAGGCTACGGCAGTGCGGATGGCCTCGCCACGGTTAGTGATGCTCAGCACCTTGTGGGTGTCTTCTTCTGTGATGCCGACCCTCATTTGGCGGATGATTTCGTCGGGGTCTTCGTAGCGCGGGTTGTCGCTGGTGAGGATGACGCGGTCGCTCAGCTTGACGGCCACGGCGGCCATCTCAGGGCGTTTGGTTGCGTCGCGGTTGCCGCCGCAGCCAACGATGGTGATAAGCGTCTCCTTGTGGCACCGCACTTCGTTGATGGTGACGAGCACGTTCTCTAAGGCGTCGGGGGTGTGGGCGTAGTCGACGATGCCGACGATGCCTTTGGCCGAGTGCACCATGTCGAAGCGTCCGTTGGCACCGCGTAGCTTGCTGATTTCCACGAGTAGCTCATCTTTGTGGAAGCCCAATGAGAGGGCTGCGCCGTAGATGGCCAACAGGTTGCTGGCGTTGAATCCGCCCACCAGTTGTGTGTACACCTCGGTGCCGTTCACCTTGAGCAGCATGCCGTCGAAGTGGCTCTCCATGACGATGCCCTTGAAGTCGGCGTCGTGTTTCAAGGCGTAGCTCAGTTTGCGGGCCTTGGTGTTTTGCAGCATGAAGGCGCCGTTTTTGTCGTCGAGGTTGGTGAGGGCGAAGGCCGACTGGGGTAGGCCATCGAAGAATTTTTTCTTGGCGTTGCGGTAGTTGGCCATAGTCTTGTGGTAGTCGAGGTGGTCGTGGGTGAGGTTGGTGAAGATGCCGCCGGCGAAGTGCAGCCCCGCGATTCGGTCTTGCGCCACGCTGTGCGAGCTCACCTCCATGAAGGCGTATTCGCAGCCTTTCTCCACCATCTTTTGCAGCAATGTGTTCAGTTCGATGGGGTCGGGGGTAGTGTGGGTGGCGGCGACGACGTCGCGGCCCACTATGTTCTCGATGGTGGAGAGCAGGCCGCAACTGTAGCCTGCCTCGGTGAAGAGCCTATATAATAAGGTGGCGATGGTGGTCTTGCCGTTGGTGCCGGTCACGCCCACCAAGCGCAGCTTTTCCGATGGGTTGCCAAAGAAATTGGAGGCCGACATGCCTAAAACGTAGGCTGAGTTGTCGACTTTCACATAGGTCACCTGTTCCGCTTTCTTGCGTGGCATTTTCTCGCACACGATGGCCGAGGCGCCTTGCTCGATGGCTTTGTCGATGTAGTCGTGGCCGTCGGCTTGGGTGCCCTTCACGGCGAAAAACAGCGTTCCTGACGCTACCTTGCGTGAATCGAAGGCGATGTCGAGGATGTCGATGTCCTTGTTGCCGATGATTTCCAAAAGGTTGCAGTTGACCAAAATCTCTTTGAGCTTCATTTCTTTTCCAGTTTAAGGTGAATGACACTGTTGGGTTTGAGGGTGTCGCCTGCGTGCAGCGACTGTTCGGTGATGGCGCCTTGACCAGTGAAGTCAGTCTTGAGTCCCATGTTCTCCAAAAGATAGACGGCATCGGTGATGTCCATGCCTACCACGTTGGGAACGATGTTGTCGGCTAGCTGTGCCTCGCGGATGTATGTTTCGCCGTCGTTGGTGCGTTCCACGGTGACCCATTCGCCGTTGATGGCCAAGTCGGTGCATGACCTGTTAATGCCATTGAGGTAGTTTTTCTCCTTGTCGTGGCGCGCTATGACGGGGCCTTTGGGCTGCCGTGGCGCTATGATGGTCGTGTCGTCGTCTTGGGTGCCGATGCGCATGGCATAGACCTTCTCTGCTATCTCCCTGAAGCCAGGTGCCGACACGCCGCCGGCGGCCCAGTAGCGGCCACGGGCGCGGCTCACCATGACGATGCAGCTGTAGCGCGGCTTCTCGGCAGGGAAGTAACCCACGAAGGTGGTGTTGTATAGTTTGCGTCCGATGCCCGGCTCGTGGTAGGCATAGCCCTGTACACGGTCGTAATACTGTGCGGTGCCCGTCTTGCCGGCCACGTTGACGACGCAGCCTTGGAACTGACGCTTCGCGGTGCCTCTGATGGCCACGCCTTCCAGCATGGTCTGCAGCTTCTCGATGGCATCGGGTGGGGCGATTTGCTCGTTGAGGACGATGGGGTCGAAATGCTCGATGACTTGGTTGCCACGACGCACCTCGGTCACAAATTGAGGCTTCATCATGCGGCCACCGTTGGCGATGGCGTTGTAAAGCGTGATGAGATGCATGGGTGTCACGTTGACTTCGTAACCAATCGACATCCAGGGCAGCGTCACCTTCGACCATCCACCAGGTTTGTCCTTGTCCTTCGGGTCTTTGATAACGGGCTGGGCCTCACCGTAGATCCCAGTGCCGATTTTCTTGTTCAAGCCCAATGCATAGAGCCCGTTGACATATTGCTCGGGATGGGCTGCAAAGGTGCGGGTGACCAACACGGCAGTACCTTTGTTCGACGACTGCTCGATGACCTCCTGAACGGTGCAGACACCGCCTTTGGCGAAGCTGTGGTCGTCTTTCATCACACGGTTCGAGAACTGGATGGGTCCCGTTCCGATGTTTACCCTGTCGTTGAGTTGGAGGTCTTTATGGTTTAGGATGACGACCATAGAAGCGATCTTGAACACCGAGCCAGGCTCATAGCGTTCGCCGAGGGCCACGTTGTACGACTCCTCGTATTTGCCTGTCTCGTGGTTGAGTCTCAGGTTGGCCAAGGCTCTCACATAGCCGGTCTCCACATCCATCAGGATGGCGCAACCCTGCTCGGCCTTGTTTTCGGTGAGGGTGTGGTTGAGAGCGCTCTCCACGATGTCTTGCAGTTTGATGTCGAAGGTGGTGACCACGTCGTCGCCGTTGCGCGCCTCGACGTTCTCGTCCGAGTCGATGGGGACAATGCCTCCATTGTGGATCCTTCTCACCAACTGTTGTCCGTTTTGACCCTTGAGGTAGTCGTTGTAAGCGCCTTCGATGCCGAAGTAGTAGCCTTTCTCTTCGTTGGCCATGCCGAGAATGAGGCTTGCGAGTTCCTTGTAGGGACGCTCACGACGTATCTTCTTCTCGGTGATGATGCCGCCTTTGTAGGGGCCGCGGTTGAAGATGACGAAGCTCTGCATCTTTCGCAGCTCGGGCTGGGTGATGTTGAGTGCGATCTTGTAGTGGCGGTTGCCTTTGGCCATGCCTTGTGCGAAAAAGTCCTTCCATTCGGCGGCGTTGCGTTTGGGCAGCAGCTCGGCCATCTGGCGGCAAAGCGAGTCGATGTTGTCGGCGAGGTAGGCCGAGTCGACGGACTTGTAGTCGAAGAATACGTCGTAGAGTGGGATGGAGGTGGCCATCAGCTGGCCGTCCGACGAGTAGATGTTGCCGCGCGAGGCCTCTATCGTCTGCATTCGGTATTCCTGCTTCTCTGCCAGGTTTTGCAGCTCTTTGCTGTCTTTGGTCTGCACCAAAATGATCTTCACAATGATGGCGATGCCAAAGAGGAGGACGAGGAAGTACACCAGATAGGTCTTCCAAAGGGTGTCGGTTTTCGGGTCGGTTGTCATGGCTGTTCCTCCTGCTTTACGGGTTGTTCCACTTCGATGCGTTTCAGCGGCGTGATGGCTTCTTTAAGGCCGGTGCCTTCCAGCTTTTTGACCAGCACCGACTGTTTGGAGGCCTCCATGATATCCGACTTGATCTGTACGTATTCCACCTGTAGGTCGTTGAGGCGCTTCGAGGTCTTGGCGAGCTCGCGGGTGCGTCCTTCAGCGATGTAGGTGTTGGTGATGATGGTCATGAGTAACAAGGTTACGTAGACCATGAACGGGAATTGTTTCGAGATCTCTTCTCTTACGAGGAACTTGCCTCCCAAGATTGACATCACTCTCCTCTTTTTCTTTTTCTCTTTTTTCTCTTTCTTTTCTTTCTGTTCTTCCATGGCTTAGATCCTTTCTGCAATTCTGAGTTTTGCGCTACGTGCCCTGCTGTTGCGTTCCATCTCTTCGTCGGTGGCAGTGATGGGCTTGCGCGTGATGATGTGATAGGGGGTGAGCAGGTTGCCGAAGAAATCCTTCTCTTCCTTGCCTTCGGCATTGCCTGTCTTCATGAAGTTCTTCACGATACGGTCTTCAAGTGAGTGATACGACATCACCACTAAGCGTCCGCCTTCCTTCAGTACGTCGGGGCATTGGGAGAGGAACGAGGTGAGGGCATCCAGCTCTTGGTTGACCTCGATGCGCAGTGCCTGGAAGATCTGTGCCAGCATTTTGTTCTCCTTGCCTCGGGGCAGGCGGCGTTGCACGGCGGCTTTCAGTTGTTCCGTGGTCTCGATGGGCTCGGCGTCGCGTGCCATGACGATGTCGGAGGCGATGAGTTGTGGCTGGGGCAGTTCGCCGTAAAGGCGCAGGATGCGTGTGAGGTCGGCGTGGTCGTAGGTGTTCACCACGGTGGCAGCGTCGTTGGGTGTCAGCTGGCTCATGCGCATGTCGAGGGGACCGTCGAAGCGGGTTGAGAAGCCTTTCTCAGGAGTGTCGAACTGGTGCGACGACACGCCCAGGTCGGCGATGACGCCGTCGATTTTGCCGCCATGGTAGAGCTGGATGAAGTTCTTGAAATACCTGAAGTTTTGCGGGATGAAGGTGAAGCGTTCGTCGTCGAAGGCGTTGGCGGCGGCATCTTCGTCCTGATCGAAAGCATAGAGGTGTCCTGTGGTGAGTCGGTCGAGGATGGCACGGGCATGGCCACCGCCGCCAAAGGTGACGTCGGCATACACGCCATCGGGGTGAATGTTCAAGCCCCCGACACATTCTTCCAACATGACCGGATTGTGATACATCGTATCCCTCCTCTGTATTATTTTATGTTTTCGCTCAGTAAGCTGAAGAACTCCTCGTCGGTGAGGTCTTCGTTGATTGACTGCTCGTAAAGGTCTTTGTCCCAGATTTCCATCTTCGTCGTCACCGAGGTGATGACGATGTCTTTGACTAACGATGCCTTTTCAATCAGGTCCTTGGTGATGAGCAGACGCCCGCTGGCGTCGAGCTTCACGAACCGCGAACCAGCGTCGTAGCGGCGCATCGCAGCTTCCTCTTTTTTGTTGAACTGGCTGAACTTGGCGCGCAGTTGGTCCTGCACCTCAGTCCAGTCCTGCTTCGTGTAAAGCTCTAGGCAGTGGGCATGCAGACCCGGGCGGAGCACGAAGCCTTCTTCCACCAGGTCGCCCAATTGTTCCTTGAACTCGCTAGGCACCAAAACACGGCCTTTCGCGTCCAGTTTGCAATTGTAATGTCCCACCAAGTAACTCATTTTTCTTCCTTTCGGTTTTTCAGCTGCAAAGGTAGACACTTTTTCCCATTTTTCGACACATTTCGACACAAAATTTTTTGTTAAGTTTTCAACAATAGATGTTCATAACTTTGTTGATATTTTGTTAATAATTTATCATTCAAAGGGATAAAATGTTAATTATCTCTGTTTTGTGTGGGTTTTTAGGTGTTTTTCGGCAAAAAAAAGCAAACACATCGTTCTTTTTACTATTTTTGCCGATTGTAGCTTAGTTTACAATTATGGAACCGGAACAGAGCAACCTCATCGATCTCAGGAAGATCTTCACCGCCAAGGTGCCTAAGCTGATGAAGCACATGCCCAACTGGTTGTTTCGCAAGATTCAGCGGTTGTTGCATGAGGACGACATCAACGAGATCCTGACGAAGTATGCCGACAAGCAGGGTCTCGACTTCATCAACGCGGTGGTGGCCGACTTTAACCTGAAGGTGATTGTCGAAGGCGAAGAGAACCTGATGGCGAGTGACCGCATCTTAGTGGCCTCCAATCATCCCTTGGGTGGTCTTGACGGCATAGCCCTCATCGGGGCGGTGGGCAACCGCAGGGGAGAGACGCTGACACCTGTCAACGACTTTTTGATGTTTGTGAAGAACCTGCAGCCGATTTTCATCCCTGTCAGCAAGGTGGGTAGTGCCACGGCTAACCGAGAGGAGAGTCTCAGGCTCTTCAACGAGACCTTTGCCGGCGACGCCACCCTATGCTACTTCCCCTTCGGCCTTTGCTCGCGCAAGACCAAGGGCGGCAAGATTATGGACCTCGACTGGAAGAAAACCTTCGTCACCAAGTCGAAGGCCTACCAGCGCGATATCGTGCCTGTCCACATCGAAGGCCGCAACTCCAAGTTCTTCTATAACCTCGCCCGCTGGCGCAAACGCTTGGGCATCAAGGTGAACATCGAGATGGCCTTCCTTGTCGACGAGTTCTTCAAGCAGCGCAACAAGACGCTCACTATCAGCTTCGGCAAGCCCATCCCTTACCAGACTCTCGACCGTCGTTTCAACGACGCGCAATGGGCCGAGAAGCTACGCACTTTCTCCTATCAACTTGGTAATGACTGTAACATAGTGTTTGACCCTTCAAAGGAATACAAGATATGAACATCCAGAATATCATCGACCCCGTGCCGGTAGAGGCCATCATGGACGAACTGACTCGCGAGAAGTTTTTCCGCAAGACTAACAATGCCGGTAATGAAATCTACATCCTTTCGGCCCACGATTCACCCAACATCATGCGTGAGATTGGGCGCCTGCGTGAGATCAGTTTCCGCGACGCTGGCGGTGGCACAGGCCTCGACTGCGACGTTGATGTCTTCGACACGCGCGAGGACAACTATTTCCTCCAGTTGATTGTTTGGAACCCCGTCGACCGTGCCATCGTGGGAGGCTACCGTTTCCTGCTGTGCGACAAGTTGCCTTTGGATGAGAACGGACAGGTTGACACGCCCACGAGTGAGTTGTTCCTTTATTCGGAACGTTTCGTGAAGGAATACCTGCCCTATACTCTTGAGCTGGGCCGCTCGTTTGTGCAGCCGGCCTACCAACCGACGAAGAGTCTCTCTAAGGGCCTCTATTCGCTCGACAACCTGTGGGATGGCTTGGGCTCTCTCATCGGCGTCTATCCAGAGGCGAAGTATTATTTCGGTAAGGTGACCATGTATCCTCAGCTTGAACGCACCTCGCGCGACATGATACTCTATTTCATGCAAAAGCATTTCCCCGACAAGGAGAATCTGGTCGCCCCGAGGCCTGAGCTGAACCTGCCCATTATGACCGATCCGGCGCAGTTGGAGGCTGTCTTTACTGCTGACAACTATCGTGACAACTACAAGATCTTGGTGCGCAGCGTCCGCGAACGCGGTGCCGCAGTGCCGCCTTTGGTCAACGCCTATATGAACCTGTCGCCCACATTGCGCTCGTTTGGCACGGCGCTCAACCCAGGCTTTGGCAGCGTGGAGGAGACGGGTTTGTTAGTGACCATCGGCGACATGTATGAGGAAAAAGCCCAGCGCCATTTGACCTACGACAAGAACGAAAAGCCATCCCATCTCATCTAATACGAGCTGCTGCCATGAATATCACGAAAGCCGAATTCTTGATGAGCAACACCCGTTTCGACTTTTTGCCGAACGACAACATCCCCGAATATGCCTTCATCGGCCGCTCCAATGTGGGCAAGTCGTCGCTGATCAACATGCTGGTGCAGCGCAAAGGTCTTGCTAAGACCTCATCGGTGCCGGGCAAGACGGTGGCCATCAACCATTTCATCGTCAACGACGCGTGGTATCTCGTCGACCTTCCGGGTTATGGCTATGCGCAGCACTCGAAGAAGACACGCGAGCAGTGGCGTGTGATGATCAACAACTACATCACACGTCGCCGCAACCTGGTGACGACCTTCGTCCTCGTCGACTCACGCCTCGAGCCACAAAACAACGACTTGGGATTCGTCGATTGGTTAGGCGAGAACCAGGTGCCGTTCTGCATCGTCTTCACCAAGTCCGACAAGGTGTCGAAAGCCGAGTTGGACCGTAATGTGGCGGCTTTCAAGGCGAAGTTACTGGAAGACTGGGAGGAGCTGCCGCCCTTCTTCATCACCTCGTCGGAGAAGAAGACAGGACGCGACGAGATCCTCGACTACATCGAACAGCAGAACGCTGAGGTGGCCAATCTGATGAATGCACCAAGACAATAAGTAGTCAATTATCATGATAGATCAACACTTTCAGGAAATCTGTGCGGAGCTTGAAAACTGTGATTTCCAAGAGGTCCTCGACATGACTGTGGATTGTTTCCATAAGCATCATGAGGAAAAGGAAACACAGGCCGCTTTTGAAGTTGAATTCCGGTACAATTGGCGTAAGGAATGGGAACACTATACGCTTGGGGCCAATGAGATTGTCCCTTTGGTGAAAAGCCTGTCGGAGGAAAGCGTGTTCTGCCTTTCCGCCATCATTATCGACCCGTTTGTGGCTTATGCTGATGCTGTGGGCGTGAAACAGGAGTTTAGGGTGAGTCTAGCCAACGGCCGTACTTT
The DNA here is from genome assembly GCA_947303625.1 of uncultured Bacteroidales bacterium. GTDB lineage: Bacteria > Bacteroidota > Bacteroidia > Bacteroidales > F082 > Limimorpha. The sequence goes on along the minus strand of CAMYYV010000002.1, from coordinate 36,214 downwards.
TCAGATGTCTTATAATGGTGATATCGAATGCCATTGGCGGGAATTGCGTTGCCACTATGCGGATGGAACGGACGAGATCATTCCTCGTGGTACCCTTGGCGCTGGCCGCACTTTGAGGCAAACGCCTGCAGGAGCGCTCAAAATCTATACCATGAACGATTATGACCTCACATTGATGTGCGGGGACGCTGTCGTGGAATTGACTGAGGGCAAAGAGTGCTTGAGTGAATGCTTCCCAGGCATCCAAGCAGGCCTTTATTTCAATAAAGAAAAGTATCCTGCACCGAAGAAAAGATACAGCCGTACCTTTATCTCCGATCCTGTTCCTATCGGTTGCCGCGTCACCGTCGGCATCACAAGGGAAGGAGAGGAGACTCCTGAATGTGTGGGGTCGAAAAAGGTTCTTAGACTTCAAGAGTTGCTGCGGATAGAGGATTATAATGGCGGTATTTACTGGAACTGGCCTGCTGTTTGGGGATTTGAGAAGGGAAAGATGGTCGTTGGCGTCGGGGATAGTTACTATCTCACTTTCTTGGGACTGCTTTCTCCCGGGCAGGAATATGTCTTCCCTGTCGATGACTATGATAGGCATGACGACGAACATGGCACCACCCATTACGGACAGGTTACGGTTCGTTGGGAGATTGAGAAGGTGGGCTTGGAAGTCGTGGATGGTGTGCTGTTGAGTGTCCCTGACCAAAAGGAGTTTGTCGTTCCTGACGAGGTCCATGAGATACAATTCCAGGCGCTATTCTCCGCGCCTTCGCTTCGTAAGATTACCCTTCACCCAGGGGTGACCCAGTTCGACGCGGCCCTTACAAGGTTCCACAAGGACTATTGGGTGAAACTGGATGTGTGTTATGAAGGGACCCTTCAGCAGTGGTTTGACACTGCCGACGGTCTTGCCGGTCACATTGGACGCCTGGTGATCCAGGGGAAGGAGTATGACTTCTACAATGCCGAAGACCTGGTGATTCCTGAGGGGGTCTGCCGTATTGGACAAGGATTCTTCTCCGATAGTGAGACCTTGCGGAGCGTTGTCCTTCCCCCTGAAGTGGTTGAGGTAGGGAATCGTGCTTTCGCCTATTGCGATCATTTGGAGAGTGTGCAAGTGTTGGGGCCTGCGGCCATCGGAGCCTCTGCTTTCGTTTCTTGCGATGAGCTCTCCGACATCTATTTGGCGGATGGTGTTGTCTCCCTGGGTACTGGCTGTTTTAATTTCTTGACCAATGTCGATGTCATCTTTATCCCGCTGAGTGTCGAAAAAGTGGGTCGTCTGAGTGAGCAGAACGATGGCGGTTGCCATGCCCCCACGTTTCACTGTGCCGCTCCCTCTAAGCCTTCGGGTTGGGACGAAAAATGGAACCTCGCTTACTATGATCCACGCTTTGGCATTGGCCATGGTTATGACTATTACCATGGAGTGAAGTGGGGATGCAAACGCGAAACGACGTGGTAAATCTTTAAGCCTCTTTTTTTGTTGGGTGTCACCTGAAATATACCCGGGTGATTCCCGTACCGCCGGTCTCCAATGAGGCGTCGCAGAAGCGTTCCACCTCATGCATGTGGCTCAGCTTCTCGCGGATGAGCTTGCGCAGGATACCGTTGCCTTTGCCGTGGAGGATACTCACCTCCTTGATGCTCAGTAGCTTTGCTTCGTCAAGGTACTTGTCTACGATGTCGAGGGCTTCTTCAGCGCGATGGCCACGTACGTCGAGGGTGAGCTCAAAGTGTTCGGCTTTCTCGCTGAGGTCGTCGGCGATGCCGGCCTGCCAGCGACGCTGTGTCTTGCGGGCCTCGGCGCGGCTCACCTTGCGGAGCTTGTCGGGGCTGGTGCGCAGGCGGATGCTGTCGAAGAGGATGGTGGCATCGGTGTCGCTGATGGTGAGGATCTCGCCCACCACCTGCATGTCGTCGATGCAGACGGTGTCGCCCACCTTGAGCACTGCTTCGGATTCTTCTTTCTTCTTGGTCTCGGCCACCTCCTTGGCTTTTTGCGCAATCTCCTCCTTGGTCTTCTCAAGACCCTCGCGGATTTCCTTGGTCTTTGTCTTCTCAGCCTGTGCCTCCTTGATCTCGCGGATAGTACGCTCTATTTGACTGTTGGCTTTTTGTATCAGTTCTTGTGCCTCGGCTGCGGCATCACGGAGGTACTGCTTCTTTTTGCCTTCCAATTCGGCGAGTAGGCCCTTGTATTTCTCCACCACTTCGGTAAGTAGCTGGTCGGCGATGCGTAGCTCCTGTTCCTTCTTGCGGATGGCTTTCTTGTCGACTTCAAGTTGTTGCAGCTGCTTCTCGAACTTGAGGTGTTGATCGCCTGTGATGTTGGCGGCGTCGTCGAGGATCTGTCGCGGGAAGCCGATCTTCTTGGCGATCTCGAAGGCGAACGACGAGCCGGGCTTGCCGGTCATCATGATGTACATAGGCTGCATGAACTTGGTATCGAACAGCATGGCACCGTTGACAATACCCTCGTGGTTGTCGGCCAGCAGCTTGAGATTGGCATAGTGTGTGGTGACCATGCCAAATGCCTGCTTCTTGTTGAGTTCGAGGAGGATGGCCTCGGCTATGGCACCGCCAAGTTGGGGCTCGGTGCCTGTGCCGAACTCGTCGATGAGGAACAAAGTCTTCTCGTCGGCGTTCTCCAGCAGGGCCTTCATGTTGATAAGATGGGAACTGTAGGTGGAGAGGTCGTCTAAGATAGACTGTTCGTCGCCGATGTCGATGAAGAGGCTGTCGAAGAGGCCGCATTGCGAGTCGACGCGCATGGGGGGCATCAGGCCGCATTGCAGCATGTACTGCAGCAGTCCCGTGGTCTTGAGACACACTGATTTGCCGCCAGCGTTGGGGCCGCTGATGACGAGGATGCGCTCGTTTTCGTCGAGTTTCAAATCCAGGGGGACAACTTGCTTGCCTTGTGCTTTCAGCTTCTGCTCCAGCAGCGGATGACGAGCCTGCTGCCAATTGATAGATGGTGTGTCAAGAATCTCAGGCTTCACACCGCCAATGTTATTGGCCATTAAGGCCTTTGCACGGATAAAGTCGAGCTGGCCGAGCAGATTCCATGCCTTACGGAGTTCAGATAGGTAGGGGCGGAGCAGCCTTGTGAAGGCCATCAGGATACGATGGATTTCGCGGTGTTCGGCATATTCCAGTTCCTTGATTTCGTTGGAGGTGTCGAAAATCTCGGCAGGTTCGATGTAGACGGTCTGTCCCGTGGCCGACTCGTCGTGGATGAAGCCGCGGATGGCACGTTTGTCGCCCGCCTTCACGGGGATGACGAGGCGGCCGTCGCGCACGGTGAGTTCCGCTTTCTGGTCGACCCATCCTGCAGTTTTGGCGTCGCCCATGATCTGGCGAATGCGCTTCTCTATGCCGCCTTGTTTGCGGCGGATGCTCTGGCGGATCTCTAGCAGTTCGGTGGAGGCGTTATCGGGGATCTCGCCCTTGTCGTCGACGAGGCGGTTTACCTCGGTGAAGATACTGCGTTCGATGAAGATGCCCTCAATCAAGGCCTTGATGCGTGGCGTGGCGTCGGCGCTCTCGGAATGGCCGTAGCGCAGGATGGCCTCCACGACGTTCAGCGAAGGCTTCAGGGCGAAGAGGTCGTCCACGCTGAGGCAGGTGCCATCGATTTGTATGTTGTGGAAGGCCTCGCGCAGGTCGTGGAAGTCGCGCATGGGGAAAGGCACGCCAGTCTGAAGCAGGCCGATGAACTCCTCGGTCTGTTCCAGGCTCTTGAGGATAGTGGCTTTGTCGGCGGAGAAAGCCATGGCCTCCACACGCTCCAGTCCCATGGGGCTGATGCAGTGGTCGGAGAGTATCTGTCGGATGCTGGCGAAGCCAATCTTCTGTTCGAAGTTAGTTGGATAAATCACGGGTTTCAAATGGGTATATTATTCGTCTTCATATTCATACACTACACCCCATGGGAGGCCGCTTTCGCGATATTGGCGGTTGTATTCCTCTTCAGAAATGCCAGATCCTTCCAAATCTCCGTGCGGTATAATAGGTCCTTCATATACCACCTTTTTCTTTCTTTCTTTCTTCTTCTGCGTGGCGTCCACTCTGAATTCGATGGGGATTTTTGTGTCAATGATGTTTTGTTGTAATAAAGAAATATCCGTCTTTTGTTTCCAATTTCCACCTCCACCATAGTAACTTACATAATCTCTTTGGTTGGGATTCTCTTGTTCGTAATGCATTGATTGTACGATTCTTTTTAAGTTCGGGTCCGTTTCAAGCTTAACATTTTTCCAGTTTGCCTTGGCGGGGATGGGTTTGTCGTTGCCTTCAACGTAGATGTTGACCTTCAGCGGGCTACCATATCTCAGGTAATGATACACTGTCGTTTCAAGAAGTACGGTCTCTTTTTGGGTGGGGATAAGATAGAGGTGATAGGTGGTGTCCACTTCATTGGCATTTCTTGGAGCGAATAGAGGTTTCTTGTCGCAGTCAAAGTCAAAGGCAATTCTGGTCGCGCCGCCATCCACCAATGCATTGTAAGGCGGGTCGGAAGGGTGGTTCAGGTCTTGGGCATAGAAGGTGAGTCGGGTGTTGAGAAGTGGAACGATCGTGTTGTCGAGCATGTCCTTTATTTCCTTGATACTTTGGCGGTATAGCTTTTCATAGTAGTCTTGGACCAAAGGGGCGGACTTGAGCTTCAGTAGTTTGATGGCCCTTTCTTTCAGGTGGCTTTTTTGTGCGTGGTTGATATAATACATCTCGGCATTGGGGTCTTTGTCCCAGTCGCGGAATACGGCTTCCCATACGTCATTGATGGTCGCGCTGGTGCCCTGCTTTTGCATTTCTGACGCATAGAGTATCAGCATGTTCTGTAGGTCTGCCCATTCACTTTTTGCGTCAGAGCCAAGAGGATATTCGATGGGAGCAGGGTAGATGTATTGGGCGTCTCTCGTATTGGAGACACGCATTGTTCGAACTCCTGCGCCGTCAACGAAGTCTTTATACATTTCGATTTTTATATTTCTTTGGCAAGCTTTGCGGAAATATTCTCTTTGCACCTCTGGGGACTCTTTCCAGAAAGCTCCGGCATAGTCGTCGAACATCTTGTCGTATGCCTTATACAGCTTCTTTGGGTCGGTGGCATATTTCTTTATCAAGAGTTGGTAGGCGGCCAACCAGTTTTTCTCGTCGCAGTCGAGCAGTCTTTCCGGGGTATGCTCAAGGACTGCCAGGGAGTCGATTACTTCGGTTGCGTTTTGCGAGGGATAGAGCCAACTGAGCCAACCGGAGTTGAGGTCATGAAGGTATCCCTTTTCGGAATGGGCATTGTCCTTCAAGTAGTAGTGATAGGCGGCCTCTGTGATGGAGGTGGGTGCGCCTAATGGGTGCTCTTTGTTGAAAGCCTGCTGGTTTAAATAATCAACCGAAGAGTATGCGAAGATATAGGCGGAAGCGAGGGTGGCCATAACGCTGACGGCAGCGGCCGCAGGTGTTGTGAAGGCTGCTGCTCCAAGACCAACAATCCCTATCGTAGTGCTGGTGATGCTGAGGGCGTTATCCTCTGCTATGTTGTCCAAAGATTTGCCTTGTGCAATTTCGTCTGCCACATTCAAAGCGAGAAATGATGTTCCGACAAAGGTGAAAAAACCGGAAACTCTTGTGATATTGTCACTGGAAACAGTTTTAAATGCCAGCCCGGCTTTTTGTGCAAGGTCAACATCTCCTGTAATGGTGCCGCCTATGTCGTTGCCAGTCTGGATCCGTTTTGATGTGGACTCGGTTAGGTCGTCAATTCCGAGCCATCCTAAAGCAGTCAAGAAAGCGTCCTTTTTTTGTATATATCCTCCTTCCGATATGATCTTGTTGAGTAACTGCGTCTGGTTCTTTGTCTTTGCGTTGAAGAACTTCTCGTAGTTGGTCGTCCTTGCCACTGTGACGGGATATAGGTGGTGGGAGCAGTCCTCGTACTTGGGCTTCATCTCCTTCTTCAGCTGTATGAAAATCGACTGGCCGCCCTGTTTGTATAGGTCAATGGCGTTTTGTCCTTCGGTTTGAATGATGTCGAGAGCGTTTTCCGTTGAGTCGCTTCGTTGTGTGCCAGGTGAAAAATGCGTCATGTAGGCAGTGAAGGTCTTTCTGTCCTCGGAGAGTTCGTAGTACACGCTTTCCCATAGACCAGTTTCACTATTGTAAGTGACGAAATCTTTGAACAAGTTAGGGTCGCCTTGCACAGGTGCGGTGATTTCCACGTCGGTAAGGAACTTGTTTTGTCCCGACAGGAGGAAATAGTCGTAGGTGTAGAGTGTCGAGTTTGAGACTTCGTCATACTTGTTAGGCATCCTGAGAACGATGAGAGAGTCTTTCTCGAAGGCAAGGTTCCACGGTTTTAGGTTGACATGGATGCCGAATTCGGGAAAGTCTGCCTCGGGCATGTCGGGGGTGACTAAGGCGGCATAACCCCAAGCTTGCGCATAGTCGTCGTCCGTGAAGGTGACATCAATGAGCGCGGGGTTGTCCGGTGAGTTTTCAGGGGTCACTATGATGGGGTTTTTCTTGAGGTATTCGATGTCTTCTTCCGTCAAGGCGAAAGAATCAAACAAAGCGTCTATGTCGATATCCTCATCGATATCTGCTATGATGGAATCCCCTTTGATGTTATTGTCATCATCGTCACCTCCGCCACCTCCGAGAAGGTGGCAGCTGTTGAAGGTGATTGCACTGGCTGAGAGCACCAATAGGAAGAGTAGGAGTCGAAGGCTGTTTTTCTTGCATTTGCGATGGACCGTTGCATCGCAGTTTTCACGGGAATGTGCGTCGTTGTTGAGGTGTGTGCTGCGGTTCGTACAAGTTGTTGTCATGGAGCCTCCTTGTTTTGATTTTGAACAGATGATGATTGAGTTGGATTTGCTGCAAATCTACAAATTTTTCAGAATAAAAGACTTTTGTCCATTTTTTTTGTAAGGCTGCCATGGTGTGACGGCCCTCAGCCATCGTCTCAAATATTCAGCCTCAGCTGTATCTCCTCCACTTTTCTCTGCAGTTCCTGCACGGTGCGCATCAGCTCCTCCTCGCGGAAATGGTTTTCGCGCTGCTCGGGCATCTCCGCGCTGATGTAATGCACAAATTTCCACACTTCCTTGATGTCGGCGGCGGGGAGGTCGTAGGGATGATAGAGCGGATTAAGCGAGCTGAGGGTGAGCTTGCTCTCATGCTCGAGTTTGTTGTCCACAATCTTGAAGACGATGCCGTCGTCCTGGGTGAGCACGATGTAAGGCTGACCGCTACGGATGTAAGTCCAGTCGACGACATACTCGCCCGTGACATAGGAGCCATCAGGGATGGGCAGCATCGAGTCGCCGCTGATCTGGAAGGTGCGGTACTTGCGGTCACGCGAGAGGAAGGGCATAGTGAAAGTGGGTAGCACCTTGATATATTCAGGGTCGGCGAAGCCCGTGGCATAGCCCGCCTTGGCCTTCTCGGTGACGAGCTCGATATTCTCGTCGTTCGCGTCGTTGACGGTGGTGGCCAGCACGCGAAGGTTACTGCCTTTCAGATGCACGTCATAGCCGCGCTCGAGTTGCAAGAGCTGGCTCGGGCTGATGCTGCTCAGGTCGACTTTCACCAAAGTGTCGATGGCGATGCCGAAATACTTGGAGAAGGCGACCAAGGTCTCGAGGTTGGGCTCGGAGACGCCGTTTTCATAGCCACTTAGCGTGGAACGCTTCATGTTGAGCGCAAAGGCAATGTCGTCTTGAGTATGGTGACGGTGTTTGCGAAGGAATTTGATGTTGCTATTGAAATACATGGTTGATGTTTTGTTTAATTATTCTAATAGTTTTAGGGAACGATGTTCGTTGAGGATTTGTAATTGATTGATAGCTATTTGGTTTAATCGAGCAGCTCTTTCTGCTTGCGAAAGTCCTGCCTTGATTAATTCGGCATTCATGCTTTCCAAATTCACGAGGACAATCAACTGGTGTAAAGAAGCGTGGTCTCTTATGTTGCCCTCACTTTCTGGATTTTGTTCTCGCCACATTCTCGCTGTCATCCCAAATAAAGCCACATTAAGGACATCCGCTTCGTTAGCATAAATGAAAGAGCGTGCTTTTTCAGAAATGTTTTCGGGTACAAGATGCTCCTTAATAGCGTCCGTGTGAATATGATAGTTGATTTTTGTCAGTTCCCTGTTCAGATTCCAGCCCAAAGACAGTCTTCCGTTTTCGTCAGATTTCAGCCTTTGGTAGTCTTTGATGATATATAATTTGAATTCTGGAGAAATCCAGGAGGCAAACTCAAAAGCAATGTCTTGATGGGCCAAAGTTGAAGCATAGCGGCCTTGCTTGGATACGATTCCGATGGCTTGAGTCGCTTCTATCCATCGTTTTGGTGTCAGCACAAAACTATTCATCCCGGCTTCGTTTTCAATTGCCTCGAATTCGAGGCAATTGAAAACTGGATTGTGAAACTGTTCCCAAAGACCAAGGAAGCGAACCGTGTTTCTGTTGCGCATCCAGTTTTGAATGACATACCCTGGATTTTCCGATGTCTTGTAGCGAGCAATATCTGTTAATGAGATAAAGTCACCATTCTTGCCTCCGTATCTTACTTCTATCTCATAACCTTCCGCATTAATAATTGTCCTTTTCATGTTGTCTTGTATTTTAAGTGACTGATATTCATTTGTATCGTAAAAATATTTCTATTCCTCTTGCATTATGCCAAAATAAATGATTAAATTTACGGCGAAATATTTGATTAAAAACTCGTCAAAAGTACAGCTTTTTTGGGACATGCAAGCCTTTGGGGCAAAAAAAAGGAGAAAAATAACTAGTATTGAGTTTATCGAAATATGGAAAGGACGATTTTGCATTTGGATTTGGACACCTTTTTCGTGTCGGTGGAACGGTTGGTGAATCCTTCGCTGGAAGGCAAACCCGTCATCGTGGGCGGCATGTCGGACCGTGGCGTGGTATCGACGTGCAGCTACGAGGCGCGGCGCTTCGGGGTGCATTCGGCCATGCCGATGCGGATGGCGCGGCAGCTCTGTTCGCAGGCTGTCTTCATCCGAGGCGACATGGAGCTTTACAGCCGTTATTCCCGCCTGGTGACCGACATCATCGCCGACAGCGCGCCCGTCTACGAGAAGATGTCCATCGACGAGCATTACCTCGACTTGACGGGCATGGACCGCTTCCACGACTGCCAGTTGTGGTCGCACGAGCTGCGGCAGAAGATTATCAAGGAGACAGGACTGCCGATTTCGTTCGGCTTATCGGAAAACAAGACCGTCTCGAAGATTGCCACGGGGCAGGCCAAGCCCAACGGCGAACTGCAGGTGCCCACACCTTATATTAATAGTTTCCTCGACCCGCTGTCGGTGCAGAAAATCCCGATGGTGGGGGAGAAGACCTATCATCTGCTGCGCTCGATGGGCGTGGAGAAGATCGGCACGCTGCGCCGCCTGCCGCCTGTGGCGATGGAACGCGCCATGGGCAAGCACGGCCTCGACATCTGGAAGAAGGCCAACGGACAGGACAACACGCCGGTCTGTCCCTATCAGGAGCGGAAGTCCATCAGCAAGGAACGCACCTTCGAACAGGACACCATCGACGTGACGACCATCCGGCAATGCCTGGCAAGAATGGTTGAAAGTCTCGGTTTCGACCTGCGCTCACAACACAAACTGGCGGGTTGCGTGACGGTGAAGATACGCTACTCCAACTTCGACACGCACGACATGCAACAACGCATCCCCTATACCGCCTTCGACCACGTGCTGCGCGAAACGGTGAACGGAATCTTCGATAAACTCTATAATCGAAGAATGATGATCCGCTTGGTGGGTGTGCGTCTCAGCGAACTGGTCAGCGGGGCACCGCAACTGGCCTTGTTTGACGACAACATGGAACTGACTAACCTGTATTCCGCCTTGGACAAGATCAAAATGCGTTTCGGGGAACAAATCATACATCGTGCCGCAGGATAAAACCCAGCGGTCGCTGAGCCTGTCGAAGCGCCGCAACTGAACAACTTGTTACTGAACACTCATTCATATAACAGCCTATGCTATGGCACCATGCCGATAGCGGACCTGGTCAGCAAGGCCGCTGCCCTTGGCTATGCCGTCTTGCCTTTGACCGACATCAACACGACCATGGGTGCCGCCGATTTCGTGGTAGAATGCCAGCGGAAAGGCATTAGACCAGTGATAGGAGTGGAGTTTCGCAACGGCAATGAGCTGCTCTATGTGGCCTTGGCCAAAAACAACGCGGGTTTCGCCGAGTTGAACCGCTTCTTGACGCAAAACAATCTCACGAAACAACTTTATCCTGAAATTGCTCCCGTCTGGGAGAATATTTTTGTCATCTATCCCTTCGGAAAACGAAAACCCGCACAACTGAAAGCGAACGAATTCCTGGGCGTGCGCTTCTCCCAACTGACCAAGCTGTACAACTGCGAATCCTTCGAGAAGCTTGTCGCCATGCAGCCCGTGACCTTTGCCGAAGCGGATGACTTCCAGTTGCACCAGTGCATGCGTGCCATCGACGAAAACGTGCTAATCTCGCGCCTCGAACCCTCCACTTGTGCCGCGCCTGATGAGATTCTGTTGCCTGCCGAAAGGTTGAAGACCACCTACGCGCTCTATCCACAACTTATTGAAAACGCGGAGCGTATCTTGGAGAATTGCGAAATCAGCATAGACGCGAGCGTAAAAAACAAGCGCACCTTCACGGGCAATGTCTACGACGACCGTGAGCTGCTGCGCCAACTGGCCTTTGATGGCATGGCCTACCGCTATGGTACGGCCAACAAAAACGCCTACCGCCGCATCGAGAAAGAATTGGAGATCATCGAAAGGATGGGCTTCTGCGCCTATTTCCTCATCGCCTGGGAGATAGTACAGTTTGCCATGAAGCAGGGCATGTATCATGTCGGACGCGGCAGCGGTGCCAACAGCGTGGTGGCCTATTGCCTGAAGATCACCGACGTGGACCCCATCGAACTGGACTTGTATTTCGAGCGTTTCCTCAACCCTATGCGTAGCAGCCCGCCCGATTTCGACCTTGACTTCTCGTGGCGCGACCGCGACAAGGTCATCGCACACATCTTTGAAAAACATGGTCGGGAGCATGTGGCACTACTGGGAGCAACAGTCACCTTTCAAGACAACTCACTCTGCCGCGAGTTAGGCAAGGTATTCGGCTTGCCCAAAGGCGAAATCGACCAGATGGAACGCCATCCCGAGGCCTTTGCCCAACAGAGCGAGATTGGGCGCAACATTCTCGCCCTCGCCGAACGTCTCCGCGACTTTCCACGCCAACGCTCCATCCATGCCGGCGGAGTACTGATCACCGAAAAGCCCATCACCGACTTTGCCGCCCTCGACCTGCCACCCAAGGGATTCCCAACCACGCAATACGACATGTATTCCGCCGAAAAGGTAGGACTGGTGAAAATCGACATCCTCAGCCAGCGCGGCATCGCCCATATCCGCGATGCGGTGGAGATGGTGGAACGCAACCGCGGCGTGCACATCGACATCCATCAAATCAACGCGCTGAAACAAGATGAACTGATTCGCCGACAGCTGCTCAAAGCCGAGACCTGCGGTTGCTTCTACATCGAGAGTCCAGGGATGCGCGGTCTGCTACGCAAATTACGTTGTTCCGACTACAAGACCTTGGTGGCGGCCAGTTCCATCATCCGGCCGGGTGTGGCCCACTCGGGCATGATGCGAGAGTATATCAAACGCTTCCACCACCCCGACACGGTGGACTACAAGCACCCCATCCTCAAAGAACTTTTGGCCGAGACCTACGGCGTGATGATTTATCAGGAGGATGTGCTCAAAGTGGGGCATTACTTTGCGGGCTTGGACTTGGCCGAAGCCGACGTGTTGCGCCGCATGATGGGCCATAAGATGCGCGACAAGTTCGAGTTTGAGCAGGTGACGAAACGCTTCTTCGACAACTGCAAGGCCAAGGGCTATCCCGATGCCTTGGTGCAGGAGCTTTGGCGACAAATCGAGTCGTTCTCGGGCTATTCCTTCTCTAAGGCACATTCAGCCTCTTACGCGGTGGAGAGTTATCAAAGCCTCTATCTGAAAAGCCATTATCCCTTGGAGTTTCAGGTGGCTGTGATCAACAACTTCGGCGGCTTCTACCAGACTTGGTTCTACTTCAACGAGGCGCGGCGCATGGGTGCGAAGATCCATCTGCCTTGCGTCAACCGAAGCAACTACCTCACCACCTTGAACGGCAGGACCATCTTCATGGGTTTTGTGCATCTGCAAGGCTTGGAGCAGCAATTTGTGGAACATTTCCTTGCAGAACGCGAGGCGCGAGGGCCATTCAAGAGCTTGGAGGATTTCATTTCAAGAGTGCCGTTCACCTTGGAGCAACTCGTCTTGCTCATTCGTGGAGGAGCCTTCAATTTCACGAAGAAGTCCAAAGCCGAGCTGTTGTGGCAAGCACATCTCAACAAGAGCGAAGGCAGGAAGGAACAGCCCGAGACGCTTTTCCAACTCGAAAGCCAGCATTTTGAGTTTCCCGACTTCACGACCAACGTCCTGCAGAGCGCCTACGACGAAATTGAACTCTATGGCTTCCCCGTCACCTTGACCTGGTTCGACCTACTCAAAACCAGCTTCCGGGGCGAGTTGATGGCCTGTCAGATGCTGCATTTTGTAGGGAAACGTTATCGGATGCTGGGCAAGCTGGTGACGGTGAAAAACTTCCGCACCTGCAAAGGCGACCCCATGGCCCTTGCCACTTTCGTCGATGCCACAGGCGAGGCCTTCGACACGGTGCATTTCCCGCAGGTGCTGAAAGATTGGCCCTTCCAAGGCGATGGTGTGTATTTGCTTTTGGGCAAGGTTACGGAGGAGTTTGGACAGCCTTCGTTGGAAGTCGAGAAGATGGGGAGATTGGAATATAAGACGTTGTAATCATAGCGCTTTTGTGGACTTTGAGAGAAAAACAGGCCTCGGATGCATTTTGTTTTGTATCTTTGCACAAATTTTATCGTTACCAAGATGCATCGTAAAATCATTCTATCGATAGTTTGTGTTTTTTTGCTGACATTCAGTGCGTTGGCGCAACAGAAGGGGCAAGTTTCAGGTCAAGTCAAGGACGCTGAGACCAACGAGACCTTGATTGGCGTTTCGGTGTATGTGGAGAAACTACAGCAAGGCACCGTGACCGATGAGCGAGGCCGTTACGAGTTGGATTTGCCACTGGGAGAGCATACGTTGCGTGTCTCGTATGTGGGCTATACTACACTCAACAAGAAAGTGACCGTGACCGCCAAGCCGCAGACGCTTAACCTGAAGCTGCAGCCCGAATCGGAGAAACTGTCGGAGGTACAGGTCACCAGCGAGCGTAAGGACCGTAACGTGACCGCATTGGAGATGAGCGTGCAGACGCTCGACATGATCACCATCAAAAAAATCCCTGCGTTGATGGGCGAGGTCGACGTCATCAAGAGCATCACTTTGCTGCCGGGCGTGCAGTCGGCTTCAGAAGGCTCTTCGGGTTTCAGCGTGCGTGGTGGTGCCACTGACCATAACCTCATCCTGCTTGATGGCGCCCCCATCTACAATGCCTCGCATTTCCTTGGGTTTTTCTCCGTGTTCAACAACGACGTGGTGAAAGATGCTACACTCTATAAGGGCGACATTCCCGCCAATTTCGGTGGACGCCTTTCGTCGGTGCTCGACGTTTCGGTCAAGGACGAGATACCCAAACGCCTCGGATTCCAGGGTGGTGTGGGCTTGGTGACGAGCCATCTGATGCTTGAGACACCGCTCTTCGACCATAAGACTTCGGTGATGGTAGCGGGCCGCAGGACCTACGCAGGCCTTATCTTGCCGTTCATGGGCGAGGACCTCAATAAGTCGAAAATCAATTTCTACGACGTCAACGCCAAGGTGACGCAGAACCTCGGTAAGAACGACCGTCTGTTTTTGTCGCTTTACAATGGTCACGACCAGTTCTCGATGCAGGAGATGATTGGCCTTGGCTATGGCAACAGCAGTGCTACTTTGCGGTGGAGCCATATCTTCTCCGACCGTCTCACTTCCAACCTCTCGCTGATAGGCTCGCGTTACCGTTATAGCATCGATATAAATTACAGCCCTTACAATTTCGCCATCAAGGCGGGTACTGACGCTGCCAGCCTCAACTATGACTTTGCCATGCATTGGAACGACGAAAACGTCTCGAAGTTTGGCCTCACCACGGGTATCCAGTCTTATTTGCAAGGCGAAATCGACGACAGGGGAGGAGCTCTCTCACAATACCTTCAGGTGGACCAAACGAAGGCGGTGGCACGCAAGGCTTTGGAACATGCCGTGTATTTCTCGCACGACTATACACCAGTGCCGCGTCTCACTTTCCGAGCAGGTTTGAGGCTGTCGTGTTTTCAGAATATCGGCGCAGAGGAACTCTATGTGTTTGATACGTTGATCCATACGCCTATCGATACCTTGTATTATGGCAGAGGCGAGACCTTCAATACGGTTGTCAACCCCGAGCCGCGTGTGGCGGCTATGTTTCAGATCGACGAGCATTCATCGGTAAAGGCCTCGTATTCGCGCACGGTGCAATATGCCCAGGTGGCCTCGTCGGCCACGGGCGGTCTGCCCTTCGATGTGTGGTTCCCCACCAGTCCCAATGTGAAGCCACAGAAGTGCGACCAGTTTGCCTTGGGCTATTTCCGTAATTTCAAGGACGATGCCATTGAGACCTCGGTGGAGGTCTATTACAAGAACATGCAGAATGTCATCGACTTCAAGGACAATGCCATCACCTACGGTTACTTGTTGATTGACGGCGAGCTGCGCGTTGGCAAGGGCCGTAGCTATGGCGCTGAGTTTCTCGTCAGGAAGAATGTGGGTAAGTTCACGGGCTGGGTCTCCTATACTTATTCGCGCACGTTCCGTACCATTCCTGAAATCAGCTATGGCAGGGAATATCGCTCGCCATACGACCGCCCGCATAACATCGTTATCGTGGGCAGCTACGACGTGACACCGCGTATCACCTTGGCTGCCAATTGGATCTACAATACAGGTCAACCGGTGACGTTCCCTTACGGACAATACACCATCAACGGTGTGACCTACGCGGTGTATAACGGACACCGCAATGAGAGCCGCTATCCCGACTACCACCGTCTCGATCTTTCGTTTACGTGCAAACTCGGTAAACTCGACCCTCAGCGCCGCTGGCAACATGAGTTGAACGTCTCCGTCTACAATGCCTACGCCCATCACAACACTTGGGCCATTACTTTCGACCAGGGTCCCAATGGCAGCATCGTCACCAAGAACATGTACCTGTTCTCGGCGGTGCCTTCCATTACCTATAACTTCAAATATTGAGCGTATGAAGAACCTGCATTGGATACTGTTGCTAGCTTCGATAGCGCTCTTTGCAGCTTGCACTGAAGATATCGTCATTGACGTGGAGGAAGGCGACCCGATGATTGGCGTGGAGGCTTCGTTGACCAACGAGGTGAAGCATCATGAAGCTATCCTGAGTTATACCGCTGAGTTCTATAACCAGAACGATATCCAGATGATCAGTGGCGCCACTGTGTATGTGACCGATGGTGTGGATACTTTGTATTATTATGAAGATGCAGAGCAACCGGGCCATTATTTCACTGATTCTGTTGGAGGACGGAAAAACACGGTTTATCGCCTTTGCGTCAAGGTGCCGGATGGCGGCGATGTAAAGGAGTTGTTTGCCGAGAGCCTGATACCAGACAATGTGGAAACTGTCGACAGCCTCGTCGTCAAGCATTTCAATGGCGATAACGATAGTATTCCTTCGGTGTTTATGCGCGACACCATCGAATGGGTCTACCCGTACTTCCAAAGTCTTCCCGATCCCAATCTTATATATATGCCCAAGGTTTGGAAGAATGACACTCTGGTCTCCGACAGCTTGGCCATCAGTATGATGATTCCGCAAGGTGGTTTTGCAGGCTATTATGTTAACGGTCCTGAGATGTTGGAAAACAACAAGGAAATTCCGATCGCTTATTTCCTCAGGTCGGAGCTTAATGACGGCGACAGGATTCAGGCGGATCTTTATAGCATCACGCCGGATTATTACTATTATTTTTACAGCGTGTTGATGTCGACGGGCAGCAACCCCATGATGGGTGCGCCGGCCAATGTGAGTACCAACATCCAGCCTCAAGGGGAAGGCGTCGGGTGGTTCTTCACGGCCTCTGTCGTCTCGGCGAGTACGGTCTTCAGAAAATAAGGTTATGGCAAGGTGGAAGCTTTATATGGTTTGCTTGTTGGGTCTCGGCATGTTGGCTTCATGCACTGAGGAGATCGTCATGGAGGTGCCTCAAGGCAAGCGCATTCCCGTCATCGAGGGCTCCATTACGGACGAGTTCAAGCAACACGAGGTGATTCTCAGCTATTCCTCCGCCTTGTATGACACGATGGGGCGAGAGATGATACCTCATGCCGAGGTGTATGTGACTTCGGGCGACGATACAATATGGTACCACGAACAGGAGAACAAGCCTGGCCATTATCTCACTGATTCGGTGGCGGGAGTCAAGAATCGTTGGTACCATCTGGAGGTGACTGTCGAAGAGAATACGTTGTATTCGAGGCCGCTTCGTATGTATGTCGACTCCAAGATGTCGAATAACGCAAGAGGTATCGACTCAGTCTGTCTGATTCCCAAACGTGACGAAAACAATATCCCTCTTGTCGACGACGCTGCTGCGGTGTGCGTGTGCCCTTATTTCCAAACACTCGCTGACTCGTCGATTGTCTATAATGTGGAGCTTTATCTGAACGGACGGTTGTTCAAGAACCGGCCCTCCAAGTTGTTCAACCTTTTCCCGATGAATGGTTATGCGGGCTATTACTTTAACGGTCCGGAGATGCTGCAAAACAACATTGAAATCCCCGTGGGCATCATGAATAAGTCTTATCTCGATGAGGGCGACGTGGTAACCGTGAAGCTATACAGTATTTCTAAGGATTATATGTATTTCATTGTGGCACAGAAGCTTGCTATAGGTGTTAACCCAGTGATGGGTGCTTTCCCTGCCATGTTCACCAATGTCTTCTCCAACTGCGATGCGATAGGTTGGTTCAACGCCACTTCGGTCATCGTGGGCGAGGGGGTTTATCATGAGGACATTTTCCAAGAGTGATTTTCTAACAATATCATAAGAAAGGCGACCTCGTTCGAGGTCGCCTTTCTTCTCGTAAGGGTTGGTGTCTTATTTCACAATGACCTTCTCCACATGCACTTGAGTGCCAGAGGTGAGGTGCAGGAAGTAGACGCCTTGGGTCATGCCATCGACGCTGATTTGCTCAGCACCTTGGGCCTTGCCTTGGGCCACCACTTGTCCCATGCCGTTGTAAAGCATGTAGCTGTATTCGGCATTGCCACCGTTGATGTGCAGCGTGTTGCTGACGGGGTTGGGATAGATGATGAACTCTGTCGGATTCTCTTCAATGCTAAGTTCTGACTTTACCACGATGCACTCAGGAGTGCTGTTGCCAGAAGTGTATTCAGCAACGACACAGTAGGTGTAGAAATACTCAGTGAAGACTTCGTCGACGTATGTGGGTTCCGTGGTTTGGGCAATCTCGATGCCGTTGCGGCTGATGATGTAGTTGATGGCACTTTCTTGTCTGTCCCAGGTGAGGGTCACTGTGCCGATGCCAATCTCTGCAGTCAGGTTCTCGACGGGGTCCAAGCTGGAGGTTCCGCCAACAGCGCAGTCGCAGTCGAACTCATAGAGTACACCCGGTGAAGGGCCGCTGACTTGATAGATCTGAGCGCCATCCTCATATCTGACGACGAAGGAGCACTCGGAGTCGTAACTGCCGCGGTTCCATGTCAAGGTGACGTGTGTGCCCTTGCCAATCTCAAGCACCTCCGTTTGTGAATTGCCCTCGCAGGAGAGCGACACGGGAGCGGTGCCGTCGTTGAAGCTGACCGTTAGCGAAGCGCCGTTCCAGCCATCGCCCCATCTGTCGGCCATCTCGAAGACGACACGGCAGACATTCTTGATGACGAGAGAGCCTTCTGCGCTCAACTCACCATCGGCTTGCATGATGAAATGGAACTCGATGGCCTCGGTCTCGGGACAACTCTCGTCGATTTGGACGTTGAACACACAGGTGGCGGTGCCGTTAGGGTCGATGGTGCCAATCTCGATGGTGGGGTTGAGCAAGGTGACATAGTTGCTTTCGCAGGTGATGTTGGCAATGGCGTTGGTAGCCATGTAGTGACCAGTATTCTTAAAGTTAGCTACGAACGATAAGGTCTCGCCCGGCAAGAAGCCTCCGGCCCAGTCGGTGCCGACGTAATCGAGGATGGCTTGTCCGGCAGTGATGAATGCCTTGCCGCTCCAGGTTTGCCGGCCATCGGTCATATTGATGTCGATTTGGAAGCGGGTGCCGTCTTCCACGCCTTCGGCGACGATGAATCTGAAGGCGTCTTGCAGGGTGACAGTTTCTTCGGCAGGCAACACGCCAAATTGAGCCGTGTTGTTGACGATGTTCATCCGCTGGTCGTCACACGTCAAGGTGACGTTGGTGTTGCCGTTGGTGGGCTCGACACCGACGTTCTTGAAGCACAAGGTGAAGCTTGTCTCTTGGTTGACGGGAGCGAAGTTGGGTGCGTAGTTGGTCACGATGATGTAGGGGCCTTCGGCAGGAAGGACCTGGATGTCGACGACTTGAGTCACTTTGTTGTAGCCGATCACGGTCAACATTGCGGTGCCCACGTTGGTCATGGGGGCGAAGGAAAGGGTGCAGGTGCCGTCTTGGATGTAGCCTGTGCTGATCACCTCTCCATCCATCATGAGGGTGGCGATGCCGTAGGCCGTGTTCTGAGCGGTGATCTCTAGCTCGTTCATGCCGAGCATCAGTACTGAGGGCGAACAGGTGACGTCCATGTTTGTCGGGTTGTCGGTGCGCACCAGCAGGCTCGGGTCGCCAAAGAGGATCCATGTGTTGTGGGTGTCGCCGTTATCGCTCGGAGCGGCATCAAGGATGTACATGTTGCCATTCAAGGAAGCACCGCCGAAAGTGTGGCAAAATTGGTCGGTACTTCTCCATCCGGTGAGAATGTCGACCATTTCGTCTTGGCCATACATTGGAGGCACCCAAGGCTGTGAGATCCAGCTGAACATGCCGCCGATGGCGCCAGTGGGACGTCCCGTGGCTTGGTTGGTGGCTCTCAGCCAGGCTTCAGCGAAGCAGTTGCCGTTGAATTCGCCGTTGTTGCAGGCCACCGACCAGATGTAGGGCCACTTGTCGTCGTTCACCAAAGCGTTCACATGGCTGTTGCTGTAGCTGGCCACAGCCCAGCCGGTCTGCGATCCGTGGTTGCAGTAGTTGCAGATGCTTTTGCCTGCATTGAAGTCGGCACTGATGGCATTGGCACTGGTGCCGCTGCCCACACCACTATATTGCTGTGTCACGTCCGCATAGGTGTAGTGCATCAGTGTGTCGCGGATGTAGTTGATGTGCACATAGTCGGCTTCGCCAAAGTGGCCTTGACCAGCACCTTCGTTGGCACCGATGCCGATGCCTTGGTTGACCCAGGTCTCGCCGTCTTTCATGTCGCGTTCATAATACAGCACCTTATTTACATGGGTGTTTACGTCGTTGATGCTCTGCACCGAGAAACGGCCTGTGAGCACTTCGGGGTAGTAGTCGCCGCCTTCCAGCTGGCCAAACCAGTTGTCGCTGCGTCCACTGTTCATCGAATGGGGGGTGATGTCCGCATAGTCGCCAACGAGGAGGACATAGGTCAGGTTGCGCTCAGGGTTGGTGTAGATGCTGTTGATGTAGTTCTTGATTTGGTTATCGTTGTTGCCGCCAACCTCGGAGAGGCTTACCATGGTGGTGGGACGGCCCGATTGGTTCTTCCATTCCACAAAAGGCTGCATGGCCTCCAAATATTGGTCGGGGCAGATGATCAGCATCTCTCCACGATCCTCGACGAAGGTGTACTTCGCAGTGGATGACTTGTAGTTGATGAAACGGTGGTTGTAGGCGGCCTGCATCTCGGCTGATACCTTGGCAGTGGATTTGTGGACCGTCTTTTGGTTGATGCCGTTGTCGCTCACCTTGTTCATGGCGATGGTCATGTGGTGATAGACGCGTAGGGTCTTCGTCACGGGGTTGTAAGCGAAGGGACGCACCATGATGTTTTGCCCGCGGAAATCACGAATGATGTAGGGCGTTTCGAGATAAGCCTGGGCTGCCGGGTAGAAGGCATCCTGACTGTACATCGCGCCATAGGTGTAAGGCACACTCTCAGGGTCGATCTGACGACTGAAGTTGCCTTTCGAAGGGGCAATCTCGACGTTCTCATAATCAGCGAAAACGCTCTTGATTACGCTGACTTCCATTTCAGCCATGTCGCCGATGATGGCAGGGACAGGGAATTGAGGAAGGTCGGGAGCACCCGCTTCGAGCATCGGGGCCATCTTTGGAACCGAAACGACGAGCTGGGTGCCGTTTGGGGTGTTCACACGGGTCAGGTTAAAACCGCCCAGCGTGAAGTCAACTACGACTTGCTGCTCGCTGCTCGAAACCAAGGTGACCTCAGGACTGGCAGGGGCATTGCTGCCGATGCTGTTCCATTGTTGGGCAGTTGCCATTACTGACAGGGCCACAAACAGGAGGGAGAATAATACTTTTTTCATTTGTGAAAAGATTAAAAGTTGTGATTCGATTAAAAATGCAAAAATACGTATCTTTTTCCTTCGCTCATCTGGTTTTCTTCGGAATTATTTTCAACTGAAGTTTTTTGTGTAACTTTGCCGCCCGATACAATAACTATAGGCATGGGCTGTTTTTCAAAAATCGTCTTGTTTGGCTTGGGATGGGCCTTCACCCAGAACCCGCTGGGCGGCATCGTCGCGGTGGTCCTTGGGAGTCTCTTCTCGGGCAGGCGGCCTCGTCGTTCTGAGGTGAACGAAACCTTTGGCAACACGGAACCCCAACGCGACTTCAATGTGACGTTTCTCGTGCTCTCGGCTGCTGTCATGAAGGCTGACGGCAACGTGAAACGCTCCGAACTCGATTATGTGAAGCGTTTCTTCCTGCAGAACTTCGGGCAGGAACAGGCCGAGAAATATGTCAAGATGCTTCGCGAGATTTTGGAGCAGGAGTATAATATTCAAGAGGTCAGCCAGCAGGTGGGACGTTATATGGACTATTCATCGCGCTTGCAGTTGCTGCATTATCTGTTTGGCATCGCCGATGCCGATGGCTTTATCTCGCCAGAGGAACTAAGTGTCATCAACACAATCTCCGACTATATGGGCATCACCAACAGCGACTTCAAGTCGGTGAAGGCCATGTTTATCAAGGAGACGGACAGTGCCTACAAGATCCTCGGCATCGCGCCAACGGCCACCGACGAGGAGGTGAAAAGGGCCTATCGCGAGATGGCCAAGAAGAACCATCCTGACTTGGTGAGCAACCTTGGCGAAGAGGTGAGGCGAGCGGCCGAAAAGAAGTTCCAAGAGATCAACGCGGCCTACGAGGCCATCAAGAAACAGAGAGGGATGTAAACGAAAAGAGGCAGCCGATCGGCTGCCTCTTTTCGTTTATGGTAGTGTGATTATTCCACCACGACCTTCTCCACGCGCACTTGCGTGCCAGTGGTGAGGCGGAGGAAGTAGACGCCCTTGGCCATGTCGCTGACATTGATATGTTCGAGGCCTTGGGCTTTGCCATTAGCAACCATCTGGCCCATGCCGTTGTACATGACATAGCTGTATTCGGCATTGCCACCGTCGATGGTCAGCATGTTGTTGACAGGGTTAGGATAGATGCTCACGCTTTCGAGCGTGTTCTCTTCCACGCCGACGATGCCGACGCTGACGGCGACATGCTCGGGAGCCGAGAAGCGGCCGTTGCCGTCGGTGGCGACGACGCTGTAGGTGTAGACTCCGTCGTTGACGATGTCGGCAAAGGTGGTGCTGCCTTGGTTGCCCACTTCTTCACCATTGCGGTAGATGATGTAAGCCGAGGCACCTGCAGGAGCATCCCAGCTCAGGTTGACATTGCTGCCGTTGACGTTAGCCTCAAGGTTGGTGACGGGGTCAAGTGAAAGGATGACGCTGGTGGGCGGGAACTGGATGTCGTCGACCCAAGCGCAGTCGCTGCCGTTGCTCACGCTACCGTCTTTCTGGTAGCTCCACTTGAAGGTGTGGGTGCCTGTGGTCACATCATAGGTCTGCTGGCTCCAAGCGACTTCGCCAGACCATTCTCCTATTTGGACGTTGTCGATATAGAAGCGGAACCAGTCCCAGTTGCTTTCGGAAGACACTTTCTTGTAGAAACTGACTTCGCCATCGGCAAGGATGTCAATGGTAAGGACAAGGTCGGTCTGTTGACTATCGCCGATGTTGCCCGACTTGGCGCAATAGGTGCCAGTGTGGGCGCCAGTGTTCACGATGGTCCAGTTGGCACCGCCGCTGAAGGTCCAGTCGTACATGCTGAAGTCGCCAGTCTCAAAGCTCTCCACGATGTTACCCACAGTGATGACGTAGGTGCCAGCTGTGGAATAGTGGCCGGCGGTCACGAGGTAGTTGATCTCGTAGGTCGAACCCAATTCAACGCCGCTAGCGACGGTGACACCGACGGGGACGTTAGTGGAGGCACCCGCCTCAAGACTGTTCAAGTTGAAGCTGTTGCCTGAGAGAGTGAGATCGTTGGAACTGGAGTAGACCTCCAAGACGACATTCTCGGCTCTGGCGCCGCCGTTGTTGGCGATGTCGAAGCTGATGGTGCCGTTGTTACCCGGGGTGAGCTCGGTGTTGCTGATGTTGGTCACAGCAAATTCAGGGGCACTGAAGGTGAGGTCGAACCTGCCTTCCCACGTGTCGCTGCCCGAGGTGCAGGTCACAAAGAAACGTACCGGGGTGTTGTTGGGGATATTGACATCGGTGTTGAACGAGAAGGTGTTGGCAATCGAGTAGACTTGGTCGGGAGCGAGTGAAGGAATCGTGGCCGTGGTACCGACGAGTTGGACATATTCCGACTCAGTGCTCAGCACGACGTTGATGTTGTTGGCGGTCTCAATACCCACGTTCTTGATGGAGACGGTAGGAGTCACAAAGGCACCCGTGACCAAGGGCTGGTCGCATTGTACTTCGTTGACTGTCAGATAGGCACCTTCCAAGGCTGCGGCGGGGATGGTGCTGATGTAGGGGATGTGACGCGGATGGGTCACGCAGATGGTGACATCGCCACCGCTGGTGATGGGGCTGATCGGGATGTCGGCAGTGCCGCTCTCACCGATGAGGCCAGCGCCGTAGAGGACACCGTCCTTGGAGATACCCACGTAGGAACCAGGGTTGGCGCTGACGGTGAAGAAGTCCATACCGATCGGAACGGTGGGCATGTGGCTCACGTTGTTAGCGGTAGGCTGCACGCGGAAGGGCATGATGGAACCGTCGCCCAACACGTGGTAGGCTTGCCAGTAATACAGCGTCTGTGAGTGCATCTCGTAACCGAGGGCCTGGGCAGCGTTGCCAGCGAGGTTACCGATGAACAGGTAAGAGGTGACGGTGTTGTAGGCGTCATCATCCCAAATGGCATCATACAAACCCATCGTGGTCTCTTCGTAGGTGGGCATTGTGCCGTCGTGACGGGCAGTTGCACCCACGCCGAAGTAATAGTCGTTGTACCAGGTGGTGTTGGGGCAGGAGCCGATGTAGGCGTAAGCACCTTTGTTCTCGGCACGCACCATGGCCTCGCCGAAGCATGTGCCATAACCCCAGTCACCCGACTGGCAGCAGTTGCCGATGGCGAGGAAGTACTTGTGCTCGTTGGTCAGTTGGTTAACGTTGTTGACGTTGAACTCAGGACCGGCCCAGCTGGTCTGGCTGCCGTGGGCGGTGTAGTTGGCGAAACCGACGCCACTGCTTAGGTAGCTGTAGCAGTTGGTATAGGTGCCGTGGCTGAACTCGTTGATTTGGGCGTAGCCGTGCTCGGTGTTGTAGTAGTAGTTGGTGGCATACCAAATCGTGGGACGACCCACGGTGACGCCGTAGCCGCTGTCTTCACCAGCAATGAGAAGCACGTTGTTCAGGTAGCTCGGGTCGGGCATGGTGTATTGCTCATATTCCAAAGCCTTGTTAAGCATGGCGGTCAGCTGCGACACATTCTCGGCCGACAGACGACTGTGGAACATATCGGGGAACTCGTCGCCGTCGACGCTTGAGTAGTTAAGGTCGCTGACGCAGCCGGTCTGGCTGGCAGAGGAGAAACTGGGAGCCACTTGGTTCTTGTCACCCACGACCATCAGGAAGGTGGGGGCATCTTTCGAATACTCGTCTTGGATGAAGGCACGGATGGCCGAAGCGTTGTTGCCGATTTCATCGGTGTAGTGTACGCTCAGGTAGATGCCTTTGGTGGTCTTCCAAGCCAGCCATTCCTGCAAGGCACCTTCAAACATACGGTCGGCGATGACCAACATCTTCACGGGCGACTGCCACAGGTCGGGATGCTCGTCATACACGTCGTCGCGCCAGTTGAACATTTGGTCGTAGACGCCAGCGAAATAAGGGCTGAACGTACGGGCGAACTCGTCGTAAGAGGCCGACTTGTCGTATTGGTTGTAACGCACCTCAACTTGGATGTCGTTGTAAACGCGGATGCTGTTGGTGGCGGGGTCGTATTGAACGGGATTCACCGTCAGGTTGCCGACTTGGATGCCACGCATCGTGCCTTGGATGTTCACCTCGGCGATAGGACGCTCGGCAAAGCCTTTAGCAGCGTAAGCCTTCTCGCTGTAGGCGAAGGGTACATCTTCGGGCTTCTGGTTCTTATAGAGCAGAGGCTGCTGAGGATAGATGGTCTTGATGCCAAAATCGGCAAGGGAGTAAACCTTGGTGCTGTAGCTCGTCACTTTGACAGAGACATTGCTAGCACCATAAGGAATGGCAATGAGTTTGTTGGCCGCAGGCAGCGAGGGCTCGCCAATGTTGCCGGCGGGATAGGTGTTGTCCATGGTGATGTTGGAGAACACACCTTTTTCGGTGGAAACTTCAGTGGCGTCGATGCTGCTGAAGGAGAACGAGGCAGTGAAGCCTTCGTCAGTCACGTTGGCACAAGTCTGTGCCGACTTGGCAACGCCAAGCTCGATGTGCTGAGCCATCACTTGCGTGCCAAACAGCAATCCCATCATCAGGAATGCTGCTGTGAGTAAACCAAATTTCTTCATTTTTTAGTTTAATTAGTTGATATTTAAATTGTTATCTAATTTCTAGAAAATCAGACGTCTAAACGGCAAAAATAGGAATTTTTCTGATTGCAGGTGCTGTTTTCGTGCAAAAACTATCACCTTGTCAGAATCTTTCTGTATTCTTTCTCGTTGCCAAGCACTTCCAAAGCTTTCTGGATGCCGGGGTCGGTGGCGGCCATCACCTGATAGTATTGTTGTGTCTCCCACACGTTGCGGGCAATCAAGGCTTTCATCTGTAAGAGGAGGAATTTCTCCGAATGCTTGAATTGTTCGTCGTCCCAATCCACCTTGGCTTCCTTTGCGGCAGCTTTTAGTCCGTCGATGAGGTCGTTGCCGACCTCGAAATCTTTGTTGAAATGCTCAAAGTCAACGAATTGTGCTTTGATTTTGTCGCGGTGTTTGAGGCCGTAGTCGGTGGTGAAGCGGTTGAGGGCGCCTTTGCGGACGAGGTCGGTGTAGAGTTTGCTGTTGTAGGCTGTGTCGACGGGGATGAAGATGTCGGGCATGATGCCGCCACCGCCGTAAACGGTACGGCCACCAGCGGTCTTGAATTTCAGCGAGTCAGGGAAATGGATGCTGTCGGCATGATAGTATTCGCCGTTTTTAAGGCGTTTCTCCATCTCCATGGCGTAGTCCTCGGCACCTTTTTCGTAAGGCCGCTGGATGCAGCGACCTGAAGGGGTGTGGTAGCGCGAGGTAGTGAGACGTATCTGTGCTCCGTCAGGCAGGTTGAAGGGCCGTTGCACCAGCCCCTTGCCAAACGAGCGGCGACCGATGACAATGCCGCGGTCGTGGTCTTGGATGGCACCTGAGAGGATCTCGCTGGCCGAGGCCGAGCCTTCGTCGATGAGGACGACCAGTTTGCCAGTGATGTAAAGCCCTGATTTGCTGCTTCTCCATTCCTGACGGGGTGAGTTGATACCTTCGGTGAAGACGATGAGTTTGTTGTCCTCAAGGAACTGGTCCACCAGCTCAACAGCGGTTTTAAGGTAGCCACCCGTGTTGCCGCGCAGGTCAAAGATGAGCGACTCCATGCCTTGACTTTGCAGTTTGGCGAAGGCTTCTTTGAATTCTTGGGTCGACTCTTGCGCGAAGCGGTCGAGTTTGATGTAGCCTACATGGTTGTCGAGCATATAAGCAGCATTGATACTGTTCAGCGGTATCTTGTCGCGGATAATCTCAAAGTCGATGAGCTCTGGGTTGTTGCCACGCTTCACGCTTACGGTGACCTTGGTGCCTTTCTTGCCGCGCAGATGATTCTGCACGTATTCGTTGTCGATTTTCTTGCCGAAGGCATCTTCTCCGTCAATCTTGATGAACTGGTCGCCAGCCATGATGCCCACCTTTTCGGAGGGACCGCCCGCTGTGGGGCTGATGACGGTGATGGTGTCGCGGATGAGTTGGTAGGTCACACCGATGCCCTCAAAGCTACCCACAAGGGGTTCGTTGGCTTTTTCCACGTCCTTCTTTGAGATATAGGCCGAGTGCGGGTCGAGCTCTTTCAGCGCCGCGACAATGGCGTCTTCCGTCACCTTGTCGATGTCGGCGGTGTCGACATAGTAGTTTTCGATGAGATAAAGCGTGGTGCCCAGTTTTTGGGCATTCATTTGGGCTTTGGATTGGGGCTGTTGGGCTGTTGCCGTCATGGCAAATAGGCAGGCAAGAGCCAAGAAAAACATTTTCAATGATTTCATGGGTGAGAATGGTGTTTTAGGGGCGCAAAGATAACGAATTTTCAGGAAAGTAAACTGGGACACACTCAATTAGGATAACTGCCAACGACAAGGTTGACTGGGCATTGTAATATATTAATATCGCCAGGAGTAGGGATATAACCATGTTGAATGAATTGGCCAATGAGTATGCTCTCGCTGTAGTATTTCATGGTCTCCTTTCCACACCAGAAATCCTCAATGATAGGATTGCCCTCTTCGTCAGTGGCTATTTTCCCAGACATGAGGATGGCAGATAAAGGAAGGGCGTTGCTACTGAGTTCACGTATTTCATAGAAATATAGCGTGAAATAATCCCCATGGCCAATGAGATAAGCATGCTTGAAATCTTCTGGAATAAACGTGCTGCTTCTGAAATAGGGTGGAGCGATGGGGTCGTCAGTGAAAAGAGAGGTGTTGTCTTTGATATGGAAATAGGTACTGTCGGTATCGGATCTCTCGAGGTAAAAACTAAAATCACCAGGTGTTCCCATGGGTTGTTTGAAAGTCAAATGATATTGGCCTTCATTTTGTTTGTCGAATTCATAATAGCTGGGGACTGGGATTGTTCCAATGGAGCCTTGATAATTGCTCTCAGGTACTTTGTCCAAGATGACTATGTTCATTGATTCAGCCATGAAAGCTCCATTAATGGTCGGAGGTTCGTCGCCGCGATACAAAACATTAAGGGAATCGCATATGCGGAGCAGACGCTCTGGCATGTATTCATCGATGGGTGGGATGAGATGCTCGATGACAGGAGTGTCAGGAGTTTCGTTGCCGTTGTTTTCTTTTTTACAGCTCCCAAGTAATCCAATGAAAAGGATCAGAGTGAAGGTAAGAATGGCGTTTTTTTGTGTCATGAGATGTTTAGTTGATGGTTATTGCCTCAATATATCAAAAGTATTGTCCTCATTGAGCTTGATGATGGTCGAGCACTTGGGCTTGGCGAAGCTGTCGTGGTAGAGCTGTACTTCATAATCGACTGCTTTCTTGATTTCCTCGCTGATGTCACTGTAGGTCATCGCCGTGGGTTGTCCTGAAAGGTTGGCCGAAGTCGAAGTGATGGGTTTGCCGAGTCGACGAATGACCTCCTTACAAAACTCGTTGTCCACCACGCGGATGCACACGGATTTGTCGGTTGAGATGTTTTTCGCCAAATTTTTACTTTGTGCGAAGACGATACTTAAAGGGTTGGTAGTGTGTGCGATAAGGTCGTATGCAATGGGTGGCACGTCGACGACATAGTCTTTCAACCGTTCTGCTGAGTCTACGAGGATGATGAGGCTCTTGCTGGCCGGTCTTTGCTTTACTTCAAACACGCGGTCGCAGGCGCGGCTATTGGTGGCATCGCAGCCGACCCCCCAAATGGTGTCGGTAGGGTAGAGTATGGTTTTTCCTGCTTTCAGCGCAGTAACGGTGCGTTCCACTTCTTGTTCAAATTGTTCTTCCATAATGCTTATTTGTTTTTTTTGATTTTCTCTCTTAACAGATTATACTTTTGTCTATTAGCCTGCATCATCACGCGGCAGATGCTGAATCCCGTTTTGCCGTAGAGGAAGCCACCTTTTATAATATAGGTGCGGATGAAATTGATGCTCGGGCTGAAAAGATAGGGTAGGATGCCCGTCTTCTTGCCGCGTTCGTAGTACGACTGTGCGCCCAGTTCGGCGAAGTGGAACTGCTGTTTGCGGAAAGCCTCGGGCGTGTCCCAGGAGTAATGCAGCAGGTCACCGCGCAAGAGGGTCTTCTTCGGCTCGCTCTTGTAGTTCAGCCACTCATGGATAATGCCTTCCCATTCGGCGAAGCCGCGCCGCCAGATGCGGATCTTGGTCTCGGGATAAAGTCCGCAGCCTTTTACCCACTGACCGCAATAGTTGTTGAGACGCTTCATGGCAAAAACCTCATTCTCGGCAATTTCCTTGTCTTTCAGTGCTTTGATAGACTGTTTCAGCTCGTCCGAGAGCGCTTCGTCAGCATCGATGGAGAAGATGAGGTCGCAGGTGGCGAGTTCGTCGGCGAGGTTTTTTTGCTCGGAATAGCCAAGCCAGTCCTGACCAAAGAACTTCACGCCGTAGCGGTCGCAGATAGCCTCGGTCGCATCGGTGGAATGGCTGTCCACGACGATAATCTCGTCGGCAATATCCTTAACGGAGTCAAGGCATTGCGCGATTTTCTGCTCCTCGTTGAAGGTGATGATGACGACCGAAAGGGTGTTCATGGACGCAAATTTTGCGCAAAAGTAATGTTTTCTTCGGTTATGGGGATTTGCTTCGCAAAGAAATCTGTAGAAAATCACGATAAAATCCCTATCTTTGCGCCAAAATAGTGTAATACAATGGAATTAGAAATAAGTGTAATTGACAGTAGCATTTCTTGGGAGAAAAGCGTTTCAAAAAGGCAAGCGATAAAAGAAGTGTCGGAGGCGGCAAACAATTTGGTCGCATCAAATGATTATGGTGAATCTATTGAAAAGATGCTTGTTGGACTTATCGTTGTTGAACCTGTATATGATGATTTTTCTAAACCTCGTCGGCCTCGATACACGGAACACAAGGAAACAATGGCTTTTGGGTCAATTCCAATTGTCATCCATAAGACATTGGACATAGAAATCAAATTGAATTATGAGCAGGTGTTGATGGCAGAAGGCGAGGAATTAAAAAGAATAGTTGCTTCAGAAGTTCTCAATACCTTTCAGAATTTGAAAGTGCCAAAAAAAGTGACGGACTTTGACAAAGACCGTTTTGTGGCTGATATAGATAGATTGTTTCATCAAAAGTTTTTGAAATAAAAAGCGTATCTTTGCACCTCATTTTGAGCGTTAGATGAACATCGGAATCCCCATTTGGATGTTAGCATTGTCGCTGCTGGCTGGTCTGGCGGCGGCCACGGTGTTGTATTTTCGCAACAAGAAACAGCACTATGGCAAAGCATTGAATGCTATATTGTTCATTCTTCGGACTTTGATGGTGGGTCTTGTGGTGTTGCTGCTCTTCAACCCGCTCATTCGGCAGAAATTCAGCTCGGTGGAGACGCCTACGATTATCCTTGCCCACGACAATTCCTCTTCTATTGCTTTATGCAAGGATTCGGTTTTTTACAAAAACGAGTACCTGTCGCAATTTGAGCAGTTTAGGAAAGACCTGAACGCTGATTTCAATGTCGATGAATATCTCTTTGGCGAGGAAGTGCGCGATTTCGACCAAGTCGACTTCTCCGACCAACTGACGGATCTATCATCGTTGCTAAAGACCTTGGACAGAAGATATTACAAGCGCAATGTGGGTGCGGTGCTGCTCTTCTCTGACGGCATCTATAACCGTGGCTTCGAGCCAAAGCTTGTGGCGGAGAAGTTTCCCTTCCCAGTGCATTCAGTCGTTTTAGGTGACACGGTATCCTATCCCGACCTCGCCATCCGCGATGTGCATTATAATAAGGTGGTGTCGTTGGGTGCCACTTTTCCTGTCCGTGTGACTGTTGCCGCCCGCGACTTGGCAGGCCGAAAGGCCCAGCTGACGCTCAAGGAAAGCGGCCGCATTATCGAGAAGCGCGACATCGAGATTCCTTCCAACCGCTTCTCGAAAGAGATCGACTTCATGCTCGATGCCACCAAAAAAGGCGTGATGGCGATTGACATCGAAGTCAGCGGCATCAATGAGGAGGAACAACTGCTGAACAACGTGCGTCATATCTTTGTGGAGGTCCTCGACCAAAAGTACAAGCTGCTCTGCGTCGCGGCCTCGCCCCATCCCGATCTGGCCGCCTTGCGTAGCGTGCTCAACGACAACTACGAGGTGGACTTCTGCTTCGGTAAGGAGACCCTGCCTGATTTCGCCAACTACGACCTGGTCATCCTGCATCAGGTGCCTAACGCCAAGATGGATTTCAACGCATTGAAGTCGCAGCTCGACCGCAACACGAAACTACCGGTGCTCTTCGTCATCGGCGGCGATACTGACCACGATTTGCTGAATAAGTTGCAGAAGACTTTTGAGTTACACTCAGGAGCAACAAACACGCTGTTGGATGTGAAGGCGCATGCGAATGCCTCGTTCTCGACGTTCACCTTCGATGCAAAGACAGACCAAATCATCACGAAATATCCGCCATTGGCATTGCCCCATTTGGAAATCAACGCCATGCAAAGCCATGACGACCTGTTGCTTCAAGAGGTGATGGGCGTGAAGTCGGGACTGCCGCTACTGAGCTTCGCCAACGACGGTCGCAAGACAGCCTTCCTCTTCGGTACCAACATCTGGCGTTGGCGCCTGTATGAGTACTACCAGTCGAAGAACCATGAGGTGTTTGACGAAATGTTCTCCAAGACACTGAAATACTTGTTGTTGTCGACCAACGACGGTTCAGCGATCTATGCCAAGGAGACCTACTATAGCAACGAGCCGGTCATCATCACAGCGGAGTTGCGCAACCCCAACAACGAACTCGTTACCGATCCAGAGCTGACGATCCAGATTGTCAATAAGTTGACCAACGAGACCTACGACTACACCTTCTCGAAGCGCGAACACGACTACCAGCTGAATGCAGGTCTGCTGCCAGAGGGGCTCTACCAATACAAAGTGTCGGCGCAGATGGGTGAGCGCAAGATTAATGTGAACGGCACGTTCAGCGTGGTGGCCATCGGTATCGAGGAACAACAACTCACTGCCGATGTGGAGCGGATGCGCGGCATTGCCCGCCTGACCAACGGCAACTGCTATACTGCACAACAAATGCAACAGCTTGCGGAGGACCTGCACAAAGACGCTCGCATCACCTCCATCGAGCACCACGAGAGCCGCTTTGAGGATCTGATTCATTCCAAATGGATATTCTTCGTCCTTATTGGCCTCGCCGCCGTGGAGTGGCTGTTACGTAAAATGTTTGGAAGTTATTAGAATGCAGAATTATGAAATCGAAGATTCAACGAAGTTAATGCAGAATGCTGAATTTTGGAATTTTGAAATCTTGAAATGAGAAATCTTGAAATTTTAAATTTTGAATTTTAAATCTTTAAATACTAACGCTTTATGAAAATCCAAGATCAAGCTGTCGTCACCATGACCTACGTCTTGCGTGAGAACGACGAAAACGGTCCCATCCTTCAGGAGACCACGAAAGAGAACCCCTTTGTGTGCATCTTCGGTATGCACCAGTTGCTGCCCAAATTTGAGGAAAACCTCATGGGCAAGGAGCCTGGCGACAAGTACGCCTTCCACCTGACCCCCGAAGAGGGCTACGGCGAGCGCGACGAAGCCTATGTCATGGACCTCGACAAGAATATGTTCATGCAGAATGGCGTGTTGATGGAGCTCGTGAAGGTCGGCGCCCAACTGATGATGCAAACCTCCGACGGTCGCCCGATTGCCGGCATTGTCCGTGAGATTGGCGACAACCACGTGAAGATGGACTTCAACCACGACATGGCGGGCAAGCACCTCCATTTCTCTGGCGAGATCCTCGATGTGCGCGAGTCGACTGATGAAGACTTCGCCCCTGGCGGCTGCAGTGGTTGCAGTGGTGGTTGCGGCGAAAACGAATGCTGCTCTGGCTGCGGCAATTGAATCTGAGAGACGATCATGCGCAAGAGCCCCGAAAGTTGGATGCTTTCGGGGCTCTTTGCGTAGTGTTATTTCACGATGAGTTTTTGGGTTTCAGTACCAGCACTGACGAAGTAGACGCCACTTGTCAAATTGCTGATGTTGATGCTGTTGGCACCCACATGACCTTCGATGTCCATCACTTTCTGACCCATGATGTTGTAAATTATGATGTCAGCATTTTGGCTGAGGATGATATTGAGTTGACCAACGGCAGGGTTGGGATAGATGGTGAAACGGGTGCCGTGCTCATTCTCCTGAATGCCCTCTGGGAAGAGCTCGTGCAGGTCGATGGCAAAGCCTTGATAGTAGTTGTCATCGGGATCGTTATCGCCGCCGTTATGAACATAACTGCCGGGTTGATAATCTGCCTGACAGGCTATGATGAGCATACCGTCCACTATGGCGACTTGGGGATAAACGAATTCGGTGTAATCCCACAAAAAATCGTTAGTGATTTGTATTGGATTGAACCAATTGTTGCCGCCATCGACAGAACAAGAGACGAAGAGTTTGAAATAATAGTTGTTTGTTTCTATGTCGAAGTGGTTAAAGTCCAAGGCCATCCAAACGGCAATGAGTTCATGGTCATGTCCGGGTATTTTGCAAAGGACGGGCATTGCGCAGACGCCGCATTTGTAGTCACCATGATGACCGAGTTCTTCCGGGTTGATGAAGGAGAAATATGGGTATCCGTATGGGTCTAGCTCGGTTAGGAAACCGAAATACTCAGGCCATGGCTCGTGAGTGGGTGTGTCCATATAAAGAGAGGAGGCATGAATGTCTTCATAGAGGTATGCGGAGTCCATGATGAAAGGTTGTCCGGGCGTAGGAGGCATGGGGTTGGTGGGGTCGAAGCCGTAGCCATAGCTGGGGTTTTCTTCGCCTCTATAGGGCATGGATTCACTCCAGAAGGCGACACCACCGATGGCAAGGTCATATTCATCGGAGCCAGGCTCGCCTTTGCTGCCATTGAATTCGTAGGCCAGACAAAGCTCGTTGTTGTCACCCCAGACGCAGGAAGCCCAGCGGGGATACATGAACCAGTTGTCGTAGGTAGTGTTGACGCCAGGGTGATGATAGAACACCTTTCTCTCCCATGTCTCACCGTCGTCGTAACTATAGATGACCATGCCATCGCTCCACGGATTGTTCACGACCAACGCAAGGAGATTGTCGTCGGTGGTCTCCATCCAGTAGGCCACGTGGCTGCCAAAACTGCCGTATTCTTCGGTCAGGTAAGGGAGGACGACATTTTGCAATTCCCAGGTCTGGCCGTCTCTTGAACGGAAATAGTACAATCGGTTGTCATAGCCTGTGGCGATGATGTGGATGATGTCGCGATCGACACCCGAGGTCATGACGGCAGGACAAGTGGGGCTGAGGGTGGGGTCAAGGTAACTGACAGCGGGGGCACTGTTAGGAATCAAGTCGTCCTTGTTTTCCACGATGTAGATGCCACACTGATTGGAGGTGTTGGCAGCAATAACGATGCCGTTTTCCTTGTAGCGGGCGATGGAACCGAAGAGGGTCGGTTCGTTTTCAATACGTCCGTCCATCGGGATCCATTCGTCGTTGTCGGTGTCGTAGGTGCCGATAGCCGTGCCGCAGTCGGCGAATGAGTCATCGGTAGCGAAGTTGTAGGCGAAGTTGACTTTGCCGTCGGGCCAAACGATGGTCCAGTTGCGCGGACCGGCATGGGTCTGCCAGTCGTAAACGGTATAATCGAGCTCACCGTCGCTGCGGGTCATGACGGGTTCGCTTTTGGGTATCTTGTTTACCTGCGAATAGCCGCCAACGACTATCAGCAAAGCAAATGCTATAGCAAGGAACTTTTTCATTTTGGAAGGATTTGGTTGGTTATTGAGTGGGTTGACAGAGGCAAAGATAGTTTATTTTCTTAAATATGCTACAAAATGCCATTCAATTAGGTGATATATGTTTTATTATGCCATTTGCGTTTTTTGCGGAAAAGTTTTTGCGTGATTTGTCCAAAACATGGTGCATGTATGAAAAGATGTGTATCTTTGCATTTTGATAAGAAAAAGGAGGAATCATGTCAGCTTTAGAAATGAAAGCATTTGAAAGCCAGTTAGAAGGATTGTCTTTCGCCGAACAGCTCTATGTGATGGAATATTTGCTGAAGCTGATGCGGCTAAGACAGCAAAACGAAATAGCTAAAGAGGAGGACGCATCGGCTAAGGCTGTACTTGGGAAAATCCAAAGTATGTTTGCTGAGGATAAAGGCTGGACCTCTGAGGATGAGATGCTTAAGGATTTGGCTGGTTTTAGGCGTGAAAGGGTTGCCTCATGCGCATCTTAATCGACACGAATGTGTTGGTTTCGGCATATATTTTGAGAGTTGTTCTGTGCTAATTGTGCTTTTTGATTCCATTTGCGCAGATTAGAATTTAATTTTCTGCGGAAAACATAAAACAAATCGGGCTTCACCAACCATTGATGAAGCCCGATTCCTTTTTTTTCGGTCCAAATCATTTCCTCAGCCCAGTCAATTGCTGCTCAATCACAGCAATCTTGGCTTCGGCGTCGGCTTTCTTCTTGCGTTCCTTGTCGACAACGGCGGCAGGAGCACCGTTGACGAAGCGTTCGTTGGAGAGCTTGGCCTCCACGCTCTTCAGAAAGCCCTGGGCGTATTTCAGTTCTTCTTCCAATTTCTTGATTTCGGCCTCCACATCGACGCTGTCGGTGAGCGGCACGAAGAACTCGGTGCTGCCCACGATGAAGCCGAAGGCACCAGCGGGAGCCTCAGCCACATAACTCACCTCACTCACGTTGCAAAGCTTGGCAATCACGCAATCGAAGTCCTTGTTGGCCGTGCCCTTCACCACGAGTTGGATGGCATCGCGGAAGGCGATGTTCTTGTCAGAACGTACCTTGCGGACATTGTTGATGACCTCTTGGGTGAACTCGAACTGTTTCAGAATAGCCTCATCAATGGCTTGCAGTTTGGGCTGCTGCGCGATGATGATGTCATCACCTTCTTTGCGCTCGGCGATGGCATGCCAGATTTCCTCGGTGATGAACGGCATGAAGGGGTGCAGCAAGAGCATCAGGTTCTCGAAGAACTTGATGGTGGCGGCGTAAGTCACGGGGTCGATGCCCTGGCCTTGCGGAGCCTTCACCATCTCGAGGTACCACGAGCAGAAGTCGTCCCAAGTGAGCTTGTAGATGCCCATCAAGGCGTCGCTCAAGCGGTACTTGTCGATGTTGTCGTTGGTCTCGGCCAACACTTGGTTGAAGCGAGCCTCAAACCACTTCACGGCCATCTTGGCGGCCTCGGGTTGGGCAGCGTTTTCGTCCACGTTCCAGCCTTTCACCAGACGGAGGGCGTTCCAGATCTTGTTGCAGAAGTTGCGGCCTTGCTCGCAGAGCGCCTCGTCGAAGAGGATGTCGTTACCGGCAGGAGCGCTGAGCATCATGCCCATGCGCACGCCATCGGCACCGAACTTGTCGATGAGCTCAATCGGGTCGGGGGAGTTGCCCAATGACTTGGACATCTTGCGGCCCAATTTGTCTCTCACGATACCCGTGAAATACACATTCTTGAACGGCACTTCATTTTGGTATTCCTCGCCAGCCATGATCATGCGCGCCACCCAGAAGAAGATGATGTCGGGGGCGGTGATGAGGTCATTGGTGGGGTAGT
>CAMYYV010000001.1 GCA_947303625.1 uncultured Bacteroidales bacterium | reverse complement strand
TTTTTATTTGATGGATACTACCAAATAATTCGACATACTCCAGAAGGCTTCCTTGTCGAGGATTTCAAGCACTTTATTGCCGCCTTCGGTCTCGACAACCTGATAGCTATTATCTGGATGGGTGGTCATGATTTTAGGTTTCTTTGTGTTGAGCGGGATGGACTCCAACTCGCGCTTGTCCATCTGGCTGAACTGGCTCTTGTCCAAGCCCTGCTTCGAGATCTCGCTGGACGAGAAGAGTCCGCCTTTGCTGACGATGCCCTTGTCTACCAATGTCTTTTGGGGAGCGATGCAAACCCACACCGCGTTCAGCATGGCGTCTTGGTTTTCGATGGTCGCCTGCTGCGCGGCGTTCTGAACGTTCA
This sequence comes from uncultured Bacteroidales bacterium, assembly GCA_947303625.1. Lineage (GTDB taxonomy): Bacteria > Bacteroidota > Bacteroidia > Bacteroidales > F082 > Limimorpha. Next base: position 85,114 of record CAMYYV010000001.1, on the reverse strand, counting down.
TCACGTCGAGATTGCTGTTCAGCTCAGTGATGTTGTTGTTGAGGTCGGTCACCTGTTCGTTGAGCGAGGCGATCTGTTGCTTGCTCTGCTGCAGCTCGTCCTTGAGGCTCGCAATGTAGGTATCTTTCTCCTCCAATTGCTTTTTCAGGCGGCTCACGGTCTGGTTCAAGGCCTTCGAGCTAGCACCTTGCTCAGCCAGTTGTTTCTCAAGGTTCTCAATCTTCTGGCGGTTCTCCTGCAAGGTCTGCTGGATGGCATTGATCTCCGAAACGGCTTTGTTGGTGTTGCCCTCTTGGTTCTCCATCATGATGATGTTCTCCTGGGCTCGCACCGACTCCAAGGCGCTCTCAATCTCGTTGATGGTGTTCAAGGCTTGGTCGAAACCTCCCTTGGCTGCCACAGCCTCGGTATACAAAGAATCACGCTCCGCAAGCAGCGTCTGATACTTCTCCGAACGCTCCACATTGCACGAAGCGGCTAACAATAAAGCGCTGGCAGCGCACACGATTGACATTCTAACTTTCATCACATCTGAATTTGAACCATACTCATAGCACATATTATACCTAATTTAATATAATGAATCAATTTATTGACTATCAATTTACTACAAAACAAAATCATTTGTAACAAACTGTGGAAAAGTGTGGAATTGTGTATTCCTCATCCAACATAAAGTGAGGAATAATGTGGGGTCAGAGGTAGACAAAGCCCGTGCATTTGTGGCGCGGCAGTGGAAAAACGGAAGTGGTTTGGGCCAAATGGACGTGTTTCTTGCGGAACTGCTGGTAGACGCACTGCATGGCCTTCTCGGGTGTGTTGTTGTTCTCGCTGAGGTGACACAGCATGATGTTCTTGATTTCGGGGTGGTACATCTCAGCAAGGAAGCGTGCCGACTCGATGTTGCTCAAGTGTCCGAAAGGCCCTGATATCCTTTGTTTTAGGACATACGGATAGGAACCTTTTTCAAGCATCTCAACGTCGTAGTTGGCCTCAATGACAATATTATCAGCCTTCCGTATCTTCTCTTTCACCACGTTGTCAAGCATCCCAATGTCGGTGGCAATGGTCAAGGAATGTCCTTCATATTCAAAGCAATAACCCATCGCTCCTCTCCCGTCATGCATAACGGGATAGGCCTCAATATGAATTCCGCAAATCTCCAAAGGCTGGTAAGGCTCCACCTCATTAAACAGGATCGGGTCGACACCTTTGGTGGCCTTGCCTTCTAAGATGCCCTGGAGGCAGTCGGAATGGGCATAGATGGGGATGGCTGCCTTATGGGTGAGTGTCTCTAGGCCCTTCACATGGTCGATATGGTCATGGGTGACCAGAATGGCTTTAATGCTGCTCAGAGGCAAGTCATTCTGTGCCAGACATTTGACGATTTGCAACGCGCTAATGCCCGCATCCACGAGCACCCCCTCATCCTGCTTGCCCACATAATAGCAGTTGCCGCTGCTGCCCGAGGCCAGGCTGCAGAAGACAAAGGGCGAGAGGAAGGAGAAGAGGTCCATCGCAAATCATTTTGGGCGCAAAAGTAGAAATTAAATCGAATTTTTCCCTATTTTTGACCCCAAATTTATCAACAATGGAAAACAATTTCGACCCTAACGCAGCTGCCGTCGCCGATTCGGGCATCTACGGTCTGCCCTGCACCGCCGAAGAGGCACAGATCATCATCATCCCCGTGGAATGGGAGCTCACCACAAGCTACAACCGTGGCACGGTGGACGGTCCCGAAGCCATCATGGAGGCCTCCCTGCAGGTCGACCTCTGCCACCACGACTACCCTGACCTGTGGCAGAAAGGCATCTGGATGGACGAGTTCCCCACCGAACTCAGGGAACTGCACGACAAGATGGCGCCCATCAGCGAAAACATCATCAACGCGCTGTATGAAGGCACCATTGATGACGAGCCTGAGAAATACGCCGAACTATACGCCCGCATCGAAGCCGCCACGGAGAAGAAAAACGCCTGGCTTCGTGAGCGTATCGCCTATTGGAAGCAACAGGGCAAGGTCGTGGGCCTTTTAGGCGGCGACCACAGCTGTCCCCTTGTCTACCACCAATACCTTAATAGTATAGGTATGGACTACGGCATCCTTCATGCCGACGCCCACTGCGACCTGCGCGAAGCCTTCGAAGGCTTCAAGTACTCGCATGCCTCCATCTTCTACAACACATTGAAATTCAACAACGTGAAGAGACTCGTACAAGTTGGCATCCGCGACTACTGCCATCAGGAGAAGGCCTTGGCCGAGAGCCAGCCCGAGCGCATCAAAGTGTTTTTTGACCGCGACTGCCGCCGCCGCATGTATGAAGGTGCCAAGTGGAAAGACATCGTAGACGAGATGGTGGCCGCATTGCCCGAGAGGGTCTACCTCTCCATCGACATCGATGCCCTCGACCCGAAGCTCTGTCCCAACACTGGCACGCCCGTGCCAGGCGGCATGGAATACGAGGAGCTAATGTATCTCCTCAACCGCATCCGCGAGGCCGGCAAGGACATCATTGGCTTCGACCTCTGCGAGGTGTCACCTGCACCTGATGGTGGCGACTGGGACGGTAACGTCGGGGCGCGCGTTTTATTCCATTTGTGTGGTGTCGCATCAAAATAAACTGTATATTTGCCCCAAAATTAACCACGTTTCATCTTCAAAACCATTTCCACGATGGGACTGAACAACATATTCACCAGGGAAAAACGCGAGAAGCACTTCTTCCCCACTTACCTCAAGCAGGCTGAGACGGCACAAATCGCTGCCAAATACCTCAAGGAACTCGTCAAGAGCGACGACCCTGAGGAACGCCGCTTGCTCACCCGCATGATCAAGAAACAGGAGACCACAGGCGACGAGTTGCTACGCGAGTTCTACATCGAGCTCAACGAGGCCTTCGTCACCCCCTTCGACCGCGAGGACATGAACGCCTTAGCCATGAACCTCGACATGTTCCTCGACTTCATCAACCACTCGGCCAAGACCATCCTGATGTATAACCCCAAGAAGATCGACAAGCAGATCAAGGAGATCGTGGACAACATCCACGAAGACGCCACCACCATCATGGAAGTGTTCAGCCTGCTCGACAGTCTCGGGAAGAACCATCAGCAAATCGGCGAGTTGTGTCAAAAGGTAACACTCATCGAACACTCCGTCGACGATATCTACGGCGACTACATCTCCTACCTCTTTGAGAACGAGAAGGACGAGATCGAGCTGTTGAAATACAAGGAGATCGCCCAAGTGGTGGAAGACACCACCGACCGCGCCAAAGAGGTGACCAGCACCGTCAAAAGTCTTATCATAAAAGAATCGTGATGAACCTACTCACCATAGCCGTCATCCTGTCGATCGTCTTGGCCTTCGTCTTCACCTTCCTCAATGGCATGAACGACGCGGCCAACTCCATCTCGACCATCATCGCCACCAAGGTGATGACGCCCATGCAGGCCATCCTATGGGCCTCGTTCTGGGAGTTCACCGCCTTCATCATCATCCGCCTGGTGCTCAACCAACAATTCGCTGTGGGTAACACCATGGCCAATTTCGCCGACCAGGACGTCATCGACCCCTACCTCATCCTGTCGGCCCTCGTGGGTGCCGCCATCTGGGTGGCCATCTGCACCCGTAACGGCATGCCCATCTCCACTTCTCACGCTCTCATCGGCGGCATCATCGGAGCGGCATGGTTCCTCAAGGGGAGCGCCGTCTTGCACATCACGCCTATCATCATCACCTTGGCCTTCATTGTCCTGTCACCACTCATCGGTTTGTTCTTAGGCTTCTTCCTCGAATGCCTCTTACTGAGGATCTTCAAGAACCGTCCGCGCAAACGCGTCGACAAGTTTTTCAAGGTGTTGCAGCACTTCTCGACAGCAGCCTTCTGCGTCGGACACGGCTCTAACGACGCGCCTAAGACCATGGGCATCATCGCCGTGCTGATGGCCAGCGTATTCACTACCGAAGGTATCGGGCAAGGGATGCAAGACTTCATCAGCAACTTCTATGACTATAACTATAGTTTTGTTGATGCAGAAGGAGTGTTGCACAACCATGCCTTCCATATCCCCGACACCTTGGCTGTCATCTGCTACGTCATCATGTCGTTAGGCATCCTCATTGGCGGCAAGAGAGTCATCAAGACCATGGGCGGCGGCTTGGCCAAAATCACACCGATACGCGGTTTCTCAGCCGAGTTTGCCGGCGCCACTACCCTGATAGCCACCTCGTTCCTTGGCATCCCCGTCAGCACCACCCATACCATCACGGGCGGTGTCATCGGCGTGGGTCTCACCGACGGCGTGAAGTCAGTGAAATGGGTCACCGCCAAGCGCATCGTCCTGTCGTGGATCCTCACCATCCCTGTGCCGCTGGTCATCGCCGGAGTACTTAACCTGTTGTTCCACCTCTTACCCATCTGACCATGAGCCTCAACAGTTTCTTCCAGTTTTTCGTCCCTAAGGAAAAGAAGTTCTACCCGCTCTACCAGAAGCAGGCGGAATACATCGAGAAGGCCTCCAAGCTCCTGCGCCAGATGCTTGTGGAGACCGACCTCGAGCGCCTGGAGCAGCTCAAGAAAGACATTAAGGAGTGTGAGACCAACGGCGACGAGGTGCTGCGTGACTTCTACAGCCAGCTCTTCGGCACCGTGCTGACACCTTTCGACCGCGACGACGTTCACGAACTCGCCGAGATGATGGACACCTTCCTCGACCGCATCGACGACTCGGCCAACATCGTCCTCACCCGCCGCTTCCTTGACGTCGACCCCGACCTCACCACCATGGCGGAGAACATCATGTTTGCCGCCGAGAACCTCAGCAATATCTGCCGCGACCTGGAGTTCATGAGCAACAACGCCAAAGGTAAGGAGATCGTCCGTCTGTGCCACGAGATCAAGAGCTTGGAAAATGACAACGACGTGCTCTACGGCAGCTACATCAGCAAGCTCTTCCAACAAGGATACAGCCTCACCGAGATCATCAAACGCAAGGACTTGGTGCAGGTACTTGAGAATACGACCAATTCAGTGAAGTATATTTCAGATAAGATTAGAAGCATAGTTAGTAAGTATTAATTGGCTGTTAGCTGTTAGCTATTAGCAATTAGCAGGGCTTACAGCCAAGTATAAAGTAAGGAGTCTTATATGAGAGATTTTCATAATTACAAAGTATGGGAGAAAGGACATCAATTTGCGCTCAGCATCTATAGGAAAACAAAACAGTTTCCTAAGGAAGAGCTATTTGGAATTACCTCTCAGATTAGGCGTGCTGCGACTTCCATCCCATTCAACATCGCCGAAAGCTGTGGCAGAAGAAGCGATGCAGAATTCGCCTATTATCTCAATATTGCAGCAGGTTCAGCTTCTGAAGTCGAAGAAGAACTGTTGCTGGCTTACGATTTAGAGTTTATGGATAAAGAATCATACAAACAACTTGACAAAGAAGTCAATGACATTAAAGCAATGTTAAACAAACTAATAGAAACCTTACATTAATAACAACACCAAAAGCTAAAACTATTAGCTATTAACCTGGCAGCCAACAAGCTAACAGCTAAATGCTAATAGCTAATAGCCACATAAAAAAAAATACCATGCGACAAATCATCACCAGCCTGTTAGACAACGACCTCTACACCTTCAGCGTATGCTACGCCTACCTTCAGAAATTCCCGCGCGCCATCGGGCAATACACCTTCGTCGACCGCAACAACACGGTCTATCCCGAGGGCTTCGCCGAGAAGCTGCGAGAGCAGTTCGACCTCTACGGCAGCATCAAGATCACTGACGAAGAGGTGCGTTTCATGAAACGGAAATGCTACTACTTCCCGCTGTGGTTCTTCACCTTCCTGAAGGGCTTCCACATGCGTCCCTCCGAAGTCGAGGTGAGCCAAGACGCCGAAGGCCATCTGCACATCACCGTGACTGGCCTGCTGTGGCGCACCGTCTTCTGGGAAATGCCCATCCTGGCCACCGTCTCCGAGCTCATGCATGAACTGAAGGGCGAGTTTGAGAATTACGATGCCGAGAAGGAATACCAAAAGTCCTATGCCAAAGGCATCCGTCTCATCGGCAACGGAGTGAAGTTCAGCGACTTCGGCACGCGCCGCCGTTTCTCGTTCGAGCATCAGGACCTCGTCATCCGCAGCTTCATCGAGGCGCAGAAGCAGTTCACCAAGACCTGTTTCGTGGGTACCTCCAACGTGTTGCTGGCCATGAAGTACGACCTTACCCCTATCGGCACGATGAGTCACCAGTTCATCGAGACCTGCTCCTTGTACGGCTACAACGAGGCCAACTACATCGCCATGGACTACTGGCAGGAGGTGTATGCCGGCAGCTTAGGTGTGTTCCTTTACGACACCTACACACGCAAGGCCTTCTTCCAAAACTTCACCCAGCTGCACGCCAAGTTGTTTGACGGCTTACGCGTCGACAGCGGCGACAACTACGAGGCCTTGGAGGAGATCATCGAGAAATACAAGGAGCTGGGCATCGACCCAGCGCAGAAGTCCATCATCTTCAGCAACGGCTTAAATGTGGACGAGGCCATCGCCATCCACGAGGCCGTGGCGGGCCGTATGCAGGACTCGTTCGGCATCGGCACCCACCTCACCTGCGATGTCGACAACGTGAAGGCCATGAACATCGTGGTGAAGCTCACGGCGGCCAAGATCACCGAGAAGCGCAATTGGAAGAAAGTGGTCAAGCTCAGCGACGACCTCGGCAAATACACCGGCGACCCGGGCGAGATCGAAATTTGCAAGAAGACACTTGAGATTGAATAATCGGTTTCAGTACAACACAATAAAAAAGCAGGCTGCGACAGCCTGCTTTTTTAGTTGACCCAACATTGGGATTAGTGATAGTCACTATAATACAAACAATTTGACTTGACCGTCGAATGGTATCGGGTTCCCGCATACTGGTCAAACTCGTCGAACTTCGCATGGGGGATCACCTTCTGTAAATACCATGAGTCGACATGGTCCTCCATCACCTGCTGGATGTTCTTGGCCTGGGCATAGACGATATGTGCCTTCAGCTCATTGTCGGCAGCCGATTTCTTGGCCTTCTCCAAATAGGCGTCCGAAAGCTCCAGAGTATTCATATAGACACCGGCATCGGGACCATATTTCCAATAGCTGAAGCCGTTGTTGTCGTCGAAACGGAGGTATTGACGGAAGTAGCCCGTCCTACTGACATTATAGTAGAAGTTGGCAATCAGATAGTTGGCCTTCGCCGACTCATCGCCCTTCTCTTTCTTTCCGATCTTGTCAAGTTGCATCAAGGCATCAGTCACTTCAACCTCAGTCATATTGTCGTGAATGAACGGGAACTCGGAGATGTAGTCGTCAAGCATGATATCGTCTTCTTCGCCGCTGTAATACACCACGATGTTGTGGCCGAAGATGCGTCTCGAGACCTTGAGACGGGTCTGCTTCTCGAAGAGTTTCTTGGCACCCTTGAAGTCGCCATTGGTAAGGCGCAGCACGCCTTTCACATAGGCAAGATAGTTGTTGATGTTGTCCATTTCAACCGTGCTGGTCGAGACGATGTATTCCTCCAGCTGGGTTTTCTTCTTCTTGTTAATGAACGACTGGATATCGTCGAGCAGGCTCTCGTCAGGATGTTCTTCGATCTCTTGTAACTTGTGGAGCGTCAAGAACGACTTTGCCTTCTCTCCTTGCAGTCCATAACGGTTGGAGAGCACCATGCTGATGAAGGGGTTATAGGTTTCGTTGAGGCAGTAAGCCTTGTTTCCTTTAATCATGTCGGCATAGTTGTCGAAAAGATAGCGTTCGGTATCGCTGTCGATTTTCGGCTGGCGGCAGATGTCAATGTAGACCGTCAGGTTGTTCACCATGGCCATATAGTCGGCATCGGACGACTTCACATTGGCGAGGCATTTGCTGGCAAGGTCGAAATCCTTGTTCAAGAAATGCAGATACGACGACGTGAGGTTCCAGAAGTTTTTGTCGGAGACCTTGTCGCGCTGCATATCGCTGACCCTGAGAGCTTGGTTGAAGAATGCCCTCCCGTCAGCATCGTTCTGACTAAGATAGGGATAACGCGACTTGCTGTCGTCTTCTCCCCATTGAGAATAAGAAGGAAGCATACGGCGTTCGAGCATGTTGACGGCACGCACCATCAGCACCTTGGCTTGGATGGCGTCGGGGTCGGTGACCACGATCTTCTCGATCTCGTTGACGGGGTTGTTGAAGTCGCTGTAACCCATCATGAAGAAGATGTCGTTGCGTTCGTTGTTGTCGGCAGCGCCGGTCACAAAGTCTGCAAAGTTAATTTCGTTGTCCCAGCCCAAGGTCAGCGAGGTGTAGGCCATGGTCTTCAAGTCGTAGGAGTTGGCGAACACGCGAATGAAGTCACGGTTGGCCCTTTCTGTCTGGCCCAAGCCGCGCAGGGCGCCCGCCTTCTGTCCCAAGGCATAGTAATACATCTCGGTGCGCATCTTCAGCGGCTCCACATACTGGTCGAACAACTGCACGGCCTCCTGATAGCGGCAGGTGTAATGTGCCAGACGCACCAGCTGATAGCCATAGCGCAGCTTTAGCTCGTTGTCGCTCTCGGCGTTCCAACTCTTGGTGAGCACGGTCTTAACCTTGTCATAGTCCAGCTCACCAGCGTTGTGCTCATAGGCGGGTTGCTCCCAATAAAAGTCATCGTTCCCACCGGCGGTCTGGATGCACATATACGGCTCAAGATATTTGGCATAGGCCAAATAGAGCAAGGCCTGCTTATGTTTCTTCATGAACTCCGCATTGGCAAACGAGAGGTTAAGATCAGAAGCTGCCTTACCTTTGGAGAGGTCCTGAAGGTCGCTGCGCGACGACTTAAAGACAAGATACTTCGTATCGTCGTAGCTCAGTCCAAGATACTGACGCCACTCCTCGATGTTGCCATTCCGGAGCGTGTCGTTGGTGTAATAGCGACTGCCGTAAATCAGCAGGAAAGGCCGATAGCGCTCGTCGCTCATGATCTCCTGGTTGAAGAGGTTGTAGTAATACCAATCCCCTTCGTCCCAGCCACAGGCAAATGATTTGCCCCACAATGCCGTCAGCATGACGGCCACGAGTAAGAGTTTTTTTCGCATATTTATAATAGTTTAATGTCGTATCAAAGGTACAATTATTCATTTAGTCCGATGACTTCATAGCCTTGACCCTGACCAATGACCCAAACCCTGACCAATGCCCCCTGGGTGAAATTGGTCATGGTCATGGTCATGGTCAATGGTCATGGCCAAGAAAAATCTCGTGACTTTATTAAAAAGCATATCTTCTTATTTTAATTCTTCAATTGAAAATCGGTTCAGGAAGCCTTGACTCAGATGGAAATAGACCCACGGGAAGTCGCGGTCAATCTGGCGGTCAAGGTATTGTTTCGCCTCGGCGAGGAGTTCTGGCGTGATGGCTTCGATCTTGATGGTGAAGCCCGCGTTGACGTAGAGGTTTTGCACAAAGCCGTCCTCCTTAACGAGGTAGAGGTTGTCGTCCTTTTTCTCGAACATCGGTGTCTGCAGGTCAGCCTCGGTGAGCCCGTTGATGAGCTTCACTTGGCCGAGGTGGTTGGTGACAATGCCCCACGAGTAGATGGGAAGGATGACATCGAAGTCGAGGGGATAGTCGTTGATATTGGAGGTATAGGCCTTCAGCAGCTCCATATCGAGGATGGAGTTGCGCGTCATGCCTTCCATGGGACTCGAGGTGGCATAGCACATCAGGCTGCCACGGCTGACGGGCGGTACGCCGGTCTTCTCGCGGTCGCGGACCTGGTGGAGGCGCAACGTGCAGCTGATGTCATGTCCCGAAAGATCGGCGAGTCTCTTCAAAAAACGGAAATATGGGTCGCAGGTACGTTCCGTCCAGTCGCAGTCAATCTGGATCTCGTCGTAGCTCACCCCTGCCTTCTCCATGACATGTTCGATAGCTGAGCTGACATTGGTCGCAAGTCTCTCGATATCTTCGTTGCCAACGCAATCCAAAAACGTCTGGTTGGTGATGAACACCACAGGAATCACCCTGATGCTGTCGTTCGGAAGCTGGCCGCTGTCGAAGCCTTGGATCTGTCCGACAGGCATGGGCGCGCCGTTTTGCATGTCCACATCGAAGAGCCTGACAAACAAGCGTTGGCACTTCAGCTGGTTGAAACAGTCACGTTCCGTCTCCCCTATCGCACATTTTGACTTCCAGTAATAGAAATCCACGTTGTGATGCCGCTTGGGGGTGCAGGCGGAGAACACAAAGACCGCGAGGACGACTATCATGAGCAGACGTTTCATTTATTTGGGAAAGCTTCTAAGGTTGACACTAGTTCCGATGATAAACTTATTTTGCGGCAAAGGTAAGAAATATTTTTAGACAGCTGTCGGAGGTAAGGAAAACTAACGCGAAAACACGGGGTATCCAAGATGTTATTCTCTTTTTACAACTCCCTATTTCATATCTCAATGGCGCGTCATCGGTGCCAATCTATCAACAACATTCTTAATATAAAACAAGCCTTAAACCCGTGTCGGAATTTCTTTCTTCTGACTCTTGAATCCCACGCGAATAAACGCAGCAGCCAAATGCAAGGTCAAACCATCCACCACCACGAACAACACGGAACCTCCCCGTGTCGGGGCCTTGTGGATTGTTTAAAGGAGAATTGCTATAGTAAACGCCGTCATACCAGTCGCTACACCATTCACCAACATTACCACTCATATCGTATAGTCCCAGTTCATTCGGCATCAAAGTCTTAATCGGGCATGTCCCTGGTCTCTCCGATTCTTTCATCTCAACTTCCTCTTCAGCTTCAATGCCATACATGTGTTCTTCGCTATAGCAAGCCACGCTGTCGATTTCTTCATTGCCGGCAAACGGATATCCATGAGTGTATTTTCCGCCACGAGCAGCATACTCCCACTCGGCCTCCGTTGGCAAACGGAACTCTTTCCCCGTCAGTCGGTTAAGCTTACCAACGAACTCTTGGCAATCTTCCCAACTCACATAATACATAGGATAATCCTTGCCTTCTCCTCTCAAATAATAAGAAACATCTGTATCATCCCTTTGCTGACGGACAGTCTTACCCATCACTGCTTTCCACAAAGCTTGCGTCACTTCTGTCTCTCCAATATAGAACGAGCTCACGACCACTCTGTGTACGGGCTCACACCCTTCAAACACCAAATTTCCCATTGAATAGTTCAAACCATCCGGATCGTCAAATTGACCGCCCATCCAAAAGGAGCCGCCCTCAACGGGTTTCATGGTAAAGGAAACACCCTTCACAGTGAAAGTAAGATCTTTGTTTGACTTCAGGAGTGTATCAGCACTTGGCGCTTCCTTGATGACATTCAATTCCTCATCGACAAGCATTGTGGTTTCAGATACAGGAGGATTTACGGATTCCTTTTTTTCATCAGTATAGCCTTTGGAAGCATCACATCCGAGGAAAACCATTGCAAACAAAGCTGTCGTTACAATCGATGTAATCCCCATAAAGTTTTGCTGTTTGTTTTTTGTTATTTTCATAATAATACTCCTGAATATTTTTTCTTGCTTAATTTGGTATCTTTTGTTCTCTTCAATAAACACAATAATCAGCGTCAAAACGCCTTCCGCCATCCACACCCATTCCGCCACTCGGAGCACCCGTATGCCGCCTTGCCCTTGATGACATAGCCTTTGCCGCACAACGGGCAGGGTTGCCCTATGATGGCATCAGGATCGGTTCCAGAAGGCATGTCATCCCCGCGTAAGGCAGTGTGTTGGCTGGGATCTATGCCTTCTACGGTTTTCTTGGTTTTAGGCGCAGCAGCTTTTTTCGGCGTCGCCTTCTTAGGCTTCGGCTGCTCAACCACGGCAGCAGCCACGCGACGGTTGCTGTTGTCGAGCATCACCGTGGTGACAATCTCGGTCACCATCTGCTTCAGCTCGTCGAGGAACTGCCGGGCTTCGTATTTGTGCTGCTCTATCTCACGGAGTTTCTTCTCCCAGATACCCGTCAACTCGGCACTCTTCAACAAGTCCTCATGGATGAGGCCAATGAGCTCGATGCCCGTAGGCGTAGGTTCTAGACTCTTTCGTATCTTCTTGATATAGTTGCGCTTGAACAATGTCTCAATGATGGCTGCCCGCGTGGAAGGCCTACCTATGCCGTTCTCTTTCATCACCTCACGCAGCGACTCGTCATCAACGAGTTTGCCCGCTGTCTCCATGGCACGCAGCAAAGTAGCCTCAGTATAAGGCTTAGGCGGTGAGGTCCACTTCTCTGCCAAAGAGGGCTGGTGCGGCCCGTGCTCGCCCTTCTCGAAGATGGGCAAGGTCTTCTCCTCGTCCTCCCCTTCCTTGGTCCCTGAGTCCTGAGCTTGTCGAAGGGTCGAAGGGTTCTCTTCTTCCTGCTTCACCGGCTTGATGACATCGCGCCAGCCCGGCACTAGGATCTGCTTGCCCGAGGTCTTGAACTCAACATCCTCTACCTTGCCCAACACCGTCGTCGTGGCAAACTGACAGTCGGGGTAGAACACGGCGATGAAATGGCGGCAGACCTCGTCGTAGACCTGCTGTTCGGCCATCGACAGACCCTGTGGCACCACGCCCGTCGGGATGATGGCATGGTGATCGGTGACCTTGCTGTTGTCGAACACCTTCTTGCTCTTGGGCAGCTTTTTACCCGCCAAAGGCGTCGTGTACTCGGCATAGTTGGTGAGTTTCGCCAAAATGTCAGGACACTTGGGGTAAATATCATCACTCAGATAGGTGGTATCGACACGCGGATAGGTGGTGTATTTCTTCTCGTAGAGGCTCTGTATGGTCTGCAAGGTCTGGTCGGCCGACATGTTGTATTTCTTGTTGCATTCCACCTGCAAGGAAGTCAGGTCGTAAAGCCTCGGTGGAGCTTCTGTGCCTTTTCTCTTCTGCACTCCAGTCACCTCAAACTCTTTGCCTCTTATTGACTCCAGCATCTTTCGGCCCTCCTCCTCGTTTTTAATGCGGTTACGATACCTATCGGTGTTTTCCGAGTCATCCACATTATCGGCAACCATCAAATTAAAGAGCGTGTTGCGATATACAGTCGAAAGCACCCAATACTGCTCCGGCTTGAAATTCACGATTTCATGATACCGGTTGACAATCAATGCTAAAGTGGGCGTCTGCACGCGGCCGATGCTGAGCACTTGTCGATTCTGGCCGTATTTCAATGTGTAGAGCCGCGTGGCATTCATGCCCAGAAGCCAATCCCCGATGGCACGCGACAATCCAGCTTCGTAGAGCGACTGATAATCGTTCTGGTCTTTCAGATTCTTGAAGCCTTCGCGAATAGATTCCTCCGTCAACGACGAAATCCATAGACGTTTCACGGGACAACGCACTGCCGCCTTCTGCATCACCCAGCGTTGAATCAGTTCTCCCTCCTGCCCCGCATCGCCACAGTTCACAATCTCGTCAGCCTTTTGAAACAACGACTCAATAACCTTGAACTGTTTCTCAACACCTTTGTCGGCAATCAGCTTAATGCCAAATCGCGGTGGTATCATAGGCAAACGGCTCAAAGCCCATGCCTTCCATTGGTCGGTATAGTCATGCGGTTCTTTCAGGGTGCAGAGATGGCCGAAAGTCCACGTCACCTGGTAGCCATTACCTTCCATGTAGCCCTCATGAGCAGTGTTGGCACCCAACACCTTAGCAATGTCGCGAGCGACGCTTGGTTTTTCAGCGATACAAACGATCATTTTTTATACAATATCTCGTAGGGGCAGACCCGTGTGTCTGCCCAATTTGTGATTGAATTATTACGAGTTCGTATCTTCACTTTTCAAATCCGCCGCCCGCAGGTGCATCAGGTATTCGGCCTTGTCTTTCTGCGCCACAAACCACACCAGATCACCCAACTGGAAGGCTATGCGTGCTGAGGGATTCAAGATGAACTGCCCATCCCTCTCGATAGCGATCACCATGGCATCGAACTTGTCGGCAAAGCCGGATTCCATCAACGCCACGCCAATCAATGCGCTATCGGGCTCCACCTCCACCTTATAGAGGTCCACCTCGCCTTCTTCATGCTCATGAATCAACGCATCGTCGAAAGCCTCCACCTTAGGCAACAACAGCCGCAAATGGTCCTCATGACCGACAAAGGTGATTTTGTCGAACGGGAACAGCTGGAAGTCGGACTTGGGTAACTCAAAGACTTGCCTGCCACGCTCCACGCTCACCACGCTGACGTTGTAGTTGTCGCGGAAGTCGGTATCCTTGATGATTTGGCCAGAATAGGTGCTGTCGGGGCTGAGTGTCATCTTCTGCAGGTGGCAGTTCTCCTGCAAGATCTCAGGGATGGTGAACACCTGCATCGACTGGCGTTTGTTGAGGTTGCCTTGGAAGTTGTCCTCGATGCGCTTGTAGAACTTCATCGCAGGACTCAACACACGCAACATGATGGTGTAAACAAGGGCTATGGCGATATTGATAAGACGGAAATACGGTGCGCCAATGCCTATCTCCGACCAGAAACCAGCAGTGCAGAAATGACGCATGATACTGGTAGCCACCACCCACACAATAACGAAACGCAGGATAAAGATCACCAGAATCACCGTTTGATTGAACTTACTGTGTTCCATCAGTTTACGCGTGGTCTTGGCCAAGGTATGCCGGAATCCGATGGCCCAAAGGAAGGGCGAGACTAGCACTAAGGCCATGGCCGCGCTGATGACGGCGCCCCAAATCCCATGAACATAATCCATGATGACCTCAGAGCCTATCCAGAAACAGATGAACAGCACCGCAATGACGAGGGCTGAGTTGATGACAATATGCTTAACCTGGCGCCCAACATAATTGGCCATGCTCACCTTCTTGCCGCTCTTCACCTTGATGCCACGGTCGGTGCTCTCCAGATGGTTGAGCCAGCGCTTTGGGAAATGGCGGCTCACCCAACGATAGGTAGGCAGGGCCGCTTTGATGGCGTATGGTGTGATGAACGTGGTGATGATTGAAACAGAGACGATAATGGGATACAAGAAGTCGTCGATGACACCGAAGCTCATGCCTAACGTGGCAATGATGAACGAGAACTCACCAATCTGACAGAAGCAGAAGCCGCCTTGGATGGCCTGTTTCAGTCCCAAGCCTGCCAACAGACGGCCTATGACGTTGCTCAGAGGCTTGAAGAGAAGCAAAACCAATGTCACAACAAGGATCTGCCACCAATAGCCGACCAAAAACTGCGGGTCGACCATCATACCCACCGAGACAAAGAAGATGGCGCCAAACAGGTTCTTGATGGGTGTCGTCAACTTGTGGATCATCTCGGCCTCCAAGGTCTCAGCCAGGATGGAGCCCATAATGAACGCGCCCAAGGCAGAAGAGAAGCCCGCCACGTTGGCCAAGACGACCATCATGAAACACAGGCCCACGGCGAACACCGTCAGTGTCTCCTCCGACATGAACTTACGCGACCACCGTAGCACCGTAGGCACGATAAAGATGCCGCCGATGAACCAAACCAACAGGAAGAAGCCAAGCTTCAACATGCTGGTAACCAGCTGCATGCCGTCGAAGGTCTTGCTCACCGCCAAGGTGGAGAGGAAGACCATGAGCAACACTGCCTCGAGATCCTCCACCACCAGTTCGCCGATGACGTTGCCACTGAACTTCTCGCGGTGCAGTTTCATGTCGTCGAAGGCTTTGGCGATAATCGTCGTGGACGAGATAGAGAGCATGGCGCCGAGGAAGATGCAGTCCATCTGGCTCCAGCCCAGCACCTTGCCTAGGAGGAAACCCACCACGCACATCGTCACCAACTCCGTGATGGCCGTCACGCCTACCGTACCTCCCACCTTCTTCAGTTTCTTGAAACTGAACTCGAGGCCGATGCCGAAGAGCATGAACACCATGCCGATTTCGCTCCAGGTCTCCACGCTCGTATGGTCGTTGATGACAGGGAACCACTCGAAATTGGGTCCAATAAGGAAACCTGCGATGATGTAGCCCAGCACAACAGGCTGCTTCATCCACTTGAAAATCACGGTGGTAAGACCGGCGGTAACAAGGATTAGGGCCAGGTCAGAAAATAAGGCAGGCAGTTCCGACATACTCAGGTTTTGATTGTTGCCGCAAAGTTACGGAATTTTCCGATGCGGAAGACTCCGCAAATTCACACTTTCGCGCGACCTATTCAAACGTTTCAAAATCAATTAATTCAATCTCAAAAATCAAGTTTGAAAACGGAGGGATTGTGCCCATGTCCCTTTCGCCATAGGCGAGATAATAAGGGATGTACAGCACCCCCTTCTCCCCTTTCGACATCAGTTGCAGACCTTCGTCCCAACCCGGGATGACCTGGCCTACGCCGAGCACAAATTGGAAGGGTTGGTCGCGCTCGACCGAAGAGTCAAAAACGGTACCATCTAGCAGTTTACCCGTGTAGTGCGCGGTCACAGGCTTACCGACTTCGGGCCTTTCGCCATTGCCAGGCTTGGTCACCACATAGTAGAGGCCCGAGGCGGTACGCCTCGCCTTGATTTTGTTCTTTGCAAAATATTCGGCCAAATCCAGGGCTGCCATGGCGGACTCCTCAGGATAGTCGTTTTGCAGCTGAAGGGCACGTTGGTCATTGCGGGTCTTAATGTCGTTGGCAAAGTTTTGGGCATACACCTTCTCAGGATAGAAATCCTTCAATTTAATCTCCCATCGCATGACATCGGTAGACTTGAACTCAGGTGGCAGCGTCTGCATATCGTACAAGTACTTGAACGTCGAGTCAATATTCACAATGAACGAGGCAGAGTCGCCCTTGTGCATCATGAGAAAACCCTTGTTAAGGTCGCCCGCAAATTGGGGTTTCTTAATGGGACCCATCATGTTTTCCTGAGTTGGGAACAGCGGAAGAGTGTCATTAATCAGGCAAGCGACATGGACTTCCATCACATCGCCCACCTGAGGCGTTGCGCCTCCATTCTGGGTGAAGAATCGATAGTACAATCCGTTTTGGTTCTTATAACCCGGATAGTTGGCCTTGTTTGCAACTGCCTTACCTACTTGCGCA
Source organism: uncultured Bacteroidales bacterium (assembly GCA_947303625.1). Lineage (GTDB taxonomy): Bacteria > Bacteroidota > Bacteroidia > Bacteroidales > F082 > Limimorpha. The sequence continues at coordinate 68,051 of CAMYYV010000001.1, read as the reverse complement.
TTCGATGCAAATGAAAATGACATCAGCGCAATTATCACGAGCAATAATCTTATTGTTTTCATTGTATTAAGTATTATTAATGCTATCCTATTCAAAACCTTTCGACAAACTCTATCCTATACGAGGTAACATTGCCACCGCCCCAAAGGCCTCCCACTTGGGATTTTTTGTCTGGAGTAACACTGACGGTATAGCGTTTTTTGTCGCCACCGGCCACAACTTCTACGCCCACTCCCAATTCTATTTCAGAATTGTTAGTGATAAACAGCGCATTGACGCCGCCCCATCCGTCGTCTTTGATCTCACAACTGATCAAGTCATCGTATTTGTGCGTCGGCACGATGGTCACGCCCATCGAGTTCACGAACTCTATCTTCCAATCTTCCGCATCGGGAAGCACATAGGACACCTTCGCTCGGGCATTATAAGTGTTGTATTCGCCCACAAGACGCATCGTGGCAACGAAAATGTATTCCCTCGAATTGTCACGCAGGACCTCCTCAATATTGAAGTCTCGTATGTCGAAATCAGCGAGTTCCCAACGGATACCCTCTTTGAACCAGCATTTTTCCCTGTCAAAGCCTTCGGTCAACTGATGTTCCGCCAAATCCTTTTGGATTTTGCCTGCATCTGGCTTCACGGGCATTACCGTCTTCACCTTTGCCAGCACAGCATCGGGATAGCCGGTTCCCGCGATAGCATCCGCCAACCCATCAATCAACTCGCAATCGAGTTTGCTGCCGTAGGCGGATTCAAATGCGGCCAACTTCCCATAGTCGTTGGCCAGTTCTCCAGCAATCTTGCTCTTCTGCACCGAGATTTCATCACATTGTGCGTTGTAATCATCCAAGACCTTCTGCATGGCCTGGTCGTATGCTTCCAGCGCCTCAGTCCTCGATGAATAATCCGATGCATTGAAATTGTTCACGAAAGCAGATTCGGCCTTTTGCCTCTCCTTGATATAGGTTTCTACACATTCATTTTTGCGTTGCGCGAGTTTCTCGCCCTCACTCTCGGGCGATGAGCAGGATGACACAATTAGTAAAGCAATAATCAAGTACGCCAGTTTTCTCATGGTTTTATTGTTTTTACGTTTTTTTGATTCGATTTGGTTTGCAAATATACAAATTAAGAACAAATCAGCAACCTAGAGAGCATGTTGGGATTCATCTTGGAGAAAAGACGCTCGAAAGCAGGTGAAGCAGCGTTATTTGTTTTTGTTTCCGAGACGCGATAAATCGGCGGTATTGGATTCGTTTGTTTTTCTGAGACGCGATAAATCGGCGTCTCTACAGGGTTTCACCTAAAATTCAAACATTCATCTCTCCAAAAACGTCCATTCTTGTAGAGACGCGATTGATCGCGTCTCCATTATCGCGTCTCCTTATCACGTTTCCCCAACACACGCAAAACACAACCCCAAAACCGCTTCAAAAGCCACACGGTTCACCATTGTTTTTCAAGCAGAGGCGCAACCCTCTCCTGTTTTCGGCAAACGCCGCACAAAACTTGCCGCACGTGGGCTTTCGTGCCCGCTCCCGCGGGCGCCCACGCCCGACAAAGTTTTGTGCCCTTGCCAATCGCGCCCGCGTGCGACAACGGAACAAGGGCTATTTCTGACGGACAGGGCGCACCGTGAAGCCATTGCTGCGGTCGAAGTGGCCCATGTAGCAATCGTTCGATAAGAATCCGAAGTACCACGCATTGTATGGGTTGTCGGTGTTGAGCGACCTCGACCAGTAGTAGCCGTAGGAACCTGCTTCGCCGAACTCACAGCGACCGCCGGATGCAGGCAGGAAGAGCGTCTGGCCATTCTTCTTCGAGGTGAAGAGGCAACCTGCCTTACCACTCCGTGTCGTCCATTCGTTGGTGGTGTTGGCCAGCAGTTCATCCCACTGCGCCTCGCTCGGCGTTTGCCAGCCGCTGCCCCAACTGGCTGTGGCGGGATCGTCGCCACTCTGCAACGCGGTCAGATTGTCCGTGAACCCGTTGTTACCAAAACCTGCCACGCCACAGTATTTGGTAAGTTTCGTGCCGTAGTACCATGTATCTGTTGAATACCTATAGTTTTCATAGTCGTAGGTGCTCTTTGTGCTGGTCTCGCCCCAAGCATAGTAGTTGCCGTAGTCCTCGGGGTTGTTAGCACCAACGTTGCAGGTGGCCCACAGCGTACCGCTCGGCAGACCGAGGTCAACGTACTCGTGACCATTGAAGATATTGTTTAAAGTTATGGCACTCGAACCTCCGTTTTGGCATTCTTCATTAAAACACCCTAACTCTATGCCTATGTTATGCGCTATATCCAAATAGGTGTTATATTCAGTATCGGTGCAACCTTCTTCAGTCAAGCATTGCCGCGCCTGTTGGAGAAATTCACCGTAATCGTCTTGGGTGTACATTACTTGTGACAATGACATCAGCGCAATCGTCGCAATCAATAATCTAATTGTTTTCATGTTTTAAGTATTTATTATGGTTACATCATGATTCTCTTTAGTCTTAGTGACAAATTACTTGCCGCACGTGGGCCTTCGTGCCCGCTCCCGCGGGCGCCCACGCCCGACAAGTTTTGTGCCCTTGCCAATCGTGCCCGTGTGCGGCAACGAAACAAGGGCTATTTCTGACGGACAGGGCGCACCGTGAAGCCATTGCCGCGACTGGAGCAGTACTGGCGGCGGCAGGATACTGCAGTGAAGTTGAGACCCCACGCATTGTACGGGTCGTCCGTGTTGAGCGACCGCGACCAGTAGTAGCCGCTGGAACCGGCGGAGTTGAGTCCTCCGTCCCCATGGCGAAACAACGAACCAAACACCCGCGCAATATTTCTTTTGTTAATCAATCCAATCCCTTGTACAGGCATCAAGTTTTTTGTTATCATTGCGATTGTTGATAGGATGACTCGAAACGCCGCCAACCCCGAGCACATACACAGAAACCAACCAAGCCCCCCCCAAAAAAAAACAAGAATTAATGCCTTCTTTTTTTGGTTTTTATGCCATGGCATTTATTAACCTTTGTTATTTTCTTCAAACGCGTATTGTTTACAGATTGCCCATCTCCTATCTGCATTTCTCCTTTCGCGCCATTTGTCACAAACGTGTGAATTCCCCAGGTGAAATCTCCAACATCCCCAATATCTCCCCATTCTATACCATCAGAATACCATCTGCCATTGGGGTTTCCAGCATTTTGACAACATCCAGCTGGATATTCACCTGCGGAATGTGTTACGCTAATAACAACCCATAAATTTTGAGATGTATTTAACGACACTGCATTGGATAACGTCATTGTTGCCCATACAGCAGAGGAATTGTTATGATTAAAGTTTTGTTGATATATTAAACTCCCAGGCGAAGTCGTCCCTCCTGAATACAATCGTAATGTGTACACACCAGCCATGTTAAGATATGCCTCAACTTTTGTTATGCTTGTTCCTTGGTATGAACCTAACATTGATGAAGGGAACATGTTTGCCCAATACAACGTCCCGCCTTCTTCAAATCCTAACGCATCAGTTCCGTATCCATCATCATATTGCAACCAGCCTTCGACATGACCGCCTGACGAGTAATGGCAATATCCATAAGAGGAACTTAAGGGACTCTCCCCGTAACTATTTTTTGCCTTCACCTTATAATAATTATCCTCGGTTGGTGCATCATCAAAAATATACGTATTCGATGTAGTGCCAATTTCAAAATTATATGTATTGCCATCATTAGACCAGAACACCGTATAAGAATCAGCGTTTGAAACACCGTTCCAAGACACTTTAATTTTGGAACCAATTACTTCAGCAGTCACACCTGTTGGAGCAGAAGGGGCAGAGCCGCCTCCGCCTCCGCCAATTCTTCTTACAGGACGAACACGCTTATATAAAGTTATACTAGCATAGTTCTGGCTCCCTGAAGAGAATCTTTGATACCATGCTTCATCATCATATTCTGTTTTTGTTGAACTCCAATAATTACTCTCTGTCGTACCTGTAGTAACAAAATCTCCTATAGCGTTGCGATACACGTACATTGCATTCAATTCATCTTTATTTGGCAAATACCAATCAGAATAACCTGCATAATAAAGATTATCACAATAGTCCATTGCACTCTGCCATGTCATTGTACCAACTTCAGGATGCACATAATAGGTGGTTCCAGCATAATCAAATGTGGCGTATAATAATGTCGTAAAATCCTTTTGCTCTCCGTATTTCGTCTCATTGCCATTATAAATAGCATAAGCACGATAATAGTATTTGGTATTAGCCGTCAGTCCCGTAAGATTGCAAGTAAACGATCCTGTACCCGTGCCACTATTGAAAACTTGATTTGAAGTTGTAGGATTTGGTGAAGTACCATAGCAAACACCTCGTCGGTCAATGCTTACTCCATTTTCAGCAGTAACGCTACCTCCACAAGTAGCCGAAGTGCATCCAACATTAGAATAACTGCCTGTTGTAACTGTCGGCGCTGTAGGATTATTTAAAGTTGTAAATTCTTCCACTGTTCCATATGACGGACCGACGCTATTTCTGGCATAGGCACAGAAATAATACTTTGTATTAGCAGAAAGTCCAGTCAAGTTACATGTGAAAGTGCCAGAGCCAGTAGTGCTGCATGGTTTCATTTGCCCGGATGAAACAGGATTTGGAGAAGTACCATAGTATACACCTCTTTCTGTTATATCCGCTCCTCCAGTTGAAGTAACATTTCCTCCACAAGTAGCCGAATTTGAGGTAACTGTTGGTGATGCGTTTGTCGTGACCGTTGGAGCAGTAGGTGTCGTTCCTCCTCCTCCGCCTCCTCCGCCACCATCTTTTCTAACCGGACGAACTCTGTAATAATCGCCAGAAGAGCTTGTGTTTTGATAACCGGTTTCAAAACTTTGAAACCAAGGATAACTGCCTGGTTTCGTTGAACTCCAATACCAACAATCATCAGAGCTATTTGTCCATGTAGTTATAAAACCACCAATCGAATTACGATTAACAAACATGGTATTTAATTCGTCTTTGTCGGGTAGGAACCAATCGGAATAACCTGCAAATGTAAGATTGTCACAATAATCAACGGCACTTTGCCAGGTCATTGCCCCCACATCAGGATGCACATAATACGTTGTCCCTGCATATTGGAAAGAAGGAAGCAAGGCTGGTGTAGTAAAATGCTTTTGACTTCCATACACAATCTGTTCTCCATTGGTAGCATAGGCTCTAACATAATATGTAGTTCTTTCTTCAAGACCTGTCAAATTACTAGTAAATTGACCTCCTCCTTCGCCATCAAGTGTAAAACTATTGTTCGACAAAGTTGGTTCCGGCTGTTTAGACCAGCAGACCCCTCTTTGGATCACCAAAATATCGGTGCCTTCAGTTACGGTCCCTCCACAAATAGCACTATTCGCCTTGATTGAAGTCACTTCAGAGGTCTTAACCTCAGTGTTGCTCCTATTATACAGCACCAAGGTCCTATAATCATACTGTTCTTTCCCCATACCTTTCAGCTCAAACTTTTTCTGGTATGGCAATCCAGGGTTACCATCAAGAATAAGGGAATCTCTATCGGTCACTTTCTCAAAATTGACAAACATGGAAAAAGCGCCTTCTGCATCCGTGACCGTTGAAACAAGCACACGGTTTTCGTTGGCCACCGAAACTTTTACATCGGGCAAAGGTGCCATCGTAGTGCCTTCTATCACAGTACCAATGTATTCTGTAATAGTATTCTTTTCCTTATTACAACCAATCAACGCCAATAGTATGAAAATAACCCCAAGGCTCTTTACTAATTGTTTGTTCTTCATATCTTTTTTAATTTTTATTCATGTTGGATGTTGGAAGCAATATCGTTTGAAACCCTAATCTTTTCTGATAGGACGCACTCTATAATAATCACAACCAAAAGGATCCATGTTTTGACTTTGCATTCCCGTATCGAAATACTGATAACAAAAATAACTACCCTCGTTAACCACGACATTAACTGTCGAACTCCAATAACAGCTTTCACGTCCACCCGTCGTAATAAACTCTCCTATAGAGTTACGATAAATATACATGGCATTCAACTCTTCTTTATCAGGCAAGAACCAGTCGGAATAACCGGCATAAACCAGATTATCGCAAAAAGCCATTGCGCTTTCCCAATTCATTGTCCCCACCTCTGGATGCACATAATATGTGGTTTCTGCATATTGGAATGTCTTTAATCCGTTACCCAAAATCAAGGTTCCATAATTATATTGTTCCTGCCCCATACCTTTCAATGCAAATCTCTTTTGGTATGGCAAAAATGGACTGCCATCAAGAAAAAGAGAGTCATTCTCAGTAACTTTCTCAAAATTCACCAAAAAAGAAAATAATCCTGCTTCATCCGTCATGGTTGAAGCAATTACGCGAGTCCCATCGGTCACCGATACTTTTACATTTGGCAAAGGATTCATCGTGTTTTCTTCGACAACCATTCCAACGTACTCAGTAATGAGATTCTTTTCTTTCTTACAGCCTGCAAATAGTATTAGTATGCATACTATCATCATGCATTTTATAAAACCAGTGTTTCTCATGAGGAATTGATTTTATTTGTACACCCTTGATATTAATTATTGTTATTTAATTGTGAATTTTGCTCAATTTTCGCAATGGTAATATCTGCATCAACAAGTATAGCGCTCTTTCCATTATCTTTTCTAATAGGACGAACCCTATGATAAACAACATCTTGGTTTGTTTCATAATTTGAACGCCCAGTCGAGAAATCCAAATACCAATAATAAATGCGGTCGTCATGATAATACAGGCCGTCAAAATAATAAGTAGTCGTGGAACTCCAATAACTACCTTGATGATTATAAGTAACAAAACCACCAATATCATCATTATATACATACATGGCATTCAACTCATCCTTATCAGGCAAGAACCAATCGGAATAACCAGCATAGGTCAGATTCTCACAAAAAGCCATTGCGGCCTCCCATGTCATCTCTCCAATTTCTGGATGAACATAATACATGGCACCTGCATACTGGAATGTTTTTAATTCGTTACCCAAAATCAAAGTCCCATAGTTATATTGTTCTTGCCCCATTCCTTTCAATGCGAATTTCTTTTGGTATGGCAAAAATGGACTTCCATCAAGAAGAAGGGAGTCGCTCTCGGTTACTTTCTCAAAATTCACCGAGAAAGAAAATGAACCTGTTTCATCCGTCATGGTTGAAGCAACTACGCGTATCCCATCGGTCACCGAAACCATTATATTAGACAAAGGACTCATCGTGTTTTCTTCGACAACCGTTCCAATGTACTCGGTAATGGTATTCTTTTCTTTCTTACAGCCTGAAGACATCATTAACACAAATGTAAACATCAGACAGATAATCAAACGGCTACTCTTCTTCATAACTTGATGTTATACTATTGTTGTTTTAATTGTAAGGTTTGCTCAGATTGCGTAGAGATGGTATTAACGGCTTCGTCAAGTCTAGCATTCTTCCCGTTGCTTTTTCTGATAGGACGAACTCTATGACTTTCGGTTAAAAATCCATGTGTTTCCATTCCACTAGCAAAGTCTTGATACCAAGCTTGTTGATAATCATCGTTTTTTCTTTCCGAGCTCCAATAATAGCACTCTTCAGAATAGGGAGGTGAGGTGACAAATCCTCCAATGGAATTACAATATACATACATGGCATGTAACTCAAGTCTATTAGGCAAATACCAGTCCGAATAACCCATATAAACTAGATTTGTACAAAAATTCATCGCATTCTCCCATGTCATGCGTCCAACGTCAGGATGCACAAAGTATGTGACTCCATCATATCGAAACATACTTAGTTCAGCTTCTTCTTCGTACAACACAAGTGTATTGTAATCATACTGTTCTCGCCCCATTCCCTTTAATGCCTCCTTTTTCAGATATGGCAAACTGGGTCTGCCATCAAGCAATAAAGAATCCTCGACTGTAGCTTTTTCGAAATCTACAAACAGAGAAAAAGCACCGTGGTCATCAGTAACAGTAGAAACAAGTACACGGCTTCCGTTGGTAACAGAGACTGTTACATTGGGTAAAGGATTCATGTTAAGCCCTTCGACAACCGTTCCGATACACTCGGTTACGGTATTCATTTCTTTATCTTTATTACAGCCTGCAAATAAGAATAATGTTGAAATGATTAATAAGCCTTTAATAGATCTGCCATTCATGATAATTGTGTTTTGAAAAGTTGCAATTGTACTACTTTCATTAATCCCTTCTTACAGGACGAACTCTAAAATAACGACCCCACCCTAAACAATACTCCCTTCCGGAAGAAAAGTCTAAACATGAAGCACAGCAATCATCAATAAAGTCTGTTGAACTCCAATAACAACAATCATAATTGAAGGAAGAAGAAGTAGCAAAACCTCCAATAGAATTACGATAAACATACATAGCGTTCAACTCATTCATATTAGGCAAGAACCAATCGGAATAACCCTCATAGGTGAGATTCTCGCAAAAATCCATAGCACTGAGCCAGTTCATCTCACCCACTTCTGGATGAACATAATAGGTTGTTCCAGCAAATTGGAAAGTCTTTAATTCATAATCAGTTTGGTTGTATAAAACCAAGTCTCTATAATCATACTGTTCTTTTCCCATTCCCTTCAGTTCGTATCTTTTTTGGTAAGGTAATAGAGGGCTGCCATCAAGAAGAAGAGAATCGTTTTCTGTTACTTTATCGAAATTTACCAAGAAAGAAAACTCGCCATCTTCATCGGTAATTGTTGAAGCGAGTACACGGTTCCCGTTTGTTACCGCAACTTTAACATTGGGCAACGGGTTCATTGTAGAACCCTCTACAACCCTTCCGATGTACTCGGTAACAGTAGTCTTTTCTTTCTCACAACCTGCAAAAAACAACAATGTACAGATAACGACCAGACATTTGATTATTCTATTGTACTTCATAATAACAAGGTATTTATTCAGTTAAAAGTTTATTGACAAAGTTGCGCCAACAGCCATTTCGCCATTGGCATTCATGACATTAGGAGCAAGGGTTAGACTTTTCTGTGGCTTGGCAGGAGTCAGGTATGCATCAACCACATTAAGGCCGTATATCACAACCGCTGTGATAAATGAAATATGCCGGGCAGTATTCCATTGTTCATAACTCTTTTCCGCTGCTATATAATCCTGGTAACTCACTTCCGACTGATCCATAATGCTCTTCTGTTTTAGTTCGTTATAAAGCGACAATCCACCTGCCGCCAATGTCAATGTTTCGCCAATTACAATCAAAGTTCCTCTTACGTTTCTATCCTTGTAAAATTGTCCCCAACCAGGAACAAAAGCAGAGCGCAACAGGGCCTTATTTATACTTTTATCAAGGTCTACCTTTTCCTTAATATCACAGCAATATGATGGTGCCCCCCCAGATGAAATCGATCCAGTTGTAAAAGTAACCGTTTTGAATCCTTTGGCACTTACTTCAATTGTATAGTTTTTATTATCTTTCTTATCGGTAGGTTCCACAATGAGATAATATATACTTTTTTCGGTATCTGGAAAAAATTCTATTTCACGCCTCCCTTTTTTTACCGTTAGCGTCAATCCGTGAATCGCAGAATTAACCTTGATAACACCATACCCAATATACTCTGGGCCTTTTTCCCATAGAAAATCCGTAGGGTCGCAAGGACACTCTTGAATTAAGAATTCTTTAAAATTCTGTGAATAGGCATGTGCGGAAACGCCTACTGTGAAACACATGAATAATATTATTTTTTTAAGCATATTTGTGGTTTTAAAAAGGGAAATCACTCATTCCGAAAAATTCTTCTGCATCAAAAGGTTGCCATGTTCGCACCCATATCTCTGGCTGGCTCTCGTTTCTGAAATCGATGATTAGAAACAATTTCCCTTCGTCATAATATCCTTGGACATTAGCCTTGTGTGAAACATGCCAATATTGATTTAATCGCACACCATATATACTATCATTCTTCTGACTTTGAAGAACTTCTACTTCATCGTATCTTATATTAACATACTCGTTATTAGAAAAAATATCCCTAAGTTTCTTGATGTAATCCTTTTTGCTTTGAATGGTTAAAACAATTTCTTCCTGCTTTTCCTTATTTACCAGAGTCTTTGACAAATCGCTGTTTTTCCCGTTTTTATATTTCCAGACCCTTCCCGTGATAATCAAGGCGTCCTCACTATACATTTTTTCAATCAAATCAATGTTTTTAGTATTATATGCTGTGAAAAAATCACTTATAAATCTTACTATCATTTCAGAATGCCTAACATCAGACACTTGAATGCCATTTTCAAATATTTCACGATCATGCTTGCTTAAACCATGGCAAAAATTTATGATCTTTCCTGATTTATCGAATGTCATAACCATCCATTCCAAATTACCTTCTCCTTTGTTGAAATAAACTGGTATTTCTCTCACTTGATAGGCATCTTCTGTCATTAGTTCACACGCAAAACCTGGCACAAATGTACGAGGACAATAAAAATGACTATAATCCCACATGTCATTTATTCTTGTCCTTGCAAGATCCGAAACAATAGCAGTGGACAATTCCAATTTAGAGTTGTTCAAATCGCTTTTACTATTGATTTCTTCAAATAACAGTTTTGCATTATTTTCCATTTTACGCAAAACCCATTCTGGAGCATGAGCAGTATTGGCAAAACTAAAAGTCGTAATATGTTGGGCGTGAAGAGGAATAAACAACAACAATCCAACTACAACTAAAGCGAATCTTTTAATTGATCTTTTTGATTTCATATCTTTTTTTATTTATTTCTGTTGTAAGTACCATAAATACATTCCTTCTTTCTGAAATTTAGTCTCAGGATTGCTTATCAATTGCCCTGAAATCAAATCCATCCGGGACGAACGGAGTTTTTCTTGATCAAGCAAAGCGATTAAAGCACCATTGGCATCAAATACAGCCACAATGCATAGTTCAGGATGAATAAATCCCTCAGAACTATTAATCCTCCCACGAATCCACCCATGACAATTCACCACTTGGTTTACTTCTTTGCAATCTTTGCAGTTTTTCAGCTCTAGCAATACAGGACTGTCTATCGAAACTTGTTTTGAAGAATCTGGTTCTTTTTGCGGACATTGCTGAATGTTCTCGGTTTCATACAAGTTGTCTTTCGCAACCCATACTAACACACACACCATACCCTTTTGACTAATTCGTCCATAACGAGCATTATTCTCCATTTTGTTCAAAACTTCTTCCCTACTGCTGTTCTGATAGGCGGGATCTATGATGATCAAATCCGTCAAACTATTTATGGCATTTTGATATGCTCGGTCAGCGTCATAATCATTGCCTTCCTCCCAATAATATTTATTGGAGAGTTTTATTTCTCGCTCTTGTTCCTCTGTCAAATAATTCTGTGAAAAAACAATTCCAGAAAGGCTTTGCAATATTACTACTATTAAAAATAATTTCTTCATTCTTCAATTAGTTTTATTCATTTCCAAAAAGTGTTTTAATATTGTGCTGAGGTATATATGAATATAATTCCAATGACATCCTACCTCCATTGAATAAATCTTCCTTTGTTGTGGTCACATAGACTAAATGGACAAACTCTTCATCTCGATTATATAGCATCAATGTTCCTGAAAGATTTTCAGATTCTAATGACTCAATCCCAAAAAATCTATCGTATCCTTGTGAAAAATAATCGTTGAAATCACGACTGTTTATCGTGTATTCTTGCTCAACAGATCCATACATCCGGTGTTTCACATCAAATGTGAATTGCATCTCCAAAGGGACCAACATTACATTAGAAAACGACATAGCAACCATTGATGTATCCAAGACTAAACAAAAAACAGAATCGCGCTTAACATAAAACAAGTCACTATTAATTTGTGGAATTGAAAAATCTTCTCCTTTTTCATAATATACGCCATCCTTCAAAAACTGCAAGAAGGATTCATTAGGTGATAAGAGCGAACTGTCTGTTTCATTTGCAATATGATTTTTCAACTGAAAACCAAGTCGCATCTCTTGTTCGATTTTATCCATCCCACTAATCAACCTGCAATCAGCGGGAAACAGAAACGACAATATCTGACCATTCAAGCAGTGAATCAATATATCATAGTTATTGTTCATCCGATTGACAGTAACACCGTCACTTTCTTTCAATAACGAGCACAATTTCTTTTTGTCCTGCAACAAAGAATGACTTATTGGATTACCATCAAACTTGATTACCAATCCATTCTCTAAATCTGATCTCAACGCCGTTTCCGCATCAGTAGTAACAATAATCGCAAGCAACTCGCGCTCAATGAATTGAACTACAGACTTGTTAACAATGCGCAATGAGTCGGACATAAAACAATAGCCGATGTGATCCACAATACCATTCTCATCTTTACAAATGCGAATCGGAACCACCTCGTCCTCCACCAAACCATGACATTGCAGCAACGTATCATTATTGTCGATGGAGTCCAACGCTTGCAAATCATTGACAAATTTATACAATGTTTCCACCCTCGACGAATAAAACAATGACTGTGCATGACCACTCTTTAAGCATGTTGCAATCATCAACAGCACAAAAAGCATAGGTTTTGCAATACGTATATTCAATTCAGTTTTTCTTTTCATTGTTCAATTCATATGGTTTAGTACGCCCGCCTGGACTAATGTGACATTTCAACTCACCTTTAGAATCATACAAATCTCCATCCTCAATATCACCATTGCACCATATCCCTATAAAATAATCCCCTTCTTCTGCATAATGAGAAACTATATCGTGTTTGGCTATTTGAACGTGACAATCGTAATACATTTTTCCACTACCTTCAGGAATCCCATTCTTCATACCGCCTACATACCACCCAAACCAATATTCTTTCGTTTGATACAGGCGCCCAGGCACTTCTTCCTCTAGTTTACCAGGAGGATCAACACGCTGTGCAATCTTTTCAAATTGTGCCGTGTATTTACGGTTGCCGTCAACCACGACCTTACGCGTTTTATCTTTGTTTCCATCATTCCAGGAAGCAAACTTACACCCCTCTTTAGGCACAGCATTTATTGTAACGACAGTTGCAGAATCATAAGTACCGCCACCATCCACTGTCCCCATATTATTATTTGAAGGCTCGACAGAAATCTTATACTTTGGAACCTCGCGGGGCAAAGGGTCTGGAGGGCCAAGGGTAACAGTATCATTCGAATTCGAACCCGTCTCCTCAAAATACGCCACCAACTCCAAGGCCTGGTCTGTTTTCACTTCTCTAGGATTATCCACCTTCCCATCGCCCCAACCAACAAAATGGCAACCCTTGTTGGCCACAGGAATTATCGAGACAACCGTGTCGTCATAATAAGTCCCGCCTCCTATTACCGTTCCCATGCTCTCGTCATTCGACTTGACAGAAATCGCAACCTTCCTCTTTTCTTCAAAAATCGCCTGATACTCTTGGTTATGGTCCGCCGTCACTTCTCTGAAACCTTCTTTGTTTCCATCGTCCCAACACACAAACCTATAGCCCTTGTTAGCCGTAGCTTCTATCTGGACAACCGCACCGCTCTTAAATGAACCGCCTCCTTTCACCGTCCCCATGCTCTCGTCTTTCGACTTGACAGTAACCGTAACGGACGGCCCGGGCGTTTCATTGCCTTTGACGTAGTTCAAATAGAACAGCACGCCTCCGCCAACAAGCAAAAGGGCAGCAATAATGAACGGCCATTTATTACGTTTTACTCTTCTTCCGCAGTGCTCGCAGAAAACACTGTCGTCAGAGATTATTGTTTTGCAATGCTTACATTTCATTGTTTTATGCTTTTATCTTGTTTATTCCAGCTTTCTCCCGCACTTCCTACAACGCTTGGCATCGATGGATATTGCTATCGTCCCGCATCTCTTGCAGACTTTCGGAACGTATTCAGGCTTTGGTTGTTCAATCACCGCATCATTTTCATCTTTGGGTTCTTGAACTTCTAAGGGTGTTTCATCTTGCTCTTCTTTTTTCTGCCCCTGCTCCTCGTTCAGACGAGCGTTCAAAGTCTCATTCTCAGTTTTTAGTCTCTGCACCTCAGAAACCAACTCATCGTAGGATTCTTTCCGTCCCTGCTCGCTATCCAATTGCTGGACCAGCGTCTCGTTTTCCGCTTGTAGTCTCTGGACCTCAGAGGCCAACTCATCACACGATTCTTTCAATCTCTTTATCTCTTCCTCCAAGCGGGTTTTCGTGTTCTCGCTGCGATGAGCCACGATGTACTCATACAGTTCCTTGCCATTGCGGAATCGCTTGGACGGGTCTTTCTCCAGACACCGCATGACAGCCGCCTCCAACCAGTCGGGATAGTCTTTCTCATAAACCAAACCGGGGTATTTCGCCTCGTAGTAGGCCCTGCGCATATCACCAATAGACGGCGGCGTCTGCTCAAGGTGTGCTTTCAGCAACTTGAATTCGGCCTCTGTCTTCGACAAATTCTTGTCGTATGGGAAAGGCACACGGCCTGTCATGTATTCGTACATAACAACGCCCAAGCCATACACATCGCACTGTTCGGTCAACACCGCATCTTTGTCCCATTTCTCAGGCGCCTTATACTCCACTGCGCCGTTTTCGTGACGACTTGTCTTGCACACATCATCGCTGCCTGTAATGGCCAACCCAAAATCCAAAAGCACGAAACTCCCGTCCTCCCTCCGCATGATGTTTCCCGAGTGGATGTCGTTATGGATAACTTTGTATTTCTCAATCAACCTATGGCGGGTATCTTCATCTATTAGCACGCGACTGCCGTCCACCGGGTCGTCTTTCAGATTGTCAACTTCGCGGTCCATGCAAAACTTGTAGATGTCTTCGTGGCAGTATGCCAAGGCGCTGCTTATTTGCTCCACCATACGCAACACCTCGTCTATAGGCAGGAAATTGCCGTTATCATTCAAATAGCCCGACAAGTCTTTGCCGTCCACAAAATCCATCTCCACCAAAGCGTGGTTATCCAACAAACGGGGCTGGTAGATGTGAACAATGTTGCGATGGCTGCCATTGCCAAGGCGAAGCAACACTTTGCACTCTCGCAGAAAATTCTGATAGGTCTTGCTGCCTTCATCAGTAACAGTCTCATTCAACACCCGAATAGCACGGATGTAGTCCAGCGTGTTGTGCCGGACTTTATAGACCTTGGCAAAACCGCCTTTGCCCAGTTCACCTAACAGCGTATATTCTTTTAAAAAATCCATTATTTCAGATTTACTCCCACCAGACTATTCAACGCAATTGCAATTGTCTTTAAAACCATGCCAAAAGTACAAAAACTTCAACAAACAGACCCTATTCTTATACATTTTCCTTCTTTTTTTTAGTCATTTCTAATATAGCCATATTTTCTCAAGCAATCCAAGACCTTGCTTCCTGTCAGTCTCACTGCCGCGCCCGAACCAGCACCGGCATTAGCATCAATAACCCACAACCTTTCCAAGCGCACCGCTACAGCAATGGAATGATGCGTGGCATCGCCTTCGACGAAGAACATGTACCAACCATCATTGATTTGCTTGTCGTATGTGTAATGGATTTTGTCGTTCTTCTCGTATGCGCTTCTTATCCTGCCTCGCTCCGGCGTGCCTGTCTTGCCCCCAACATATTCTGGAAGTTTGACGCCATTCCTCCCTTTCTGATTGGCCGATTCCTTGAGCATGTATCCCTTCAAGATTCTCGCCTCTCCAGGCTTCATCAACGGCACCGTCCTTTCCTTTCGCAAAGACCGTTCATAATCATTGCGTTGCATGACATATTGGGTAACGGGCATCTCACCTCCGTTAACCACCGTAGCGGCCACACGGGCCATGTTGAGCGGCGAGGCCAAGAAATCGAAACTCTCACCCGTCTCTACATCGCTGTATCCTTGTCCCCATGCCCATTTCCATTCTGGCACGCTCATATTGGTGGACGCTTTGGGCTTCACCTTCCTATCTTTCGGGTCGACCAACTTTCCTTTGTCGAAAAGTTCATACTTGTCATACGCTTTCTTCTTATTCTTGTCAATCTTTGCATAGTATTTCTCTTCCCATCCCTTGTCTTCCTTGATTGTATAACAATAAGGCATGATGCCTCCAATGTTGATTCCAACAGAAGAATACACCTCTTTAAGATTGTCAAACAACTGTTGTTCATTGACCAAGTTGACAAAATAGCAATTGGAAGACTTAATTATGGCGACATCCATGGCAACATCATCTCCTGTAGGTTCAATAACCTCTCCTTTCTTGTTTTTTTCAATGGCGTTGGCATTCGTAATCCTATAAGTCTGGTTTTGGGCAACCATTCCCAACTTCCTGAAACCGCCCATCGCCGACATCACCTTTGCCGTGGAACCAGGCGGGGTTTGATAGGTGGTCCCCAAATCCCTGTCGGTATAGGTCGGCCATTTTGTATCTTTCAGATTATCGGAATAGACGGCGTATGGTCTCCCTCTCCTTCTGGCAATATCCTCTTCCTCGCGCAGACGGTCATAGTCTGGCAAAGGATAGTTGGCGGATGCCAGCAGGTCGCCATTCTCGGCATCCAACACCACTGCCGAGACACGGAGCAAATTCATGTCCTTATAGGCCTTGCCTTTATACTCTCCTTTCTCTATAAAGTCCGCTATCTGCTTTTGTAGTTCCACCTGCAAGGCAGCATCCACCGTGAGGTGCAAGTCGAAGTTGCTCTCCTTCACCTTTTTGTTGTGCTCCTCCACTTTCTTCCCGTCAATGCCATCCTTCAAATAGACCAACAATTCCGAATAGTCTCTCAATTTGGAAGTCAGCTTTGCAGAACGAGGAGCAAGATAGGAACTCTCTTTCAGCCTGTCCGTATTCAATTCAACCTTCACCGGTTTCCCCGATTCATCCAACATGGCGGTCTTAAAGTCGCGAAGATACGACAGATGCTGCGCCTCCGCCATGTAACCCGCAGGATGGTATTCATCATAGGCAAACATGATGCCTTCATTTTGGTCGCCCACCATAAAGAACATGTATTCTCCAAAAGGATAGTAACGCCTCTGGTGGCGCGTCATCAGCCTCATCAGCTTTTCTTTGTCCAGTCCCGCACGCACGCAACTGGCGGTATCAATCTCATTCTTGTCACCAGTAGCCAACAGCCTATTCTTTCGGTCATATATCCTGCCAGCATACATGTTGTTCATCAACAAATTGATGCGCGGATTATAGTCCACCTCAGGAGCACCCTGGTTGTTGATGACGTAGGCCGGGCGTATCAAGGTGCTGTCACGGTTCCACAACTGATAATACTGCCATACGAGCAAAGTGGAAACAGCGAGAACCAGGAACACCATAGTGACCATGGCCACAGGATAGCTGTACTGCTCCACCGTCTTTTGCCGCACATTCTCCTCAACCGCCGTCTCTTCCTCGCGGATGTTGTTACAGAGACTAAGCACAACGCCAAAAGCGGCGAGGTTGAGGATCATGCTCACGCGACCGAAACTCAAGAAAGGAACTGTCACGCCGGTCAGAGGGATCATGCCCGAACTGCCCAACGCAATGATAAAGAACTGGACTCCGATAACGATGGCAAAGCCCAAACACAGGTAAAAAGCGAAGGGATGCCCTACCCGATAACCAACAACGGCCATCTTTCGCAACAATACAAACAAGGCCGCCACCACCATCAGCAGGCCTATCCATCCCATCTGTTCGCCGATGCTAGACAATATCATGTCGGTATGGAAGGCCGGTATCAGACTAGGTCTGCTTTCGCCTAGTCCCTGCCCCGTCATGCCGCCTGTGGCCATGGCCCAAAGTCCATTGGCCACCTGGCTGTTCGACACATCCTTGGCGTTTTCGCCCAGGTGCTCAATATCCAAGTCGCCCCAGGTATTGGTGCACATTTCCACGCGGTCGTTAAAGCGTTCAACAGCGCTGCTGTCCTTCACGCCCGGTATCAATTGCATGAGGTCGCCACCACAAACGAACACGAAGACCACCATATTGAACAGCATGGCCGATTCGAACAGTTGTTTCCTAAAGCCGAAATAGCCTAGGGCCACCCAAAACACAAACCACAATACGCCAAACAGCAACATGACCAGTCTCCCTCCAAGTTGATAACCAAGCAGCAAGAATCCCGCGAAGGTCAGCACGCCATAAATGAGCATAGCAAAGTCGCACGTAAAGATACGCTTCCATCGTCCCCCTTCATCCAGATGTTCCAAATTCACCTTGGATTTAATCAAGGAATAGAGCAAGATAAAGGTTATTCCGATAACAAGACCCGGTCCCAAATCGCCCAAGGCGAGATACATGGCCATCAAGACCGCCAACCCCAGGACAATCCACAACAAGGTTTTCAACTTGCTGCCCATCATGTTCATCCGTTGTGGTTGCGAATAGGCGATAATGGTGTCGGCCTGTTGGGTGAAGAACGCCGCCATGAAGAAGAGGATGAGGTACTTGGCAATCTCGCTGGGCTGGAACACAAGACTGGCCAACTTAAGGTTCACCTTCATGCCGCCGATGGCTTGACCGAATGGCGTCCATAGCATGGCGGTCAGCAGCAACGCCAACACGAGCCATCCTATTCCCTTGGGGAGTTTTTCGCAAAGCCTGTCAACGGCTTTGCCCAAACGGGTGATTTGCAACAAGTCGAGGAGCAAGAACGGCAACGAAAGTAGTACCAATATCATGGCCCAAATCTTCTTTGCCACGTTCGCATCGCCCTTCAAAGTATTGGCCAAACCGGCCACTTTTTGGCGATAAGGACAAAACAGCCATCGGAACAGGTTCAAAGGGATGTCGAAGCCCAACTTGCTATTGTTTTGATAAAACTTCACAAAGTCAACACTTTGGAACACAAGGCAAACCGCAAGACCCAACACCACGCCCTTTCCCATCACGATTCCATTCAATTCATCATTCAGCGGATCTTGCATCGAGAACATCATCAGCACGCACAACACCGAGAGAAACATGCAGGATGCCACCAACGCACCGTTGAACTTCTTTTTTCTGACAATCAGGTATAAGCAAAGTGCCCACCAGGCAAGCATCACATACACGAACCACTTCACGGCCACATCCTTGAACTCTTTTGGCGAACGCACCAAGATGGTCCTGTCGGCCTTGATTTGCTTCAGCGTGGCATTGCCAAATAGAGGAATCAGATGCTCCTTCTGCTCGAAGGAGAAAACCATCCCCTCGCCCGACTTGCGCATCTTCCATTTTCCGCCCACCGTTCCTTTCGACGAGCCATACTCGCAACCGTGCTTTATAGGCAATACGCTGTACGAGGCCGCGGTATCCAAACCACAAAAAACTGCAACGCCCAATGAATCCGTTGGAAGAAACCCAACAGCGGCCGGACAAGGCGCATTCAACGAATCACGGTAGTAGGTGGTCAAAAGAACCGTGTCGACCTTGCATGGGTCATTGTCTTCCATCTTCATCATCCTTTTCCACCACTTCTCGGACGGCTTCTTTTTATACACCTTAACCGTCATCTTTCCTATTCCACCGTGAATCGGTTCCTCAAACGGGAACACCGTATCGTTCTGGCCAATCTTATCGTACGACGTCTTCAGTTTCAAAGGAAGGACTCCTTCAGCGGCAGCAGTATCCGCCTTCACCTGTCCGAAGGCGCGTTTCTGCAAGGTGAAGAGACTGGGCAACCTGCCTTTCTTCTTCTGCCGTTCGACCAAAACGGACGCGATGAAATCGGCATCTTCCTTCGTCTCGGCATAACCGTCATTGTAGATAATCTCCGACAACAGCGAAGTGTCGCAACCGGGCGAAAGCACAACTGCCCTCTTGTTTTCAATATCGGCCACCACTGATGCATTTCGGCGGTCAACATTGTGCAAGAGGGAGATGAACAAACCCACCAAAACCACGGAGACAATGATGGGTGGCAGCAGTTCTTTTATGGGCGAGCGTCTATTCATTCAGCGAAACGGTATCACTAGTGGGGATTGTATCTTGAATTTGACTATTAAGCTTCTCTATCGAGTCACACAGGAAAGTGAGACTGTCTTTATAACGGCACACCTCTTCTTTTTGGGCCTCTTTGAGTTTGTTAATCTTACTATTCATTCCTGAGAAGACGACAAGCGATCCCACCAACGCTCCAAGGACTAGACAAGCAACGGCCAAAGGCCAGGCCCTTTTCGAAGCATGTTGATTACCAGCATCTCCGGCGTTCTCCTCCACCACAGATTGTGACGTTGCATTTTCCGTTTCTATTTCAGTCTCTTCTGAAGCAACTACCGGTTCGTCGCTTTGGTATTCAAGCAGCACCACCGTGACATTGTCCTTTCCGCCCGCTTCGAGCGCTGCCTTGATCAAGGCATCAGCCTTCTCATCAAGGTTCCCCTCTTGTTTCAAAATCATCGTAATTGCGGCCGAAGTGACTAGGTCCGTCAGGCCGTCAGAGCAGAACAGGAGCGTGGTGTTCGGCAACAACGGGAACACCTGCGCCTCGATGAAGTCCTCGTCGCTGGCCTTATGCTTTTGCGACCCGACGTCCCTGCCAATCACATTGCGCTGGGGATGGTGCATGGCCTCTTCTTCCGTCAGGTCGCCAATTTCCTCCCGGTAGCCAATCAAGGAATGGTCGTGGGACAACTTCTTCAGTTTGCCGTCATGGAAACTGTAAAGGCGCGAATCGCCCACGTGGGCCATGCTGATTTGCCGTTGTTCCACATCTACTATGGCGGCGGTGAGCACGCAACTCATCTGGCCGTGCTCGGGGTCGGCCTCCCTTGCCTCAAAGATGGCGTTGTTGGCGGCAGTGACTGCCTGTTTCAGCAGCTCGACGCGCTCGCCGTTCGATGAGGCCGACAAATAATCCGGGATAGTCTTCTGCGCCATGGCGGCGGCGATTTCTCCTCCTTCATAGCCTCCCACGCCGTCGATGGCAACAGCAAGATAAGTGTTTTCGTCCCAAATTTTTTGGGCAACAAAGGCATCCTCATTGTTGGTCCTCACGCGCCCCATGTCGGTCTTGCCGACAATCGATATCTTGGTTTTGTATTTCATGGTTTGTCTCCTAGAGTCTTGAAATAATACTGTCTGAAGCCTTGAACTTCACATTCACCTCATCGTTAAGGAAGATGTCAGAATTAAACGACATGTCCTTCCATATCGGGACGCCGCCTACGCTCAGCGGCACCTCACGCATGTTAAGCCGCGTCTTGGAATAGGCGCAGAGCTGGAATTTGTTGGCCTCTTTGACATATCGGATTTGCACATGCCCGACCTCAACGGCTTCGCTATTGATGATCATGATGTTCTCCATGTTTCGGGTTTCCTGAGGACCTGAAAGAATCACCAGGTCGTCCAACATCTTCAAGTGGACATTCGTCGTCCCATCAGAATAGGTCAAGGTGGCCAAAGCGTTGTTGCCGCCTCGTTGCGAGGATTGGATGTCGCCCAACTTCTCGCTCATATTCTTGTCAAAGTTAAACATAAAGGCGTTGTTGGTGAGAATTTCCATGCCCAGCAAGGCCTCCTGATTGATATTGTTCTGGTTGACATTGGAGTTTTGGCATTTGATCGACAGTCCCAAATTCTCCGTTCTCATCCCTTTCTGCGCCTTTATGTCGAAAGTGACAAGACGGCCCACCGTGACGATTTCACCAGGCTTGATGAATGACTCCTGATCATCTTCCGTCTTCACTTTGCTAGATGCGAATTGGAAAAACCAGTAGGTTGCCGGCGGCGTCGCATCTGATTCTTGCATGCTCGCCTTTTTTGCCTTGATGGCGGCATAGAATCCCGCAACCACCTCTGGGAGAATAAAAGGGAGCGACTCGCCAACACGATCGTAATCGCTGGGGTGCAAAAGAATGTTGAAGGACATGGGGTAAAGGATTCTTCGACCCACCGACAACTCCTCCATATCGACCTTAAAGTGCTCAATAAGTTCATTATAGAGAATCTTGTTTGTAACCTTGCTTCTACCTTGGCCACTATCCGTTTTTCCGCTGCCTTTATCAGTATCCGGACGCAGTTTCTCCAATGCTTTTTTTAATATACCCATAATATTTTAGTAAGTAACTATTCAAAATTAAACTGCTTTTTCTTTTGACACGGGACACGGGACTTTTTCGACTATGACCATTGACCATGACCGCTTTCATGGGAATGCTGAAATTTCAGCTCTTGGCGGAAGTGGTCATTGTCATAGTCACAAGTCATAGTCCTTCGTCTCGCGTCGATTATGTAAACCCAATTGCTCATCTACTTATTATATTATTCTATCTCAATAAATTGCAGCACCACCGCCTTGCCCAATTCTATCAAGTCGCCATTCTGCAGGGGTTCCTTCACCTCCACATTCTCCACTTCTATCTTTTCCTCGCCGCGGAATATCCTTGTACGGTTTCCCGACAGTCTGCTGCCGCCATACTCCACCTGCAAATAGAAGCCAATAGTTTCGGAAAACCCAATATGCGCATGTGCGCGACTGACGTAACGGTTCGTTTCAAGATTGTTCTTGTCGTCAATAGCGATATTGTTCTGCCGATAGCCCCCCTCCCCTACGTTAGGAAACGCTCCGCGCCCAATGTTGAAACACTTCACGCCTTCCTTTTCAAGCATCTCGCTTGACAATTCACACGGGTCTTGAACGAGACTCCCCTTGCTTCCGATAACGGAAACACGTGCTCTCTTCACAACGCTTCTGCCAAGGCCTGCCTTATGCTCTTGCAAGTAGATGGCAATGGATTCAACACCCGCATCGATCATTCTGGCGTCTTTTTCGTTTTCGGGCTTCCCTTGCCTCAGGTCCACCTTCTCAAACGAATAGCCGCTCTCAACGACCCAATAGTTCTCCAACTCTTGTCCAAAACCTGAATACGAGTTGAACGTGATCGTATCCGTGTCAAGCCAAACTACCAGATGCTTCGTTTTGCATAGCTCAGGATTGGCCAGATACAGAGAATTCAACATCGACAACGTAGACTTCTTGATCCTATTACGGATTTCAACCGAATTGGGAAGTTTCTTCTTTGTCTCATTCTCCTCTTCGGGTGCTACACGCTCCTCTTCGGCAGTCTCTTTGGACTCCAACGCTACCTCGTCGGTTTCGATGGAGGAGACTTCTTCTACGTTAGGCTCTTTTGCCGGTTCGCCCGACAACAGATTGCCTAGTTTTGTTGAAATATTTTGAAAAATTCCCATTTGTTAACATTGACTATAGACAACATAAATGCTATCTCGTTACTCCTTAATTATTTTGATAACTCAATTTCTTCACCTCACTAACTTCACTTTTTCGTTTTCCACAATCACCTTGCCAGACTTCCACGCCAGTTCAAGACCGCGACGCATGGAGAGAACGACATTGTCGCCCAAACGCGAGAACCTGAATCGCTTGGCCACCTGACGCAACAAGTCTTGCACAGGCAAGGCTCCCTGCTGGTCTAGCACCTGACACGCGGCTACCATCACCTCCTCAGGGGCAATATCCAAAGCCTCACGGTCCGATTCGGGACGATAGACGTCAAGCTGTCGTGGATCCTGATTGATGTTCCAATAGAAGATGTCGTCGCCATACACGGTCTTGGGATAACCGTGACTTCTCAGTAAGGCATCGTAATAAGGCGCGAGCCGTTGTCCAGACCTAGTAATGCCCAAGGTGGCATTGGTCCTCCTGAGGAGCATCTTTTTGCTGACCGGTGCTTCGGCCCTGATGATGTCATCAAAGATTTTCAGGATGGTATGGGCATAGCCTCCAGAGATGACTTCGTCGGGCGTCACAGGAGGCATAGCCTGCAGCTCGGCTTTCACGTAAGGCACGGCCTTCGGGTCGACGATCTCCTCCACCACTTCTTCTTCGGTTTCTTCCACTTCCGGCACGACTTCTTCCGCCTCCTCATCCCATTTCCCGGCGATGGCTTTCTCGATATCGCTCAACAGCTTCTGGAGCGCGCCATCGTGGCTCTCCCACCACTCCATGGCCCACACGCGGCTGATACGCCATCCTAACAGCTTAAGCACCATGCCTCTCGTAATCTCCCTATCGCGCGCCGACTTGGCGGTAGCATAGTTGTAGCCGTCGCAAAGGATACCCAACACAAACTTACCACGATCTTGAGGGTCAACGACACCGATGTCGACACGATAGCCCGACGAGCCGATGTTCGTCCTTACCTCATATCCTTTCATCCTAATCTCCTCCGCAACCGACAGCACCAAATAGTCGTTGGTGCGTTTGCTGTTGGCGGTTTCGTAGGCCAACGACAGCCTTCCGTTCTGGGCATATTCCAAGAATGCCTTCAACCCTGCCACACCTTGGGCCGACGAGCGGTTCAAGTCGATTTGGTCGGGGGTAAGGGTCGAAAACACCTTCATCTCATAACGGGCACGCGAGACTG
Organism: uncultured Bacteroidales bacterium; assembly: GCA_947303625.1. Classification (GTDB taxonomy): domain Bacteria; phylum Bacteroidota; class Bacteroidia; order Bacteroidales; family F082; genus Limimorpha. The sequence goes on along the minus strand of CAMYYV010000001.1, from coordinate 43,651 downwards.
CGACGTTCAGTCGGCGCCAACCGCCATCGCGGTTAAGAGGACCGAAATTCATCGACACCCTGCCCATCTTGTCAGCGCCATAACCGACCGAGAAGAGGATGACGTCACGCTCGTCGCCTTGTACATTCTCCAGATTCTTGACGAAGAGAGGCTCCTCGCATTCCAAAGCTGTCTTTTCCAGTTTCGGCTCTTGACGGAAAAGGTTGTTGAGCAGATCCTCGATCAACGACTGCTGGTTGGTGTTGAAAGTCACCACGCCGATGCTCTGACGCGACTTCACCGGATCCGACAGCCGCTGCCTGATCTCTTCGACCACGGCCACGGCCTCTTCACGGTTCTGCCTCGTACGACCCTTGTCGTAAATGCCATCCACATATTGGAAGGAGACCTTCGTGGTCAGGTCGTCGGGCGATGGGAACGTCATCAGTTTGTTGCCGTAATACCTCATATTGCTGAATGCAATCAAGCTTTCGTGTTTGCTGCGGTAGTGCCACAGCAGGTATTTCGAAGGCATGGAAAGCGCCAGGCAGTCGTCGAGGATGCTCTCCAAGTCTTCCTTGTCGGCATTGTCCTCGTCGAAGGCGTTCGCCTCGAAGAACGATGTCGGAGGCAATTGTTTCGGGTCACCAACAACAATCACGTTCTTTCCCCTCGCGATAGTGCCAACGGCCTCGCAGGTAGGCATCTGCGATGCCTCGTCGAAGATGACATAGTCGAACTTTGCACCTCTGGCGTCGATATACTGTGCCACCGAAATCGGGCTCATCAACATGCAAGGACAAATACGGGTGAGCAGGTCGGGGATCTTGTCGAACAACGAACGCAGCGACATGCCCCTCGCACCATTCCTGATGTTGCGCTGCAAGATGCCCACTTCGGAATTGCCCGCCGCCTCCACCTGGAAGTTGGGCATGTTGGAAGCCAACTTGGCATACAACTCCTCACGAGTCAAGCGCTCAAACCTCTGGCACAGGCGCTTGTAATAGGTGATCTTCTCCTCAAACATCTTCCCATGGAAGTTGCTCAGCAAAGGATCGACCGAAAGAATGTGTTCGGCATAAGTGCGGGCAAAGCACTTCTTGTAGTATAAGCCGATGAGGATGCCGTCGATGGTGCCATTCTCCACTTTGTCGACCAACACCTGAAGCGCCTTGTCGGGAACGGAATTCGCCACTTCGTTGTATTTGCATGCGTCCTTGAGCTCGTCAAGATGCTGCAGCACAAAGCCGGCACTTGAAGCCAGTTTCGACAAGAACGCGTCATCATCCAAGACGATCATCTCACCACACAACAAGCGGTTGCATTCCGCGGCTTTCGCCTGTAATGCCGAAACCATTTCCTGATAGTTCGGGACGGTGTTTTGCATCACAGCGTTGTCGGCACCGCCATTAACATAGGCTGCGGCCAGCTTCATCCTTACCGCGTTCTGTCTCTCTGTATTTTGTTCCAGATTGGCGACACAGGTGCGCAACAAGTTCGTCTGCAACAAGGCGTGCTCCAATGTGCTCCATTGACAAGACTCGGGGTTCCACAAACTGCCAAACAACCTGCTTCCCTGCATCTGATGCTCGGCAAGCCAAGCCTCGGCTTTCTGGTATTCCTCAATGGTAGCGAGCACTGTCGAGGAAGGAACGCCATGGCTGTTGAAATCTTTGTATTTTTCCACGAAATCCTCAAACATGCGGATAAACCGATGAATCTCCACGTCCTTCATGGCATGGAAATTCTGTATGTCGTTTCCGATGCAACTCACCAATGTTGACTCGGCCAAGGCGGTCTTTCTCTCGTCTTGGGTCATCGAAAGCAGCTGGCCGTGAATCGTGGTATGGATATCCATGGTCTTTTTAAGCAACGCGATGTCGAAACTGCCTTCCTTCCATTCATAGCCCATCAGTTTCTTTGCCCATTCAGCATAATGGTAGACGCAACCCACTTCGTCCCAATAGCCTCTGAAGAGCACCAGCACATCGGGCATTTCCTCTTCAGTGACCTCCGACAAGGCATGGACATTCACCTTCTTAAGCACTTTGTTCTGTCCAAGCTTCTTCGAGATAAAGCTCTTCGAGTTCGCCTCAACCCATTCGTTCTGAAGCTCGACGTAATTCAAGTCGAACGCAGTTGGCCTGAACCGTTTCAACAACTGGTCGCGATACTGGTTTCGTTTCTCGACATGGCTGATCATATCCGACAAGTCGGCCCAACACTGCCTCTTGTTACCTTCCGAGAACAAATCCGGAATAAGCAGACGCATCTCGAGCAACGAATTGAACACCCTTATCATCTGTTCGCATCGGGATGCCGTAGGTGTCTCGTTTTCCATGCCAAGCCATCCTGCCACAACCGAATACTGGAACATCATCTGCTGATAGCATTGCGGTACTTGGGTAAAGGCTTCCGAGAGGCTTACCTTCCCGCTCATGGTTTTGGCGATCGGATAGCCAGCAATAAAGGCCTCTATCGCCTGCCATTCCTGCCGCATTTGTGCCACATCTGCATTCAGGAAAGGCTGTCCCAATCGCTCACATACCACATGACGTGCCTCATCCTTGGCTTTGCCAGCGACAATCAACCGTCTGGCCCAATCGGCATCGGCATCAAAGTCCGACGACCCTAAGACTGCGGGTAGAGACGTCCCGTCGTTATGCAACCTGACGAAATCCTGAAGAGAGGCCATCCATTCAAGACGGTCGGAGAATGTCCAACCCACCGCATGGCAATAGGCTTCGTAATTGGCTCGACATGACTCCGCTTCTTCTTTCAAAGCAGTCAATTTATCTTGCAGCTCCGATTTGAGCGCAGGTTGGTAGTTGGGGTTTTTGCAAGCGCGAAGCGGGGCATTGGCGACATCTCCGAGGATGCCACAAATGGACACATACTCTTGAAGCCAGGCATTGTATCTCAGCAGGTCCTCCTCCGTCAACGACCCGACACTATCGAAGGGCAGCAACTCGGCTGAAGTGAACTCTGCCACCGAGCTATAGTCGGAGAAGCAGTCGTAGAGCGAGCGTCCGATGGGATAAGGACGGTGCAACGCAGTCACATAATCGTTGATCTCGCTTCGTAACGCATTCAGCTGCGAGGCTTCCTTTTGGAACTGCTGACTCGACTTTTGCTTGGTTGTTTCCACCGTGCGCTTCAACTGTTCAATCACCGCACTCTTCTTGGCCTTGTTGGAATGCAACTCCAAGCAGAATGGCGCCAGCCCTATTGCCTCGAGACGCTTCTGCACCACTTGCAGGGCCGCCATCTTCTCGGCGACAAACAAGATTTTCTTTCCTTTATACAGGCCATTGGCGATGATATTGGTGATGGTCTGCGACTTTCCCGTTCCCGGAGGGCCATGCAAGACAAAGCTCTTGCCACCCAAAGCCGCCGAGATGGCCTCGATTTGCGACGAATCAGCAGGCATGGGCAGAGCCAAATCGCCCACCGAGAACGTCTGGTCCAGATCGGGCATCTCGCCCTGCAGGTCGTCGCCCCAATCCACCTGTCCTGTAATTAAGCCGTTGACAATTTTGTTCTGTCGCAACACATCGACATTGTTGTGGATGTCGTTCCACATCAAGAACTTGTTGAAAGAGAAAGTCCCGATGATGGCCTGTTCTTCGACATCCCATCTTGTTTGCTCCATGATGGCGTTACGGAAGGTATTGAACACCTTGACGACATCCACGCCCGAATGGTCGGTGGGCAGCGGATCGAGGCCGCTGATGGTGATGCCAAACGACTGGCGCAGCAATTCGAGCAAAGTGATGTTGAGCATGGTCTCCTCACCGCGTCCTCTGATGACATAGCCTCTCGCCGCCGACTTCCTCACCATCTCAATAGGCAAAAGTAAAATGGGGGCAAATCTCGGCTTGGTGCTGATCGGGGTCTCATACCACCGAAGCAATCCGATGGCGAGATATAACGTGTTGGCACCGTTTTCCTCTATCGACAGACGCGACTGACGGTAGAGATGCGTCAGTGCCGACTCTAAATCGTCCTTCTTCAAGTAGGCATGCAAGCGGTTTTGCTTCAGCTCCTCCCTCAAGAAGTCGATGACGGTGTCCGAATTATTCGGGGTCTGGAAGATGCCTTCCACCCCTACGGGATGCTCCAGCTCCTCAGGGCATTCCAAGATCTTGAACTCCTGATTGGCGGCAAGGGCATCCTCAATTTCATTCACCTTGACAGACACGATCTGCAAGGTCTTTTTATTGATCCTGGTACTCAACAGGTTGTTACGTAGGGTCAAGTCCAGCAACCTTCTTTCCCAAATCGTCTGCTTGGTGACTTCGGTCGTGCCATCGTCCAAGACAAGATTGCCCGCCGACACTTGCATAGGCTTTTCGGCATCCATGTCATCCTCTTCCACAACAATCTCGTAGCCGTTGCTTCCCATCACGCGCAAAGGCAAGGGACGAATATGCGACATACGGGCACGACAGATATCAATAACCATCAAGAACTTGTCGACATTCGATAGCACGGCAGCCGCATCGTCGCCAGCCTTATCGAAGGGTTTCGCATTGCCCGAGAACAGGCACTTCACACTGACGAAAGCCAGTTCCTCTATGCCTTTGGAGAGTCGCTTCGACAGCAACGAAACATCGTCGCCCGCCGTATCTGCAAAACAATCGGGAATGAGCCAACTACCCACCAAAATGGCATCTTCGGAGAAGGCAATCAACGCATGAAGACCGATAGCCTCCAAAAGCGATGCATAGAGCAAGGCCATGTCCAAATCAGAAGCCATCCTTGTGTCGATGATGGCATCGGGGAAACGTAACTTGTCGCCCGACCGAGTATAGTCGACGGCTGGCGACACGTTGACCACTTTCAGTTCCGCCAAAGCTGCAAATACCGAGGCCATCTGCATCTTGACGCGGTTGGGGTCTCTGGTCTGGTATTCGTCAAAGGTAGGCGAACCCGACCATTTCTTCAAGATCTCTGAAGCTTTCACCAAGATAGGCGGCAAGGCAGGATGCTTAGGCTGCACAAACGACGCCAGCACCTTAGGCTCCATCGAGAGTCCTCTCCATTGGTCGAAGGCATCCAGGTCGACGGGAACGGTTTGGTCGTACAATCCCACCTTGCCCATCCTGATGCGCACGCGCAGATTGCCTGCCACACCCTCGGTCAACTGGGCCAAGTAGGAGGCCGACACCGCCAATGGGATGTCGGTGATGCTCACCTCTTCCAACGAAGAGAGCTCCGTGATGCCGCAGGTCCACCTTGTGGCAAACTCCGGATCAGCAGTGACCTCAACCACCAAATCGGAAAGCAAGCTATTCGACACGTTTCTCACCCGAATCTCCTTAAGCAACGGCACTCTGTTCTGCTGCATGGCGAAATTCACCGATGGGTTGTGGTTGATCACTACCTTGATCTTGGTTTCATCCATGAAGTCGACCTCGTACTCACCAAATTCCTGCTCCGCCAGGCCATCGTTTGATTCTTCTGCAGAATGATCAATAGAGGCACCTGCACCTCTTTCATCATAATGATATAGCGAATTCACTTCCGACGGTGAAAAAGCCCTATTGTAAATCCTTACTTCGTCAATGACCCCTTTAAAAGGATAGGCCCATTGTGGTGGTACCCCTGGATAATAGTGCATTCCTATTGCCAAAGGATCTGAATTGCCATAGCTGAAAGGAAACGACAATATCGTTTCTGCTTGTAATTTGCCATCGATGTATAAACGAGCCTGATCCCCCTTTACCGTTCCTGTAACCATGTGCCATTGACCAAGTTGGGGGATGTGGTCGACACTAGCGTCATTAGACCCTCCGTATAGGTTTTGGGCACCAACGCCATTCACATTCAAGCGGTAGGAGCCATTAACAATATCTCTTCCCTTGTTAATGATGGGTCTTAATACGGGAAGGTCGACAGGACCCGAACCATAGTCTTCCGAATCCGAGAAAACCCAAGCGCTAAGCGTAAAAGAGCTCAGATGTAGGACTTCGGCATCGCGAATAGAAATGTAATTGAATGGTTCACCCGGGAAACGGTAGGCACCATTGGGATTGCCATGTCTGCCAGGCGCTGGCTCGACATCACCAATGATGGTTCCATGATTTCCATTGCCACTATAATCGTTGGTGTCGCCATCGAAGGGATAGTAGGCCACAAGACCGTCTGTCGGGACAAAATGTGATTCTTGAAGCGCATCCTCAATAGCCATCTCTTTTTTAGGCGAATCCATCAGCCCGTCAAAACCAAAAGTAACAGTCTCCGTTGGACCGCTATCCTTGCTCAGCAAATCAAAAAAATCCTGGGATTGAAAGTCGTATGTTTGGCTCCCGCCTTGCTTTGAGCTATCCCCAGTTGCCCAAAGGTCTTCCGCAGATTGGCTTTTATTTTCTGCATTGGATTGAAATATATCGTCAAATTCCATAGATATGTTGATTTAGTTGGTTATAACGAACCGAAATCATAGACAAAATGGCCTTGTTCGGTTAAGAATTGCAAAGATACGCAAAAAATAAACCAAAATCCACTTTTCAAAAAAAGAAAAAACAAAAAAAGCCCCTTAGTTTTGTTTAGGGGCAATTCTTTCGAAAAAAACACGATTCTGACTGCTCCGCCTTGTCAGTCGCCTTTGAAAACTCCAATAATCGCCAGCAATATCGCTCCGCCTATGATGATGTACCAAAAGAACCTTATCACGAGATAGACAAGCAAAATGCCAACGCCGACAGCTGCCACTATGCCAGTGATTTTCAATGCTTTCAACAGCCTACGAGGAAGATTCGTCCGTCTCTGTATCAAAGTGGAGACCTTGCGGCTGCACCAAGACTTGCCGTTCACAGGATCCAAAGCCTCAATCATCGACCTGATGGCCTTCTCGCGATTCCAGATTGACGACGACACCTCGAAAGCCCTTACCGGACCCTTCACCCTCACAAGGTTATGCCTTATCAGTCGGGCATACTTCCGCTTCGCTTTCCTGTAGGCCCTCTTGATATCCTTCGGGCCCGAGGAAATACGTGACAGGGCTTCTGCCCTCTTCCTCTTGAAATCGGTGCGATTGAGCTTCAGCTGCTGTTCCAGCGACTCGATCAATGCCTCACATGACGCCAATTCTTTGCAGGCGTCCGGCGAATAAACACCGCACTTCAACCCATACTCATCCGTCTTTACCGTTATCAGTTGTTTCAGCAAAACCGAATAGCGTTTTCTGGCCTTTTCAAGTTGGCCCATCGACGACAGATCCCAATGACTGCCGGAGGGTTTCTTTTGGATGACGGCATCCATGCGCCTTTGAAACTCTGCCTCCTTGTCGAGTTTACCCAATGCCCTGTAGACGCACACCTGACCATAGAGTGCATCTACGTGCTCGGCATCAAGCTCCACGGCAGCCTGGAAATACTCCAATGCCGCAAGGTATTTACCCTGCTCCAGCAGTTTCTTACCCTGCTCACAGTAGGTTTCCGCCTGAGGATGTGAGGTCTGGCCCATGTCTTAGTAGCCTCCTCCCCTGATATCGAACGACGAGGCCTCTTCGACCACACCACGGTTGCCACACTTAGGGCAGGTAACCTCACGATCGCCATGCCAACAGACGATGCTACCGCATTTTCCACAGATGTAAAAAGCCTGCTCCTCGCAGTAGGGACAGCCTGGGTATTCGGGATCGTAGCTGATGCCCCCGTGGACCGTCTTGCTGTCGTAGCCCTCACGGTGTGCCTGCTCTGCATTGATCTTGAACGCCCAGACGAACACGTATTCGTTGCGCCGTTCATCAGCCAGGTCGACTGTGATCCCGAAAGGCTTCTTGCACTTGGAGCAGACGCCCATCGTCACAAATGCTTCTTTTGATAGTTTTCTCATATTACTCGTTTTTAATAGTTCTTGATGACAACCTCACAGCGACCTTGTTTTCGGCTACCAACTCTCCCCATTGTTACGAATGCTTCTTTGAATAGTTTTCGCATAATCGTTTTATTGGAGAAAAATACATATACGGCCAATATTATCAACTGACATTGGCAATTCAAAAAAAGTCGACTCAATTGAAAGTCCATGATAAGTACCATCTTTATAAACCACCCATAAATCTTCCTTTCGCCTAATCTTATTCTGTTTATCATAGAAAGCAATGTAAATATCAGCATCATCACTCATTATTTTACCTCTAACTTCAAAATTGAAATAAAAACTTCTGTCATCATTATTATACATTTCAAATGACATATTAGTTATTTCTAAGCCACATTCTTGTTTAATATCATTCAGAAACTCGACTTTACTGAGAAGATGCGCCTCTCGTTGTTCCTTCGTTGTCAATTTCTTTATAGGTATTGAAGAAGGTGCACCTTGCACTGGTTGTTGGTTTTGAGTATAACTCGAATTAGGTTGTGTCAATTGATTTATCCACCCTAATCCATACGCCAAACTCTGGAAAACCATATAAGCATAATCACTTTGAAAACCAGTCGTAGCAACAAACTGACTACAAAGATTCTCACTTTGCGAGTTCCACGCACCAATAGCAAGCATTTTTTGCGCATAGCCATCGGCAATGACAGCTCTCAAGATGTACTTCGAAGCGGGTATTGCATCAAATGCTCGGAAGTCACTCAAAATATTGACCAAACGAACGTCTTTCACAATCTCTTTTCCGTCCGTTTCAACAATGTTTCTAATAGCTTTGTGCAATTCCATTTTTCCAACTGTGTATCTGTTTTGCTTTATTCTTTCTCTACCCAAACCAATACCAATCTAATTCCATTCGAGCTTCCTTCTATCATCTTCCAATCAAGAACACGCTCCTTTTCTGCTATGCCCACTTCATCCTGATAAGGCACAAAAGCATCACCATAGTATTCTTTCAGCAGGATATCCATCTTCTTGACTAGCTGCTGCTTCTCAGCGTAGCCTCGAGCGATATCGCTTTGGGCGTAGCGCAGCTCTATCTGTTCCTTCTCGGCATGGCCGCCCATCGCCTCCAAGCGACGACGCCTGTCTTTGGCATCCTCGATCTTTCGGTTGACAGCAAGGATGTCGGCTTTGGTAACAGCAATCTGCCAAAGAATGAACTTAGGCAATGCCTCCTCCAGCCGCGCCTCGTCGTACACACAGGCCACCGACATATCGTCCTGGCTGCCACGCTTGCTCAACACCGGCAATGTTTCTTTAATGTCCGTAAAGGTGGCATCAAAGCCGTCAGTAACCAACGATTTTGCCACTTTCACATAGAAGTTCACCAGATTGGCTTCCTCGCCAAACGAGTCATCCATACCATCGGAGCCAAGGAAAACGGCAATGGGAAACTCTCCGTCTCCTTGGTAGGTGTAGCGGAACTCATTCAAAGCCTCAGAGTCGCAAATCGAGGTGGTCTTGTTGAGGAAGCACCGGTCGTCCCACAGCACGGGCTCCTTCCACTGTGCTTCCTTGTCGAACGAGATCATCTTGCCATCGCCGAGATGGAAGGCGAACCAATACTTCGGCGTACTGACGTATGCCATCAAGGTGCAACCATAGATCTTTTCCAGCTTGTAACCCGACAGGAACTCCTTACGGTATTGCTCTTCCACTTGTGCGTTTTCTTTCTCATTCAGGGGATTTTCGGCTGCATGTCGCTCAATCCGCTGCTGCCATTGCCCGATAATGGAGGCAAACAGCTGTCGGAACGCCTTATCGACAGGTCTTTCCTTACGGAAGTCCTGCCGAGCAATCTCGGTTTGAATCGCCGCTTGTTGGGTGAAAGGCTGACCAACAAGCAATGTCTCGTCAATGTTGTTGACAAACTCTTTGACATTATTGGCGATAATCTCCGTGGCAAAACGTGCTCCCACATCGCTACGGAAATACCGTTTCCCTCCATGTCCGTCACACACAATGGCAATGGCAAGACCATCCTCATCGATATGACTGTAGGAAAAGTCCTGGCACACCTTGTCGGTTGCCTTATGGCTCTCGCCTTGGCAATGAAAATCAAAGCACTTCATGGAATCGAGGCTTAATCCCAATCGTCGGTATAGGAGCTGCTGTCGACCTTCGTCGCGACTTCGGCACCGTCGATATTGTCGATGGCGTTCTGCACCTCGTTGATCACTTGGTCCTGCTTGGTGGTTTCGCCAGCCGTGCTGCTCTTGCTGCCGATCTGCGACGAGGTGACGGCCACCACACGGATGATCTGTTTTAATGCATCGATGTTGTGGACGGTAAACACGGCTTCGTTGGTGCCTGTGAACCTAGACAAGACATCCTTGTCGGCATCGTCACCGATGGCGATGGCCACCTTGATGGCCGACTTGAACCAGTTGTTGCACTTCAGCTTGTCAAGACCCGCCTCGAAATTATCGGTAGGGGCGCCGTCCGACAGCAATATGATGGCCGGAGCAAACGAGCCGCTGGCTGACTGCATAAAGCCCTTACTGCGTGACAGCTTGTTTTCCAGTTCCTCACAAGCAGCACCCAACGAGGTGAGACCGCTGGCCTGCACGTCCTGCCAAACAAACTCGCTGGCCAGTTTCGGCTCGTTATAAAGCCAGCTGCAACCCGTCGAGAACTCTAATGCTGCCACTTTGATTTCGGCATCGGGATTGGTGACGGAGATCTCGTCGAGCATGGGCAACACATTGACCACCGCGTCGTTGACGGCACCTATCTTGCTTCCAGCCATACTGCCTGAAGTATCGATCACAAAGAAAAGCGTCATGGTTCTGCGCGGCACGCTTACAGTTTCATCTAATAATGACATAATGATGTAGTTTTATTGATTATTGATATTGATCTCTCCTTTATAGACAGCACTAAACGAAATCTTAATGCCGTGTTTGACGGGCATCAAACCGTTGGGTTCAACCTCTTTTAACTTGCCGCTTGGCGTCTCAGCCGTCCATTTCTCTTTCGAGAAGTTTTGTAACAAAAGCATGCCCGGGTCCTGCGGATTGGCCACAACACGAGCATCAGGGGTGTTGTCGAAGTCGATGAACAGGCGGGTACCGTTGGTCAACAGCAGGGTGCGCATCCCCAGTTTCAGCGTACGGCTGACATCCACGTCGCGTTTGCAGTTCATACATTGCGGCTTCGACTCGTCAATGAAAGTCTCCTCTCCACAATGCGGACAAATCACCAATCTGTCGCGCAACGAGGCAATCAACTTCTCCCAGTTCTGCTCAATCATGCGCTTCTGCGGGTTCTTCAGCATTTCGGGGTTGAACTCGCGGATGAAGGTCTCGCGCAACTCGGCAGGCATCACCGGCCAGCGGCGTATCACATTCTGGTGGATGCCACGCACGGGCAGGTTGCTCTTGTCGTTAGGGTCGTAGATAAACACCGCCTCGCTGCCGTAGAACTTCTTCTCGAAGGCCTCGGTCATGCAGGGACAAGCCACCACCTTGGCACCTTCAAACGGATGGTTGGCATAGAAAAGCATGAATAGTATGACCGACAACGAGAAGCGGTCGCTGTACTTGTCGGGGATGCCGCCCGCCACAATCTCGGGGGCCATATAACGCGCCTTACCCATGATGCCCGACTTCTCCCCTTGCGGCATCACGTTGTCGTTGTCGCAAATCATCACGTCGCCCGTGTCAGGATCGATGAAGAAGTTTCCATCGTTAAGGTCCTGGTAACTGTAGCCGAAGCGGTGCAGCATCATGAAGCCGTTGCAGATCTTCATGGCCGCTGCCATCATGGCCTGAAACGACTTGAAGCTCTTCTTCGCTAAGAGATAGTTGCCGAATTCAAAGTAGTTATTCGGGCGCAGAGCCATCACATAGCCGAAACTGTCCTTTTGACGCTCGGTGATACGCTCAGGCCAAAGGAAAGCCGGGCTTGGGGCGCCGTTCATCACGTTGTTAGCCAAATTATTGTAGAAGTTTCGGTCAGGCATATTGTGATACCACTTCAATGCCTTGGGTTGGCCGTTGAGGTCCACCAGATAGACGATGCCCTGGCCTCCTCGACCCAACTCTTTCTTGATGGTGACGTAGCCGCCGTTGAGCAGGCTTATCTTCTCACCAGATTGCAATTCGCTCATATTATGTTATTAGTTCGTGCCTGCAAAGATATAAAAAACTTTTCACCAAAGCAAGTTAAAACCAAATCTCTTCATTTATTCTGCCCTCCACCTCGTCTTCGATCTTGTCGGGAAGCGCGAAGAAGAAATCGATGCCCGTCATGGCCTCAATCTCGTCGATGGTCATGGCATAGCTCGGCAAAGGCTTATGGCCTGCGACGTTTTCGAAATAGAATCCTATGCCTTCGTATTGGCCGTCGATGCAAACGAGTAGCACCTTATAAAATCCATCGGGGACTACCACCTCGTTGTAACCGATCGTGCCATTGCGTGCCTCGCCCACAATGGGTCCGGCGGCGATATATACATTCTCATAACGACAGGCATAATCGCGGCATTTCTCTTCCAACGACCTCCATACGCCACCATTCAGGTTATGATTTTGTGGACAGATATTGGTGAAATAGCAACTCTCATACATCGCCTGAGGATCCCATTTCATGTCACCTGCCGGAGCGATATGGCCTTTGTCCCACCCCGTGCTGCGATAGTCGTCGTAAGTCGCCTGAACTCCCTCAACGTCAGGGTCGGGATAGAAACGACCGTCACGTTTGCCAGTGCCTTGAGCTTCCACATTGGTGAGCTCGTAAGCCACCCAATTGGGCAGCTTTGTATCGGTGTTGAACGAAACGGCATAGCCCTTGTGAAAGATGACCTGGCTAAGACGACCGTCCATGATCCTTGGTATCTCGACAGGCCCATCCGGCGCCGCTTCAAGGCTCTTGACACTGGCACATGAAACCTGAAAAAGAACCAACAGCGCGGCGATGATGTAATGCAAACTTTTCATTCGTGTTCGGCAGAAACCTTATTCGGCAAACATGCCGTCAATCAAGTCTTTGTAGTGCTCAGCAATGGCTTTGCGGCGGATCTTGAGGCTCGGCGTCATCTCACCGTCTTCGATGGTCCATTCGTGGTCCAAAAGCTCGAAACGCTTCACTTTCTCAAAGTCGCCAAAGAACTTGTTGTAGGTGTCCACCTCCTTGCGATAGCGCTCGTTGACAGCCTTCACCTTGATCATCTCAGCATTGGTGGTGTACGGGATGTGGTTCTCTTCGCACCACACCTTCAGATGCTCGAAATTAGGCACGATGAGAGCAGCGGCAAACTTCTGGTTCTCACCCACCACCATCATGCTACTGATGAATGGCGACTCCATGAAACGGTTCTCAATCAAGGCAGGTGAGATGTACTTGCCCATCGAGTCCTTGAAGATTTCCTTCTTGCGGCCCGTAATCTTCAGCAGGCCGTCTTCATCGAACTCGCCGATGTCTCCTGTATGGAAATAGCCCTCCTCGTCGATGGCAATCTTGGTCTGCTCCTCGTCTTTGTAGTAGCCTTTCATCACGGCTGAGCCCTTCACAAGGATTTCTCCCGACTCGGGGTCAATCTTGAACTGTACGCTGCTACAAGGCACTCCCACGGTTCCTGCCTTGATGATGCCCAAAGCAAGGCTGTTGGTGGCAATCACAGGCGAAGTCTCCGTCAGGCCGTAGCCTTCAATAATAGGGATATTCATGGCGGCAAAGAGACGCACTAGGCGCGGCTGTAAACTAGCGCCACCCGAGATGATAAACTCCAAACGACCGCCGAAGGCCTTCCTCACGTCCTTAAAGACCAGCCTGTTAGCCCATTTTAGTTTAAAGCGATAGGCTCGGTTGATTTTCTTTTCAGTCTCGTCGTAACGCTCGGCCAACTTGAATGCCCACAGGAAGATGCGTTTCTTCATGCCTTTCAACTTATCGCCCTTGCGAACGATGCCATTGTACACTTTCTCGATGACACGCGGCACAGTGGTGAAATGCTCCGGCTTGATGTCGGCGATATCGCGCATGATAGTGCCGAAGTTTTCCACATAATAAGTCGAATTGCCAAGAAAGAGGTGTGTGAACAACACCGAACGCTCATAGATGTGCGATAGCGGCAGGAAACTCACCACTTTATGCGAACTCGGCACGGGGTAGTGCGGCCCATAGTGCGCCACACAGCTCATCAGGTTGTAATGTGTCAGCATTACGCCTTTGGGCGTGCCAAGGGTGCCAGAAGTATAGATGATGGTAGCCACATCCTCAGGCTTGACAGCGTCTTTATGTGCCTGCAAGTTGGCAAGGCTCTTCTTGTCGATCTTCACCGAGACCATCAGACCGCGCAAGGTCATCATGCCCTCCACGGGGTTGAAGGCGAATTCTTTGGGACGCACTGGCATGGCGTCGAGAATACCCTTGACTTTATTGTGCAAAAGCGAGCCTTCCACGAAGACGATCTTAGGGTCGGCATGGTTGAGGATATGCTCGAAGTCGCTCTGGCGCACTGTAGGATAGATAGGCACCAAGATGGCACCTACCTGTTGCACGGCAAAATCAACCATGTTCCACTGCGGGCAGTTGTTTGAGATGACCGCCACTCGGTCGCCCTTGCCCACACCCAAACCAATCAATCCTTGGCTGATGGTGTCGGTCATCTTCACGAAGTCGCGGCTGATATATTTCTTCCACTCTCCGTCGACTTTGCAAGCAAACATGGTTTTCTTCTTGCCATATTTCTCCACAAACCTCGGCAGGAGGTCGAAAGTACGAGGCGGTATGTCGGCATAAGGCTGAACCACCTTCTTTTTGTTTTTTTCCTTTTCCATAAACACTGAAAAATCGATGCGAATATAGGATTAATTTCTTTCGACAGGTCATTTTATCCAAACGAAAGGTGTTTTTTTTAACAAACAAGGTGATTTTTTCAATGAAATATATTTTGCTTCCAATTACCTAAGATTGCTTATTTTTGCGTCGAAAAACAACAACCGTGATCTCCATTTTCGACGATATGGCCCAAGTCACCGAAGCTGAGGTGCAACGTATGCTGCCGCTGGTCGACGATCAACGTCGCGGCGAAGCGTTACATTACAAGCACCTCTTCGGACAGTTCGCCTGTTTGAAGTCGTGGCTGATGCTGCAAGAGTTGTTGAAGCCTCTGGGCATCAACGACATGAAGATGGAACGCAACATACACGGCAAGCCTTTTCTCGTCCACCATCCCGAGGTGTATTTCAACCTCAGCCACTGCAAAAGCGGCATCGCCGTGGTGATCGACTTCTCCCCTGTCGGCATTGACATCGAGAGCTTCCGCCATAGCAGCCTCGCCCTCATCAACCGAACGATGAACCCCGCTGAGGCAGAATGGATACGACACTCCGCCGATCCCGTTGAAGCATTCACACAATACTGGACCAAGAAAGAGGCCGTGGTGAAGCTGCGTGGCACAGGCATCACCGACGACCTACACCGCGTGCTCGATGGCGAAGGTTACCGTTTGGAGACCTACATTAATAGAGGAAAACGCTATGCTGTAAGCGTAGCGTTTTCCCAAATCCAATAAACTTACTGGTTAAGCTATAATCCTTGTACCACAGGTCGGGTCGCCAATACGTGTGGCCTCGGTGATGATGGCCTCGTGGCCCGTGGCCTCCACGAATAGGATGGCGGCACGCACCTTGGGAGCCATGCTGCCCTCGGTGAACTGTCCGTCGGCGAGGTGCTTCTTGGCCTCGGCCACAGTGATGGTGTCGAGAGCCTGCTCGTTGTCCTTGCGGAAGTTGATGTAAACCTTCGGCACGTCGGTGAGGATGTAGAACTCGTCGGCACCGATGTTGATGGCGGTCATGGCCGAAGCGAGATCCTTGTCGATGACGGCCTCAACGCCACCTAAGCTGCCGTCGGGTTTCTCGATGACGGGGATGCCGCCACCGCCCACGGTGATGACGATGTTGCCTTGCTCGGCCAGCTGCTTCACGAGGTCGACATTCTGGATGGCGATGGGCTTCGGCGAAGCCACCACCTTGCGCCAGCCACGGCCTTTGGGATCTTCCTTGTAGACGGCACCTGTCTCGGCAGCGTATTTCTCAGCTTCTTCCTTGGAATAATAGGGACCCACTGGCTTGGTGGGGTTCTGGAACATCGGGTCGTTCTTGTCGACCACCACCTGCGTCACCAGGGTAACCACGTTGCGCTTCAAGCCTTCCTTGGCAAAGGTCTTGCCTAATCCCATCTCAATCATGAAGCCAATAAGACCTTGGGTCTCGGCCACGCAGAAGTCGATGGGCATGCCCGGCACGCCAAACTGATGATGACCAGCCTCGTGCTGCAGCATGACGTTACCCACTTGGGGCCCGTTACCATGGCCGATAACCAGGTTATAATCGTTTTTCAGGAAAGGAAGCAGAGAATGGCATGTCTCGGTGACGTTCTCCATCTGCTCCTTGTAGGTTCCTTTCTGTCCGCCTCTTAGCAGGGCGTTTCCGCCGAAGGCGATGACTGCTAGTTTCTTCATTATTCTGTTTTTAATTTGTATTCTTTTTATTTTGCTTTTGGCTACTAGCTACTGGCTTTTGGCTTGTTTGGCATTTAGCCAGTCGCCAGAAGCCAATAGCCAGAGTATTTATTTCCTATGATAAGTCACTGTATAACCATCTTGGCCAATCACCAGCAGACTGTCGTCAAGCGAGATGATGTTGTTGGTGTCGGCAAAACTGGTCGGGTTGGAGCCACTCGTCGTTCCGTTAAGGATCAGTTTGTCACCAACCTTTTCCCAAGTCTGGTATTCTCTGAAACCCGTATTGATAGACTTGACTTCGCCGTTTTCGAGCAAAGTGAAGCCCACTTCGCCGAGCAGACTGCCTTCGGCAGCGGGTTCAACCCAAGTTCCAACGATGGACGGACGTGAGCATGAAGCAAAGGCCAAGCCCATCATTCCGCATAAAGCAATAATAATCAGTCGTTTGTTCATTTCTAACTCCTTTTTGATTTGGAGCGGCAAAGGTATGGATTATTTCCATAAATACAACATTTCCAAAGAATTATTTTTCACTATCTTCGTTTGATTATCAGCCGTTCCAACTCCCCTATCCACAGAATCACCGATGTGCCGCCAATGATGATAAGCCAATCACTCAATTCCAGCGGGACAACATTGAACATCTCGCCGCCGAAGGTGACAATGAGGACCTGGCCGAGGGCTATTATTAATAAGGTAAGTCCGAAGCCGCGCCTGACATCCCTGTTGAAGAAGCCCCTCAGCGCCGACTGGTGGGAATGAAAGGCCTTGGCGTTGAAGATGTTCCAGAACTGCAAGAAGACGAAGATGGTGAAGAACATCGAAAGCTCCTTGGGCGTCAAAACTCCCTCATGGTGGAAATTGAAGAACTTGATGAGATAGTCGTGCAGCGAGAAATCGGCCATCCGCTCCACATCGCAATGGATGAAATACTGGAAGAAGCCGAACAGCACCACCACAAAGAACAGTCCCACACCAAAGATGCGCTTTAGCATGCCCTTGGTGATGATGAAGGCTGTGCGCGAGCGGGGCTTGTCCATCAAAACGCTGTGGTCGGGTGGCAACGAAGCCAACGCCATAGCTGCGAAGGTGTCCATGATGAGATTGATCCACAGCATCTGCGTCACGGTAAGTGGCGATTCGGTTCCCAGCATTGCACCTATCAGTACGATAAGGCATGCCGCCACGTTGATGGTCATCTGGAACAGGATGAAACGTTGGATGTTGAGGTAAAGCGAGCGGCCCCACATCACGGCACGAGCGATACTCTTGAACGAGTTGTCCAAAATGGTGATGTCGCTGGCTTCCTTGGCCACCGAGGTGCCGTCACCCATCGAGAGGCCGATTTGGGCACGGTTCAGGGCGGGAGCGTCGTTGGTGCCGTCGCCGGTGACAGCCACCACCTCTCCCCTTTCCTGTAGCAGGCGCACAAGACGTTCCTTGTCGGAAGGACGTGCCCGCGACATGATCTTCAGGTCGCCCACACGCTCACGAAGCTCGTCGTCAGTCAACAGGTTGAACTCCTTGCCCGTGATCATCTGTCGTTCAGGATCGTCGGCATCGGTCCAAAGGCCCACCTGACGGCCTATCTCACGTGCCGTGCCAGGAGTGTCGCCCGTTACGATCTTGATGCTAATGCCCGCATCGAGACAGTCTTTCACGGAGTCGGCCACATCGTCGCGGATGGGGTCGATGATGCCAACGACGCCCAAGAAACACAAGTCCTCAACCGTTAGTTTTCCATTTGCAAACACCGTCTTCACCTCTTCCTCTGTGAGATATTTGTAAGCGAAACCCAAGGTGCGCATAGCCTTGCTCTGATACTCTATCAATTTGGTCTCCACTTCTTCCTTTGCCCACTGGACACTCGCCTCACGGTCTGCCAGTTTCACCGTAGTGCAACGTTTTAACAGGATCTCCGGAGCTCCTTTCACATACATCACATACTCGCCCGAAATGTCCGTCTTGACCACAGTGGCCATGTACTTGTACTTCGTTGTAAACGGCAGCTGATTGACGATTACGGCATCATCGCGCATCTTGACGAAGTCAACGTTATTGTCGAACAGCCAGAGCAGCAGTGCGCCCTCTGTGGGATTGCCGATGACTTTCACCTTATCAGGGTCGCTATAGTCCAGAAAGGCCGTAGAATTAAGTGCGACACCTTCTGCCATGAGATGCCCCACTTCTGAATCGTCAATCTGGCCGTTGGGCAAACCAAAGACGAGGCTATCTCCCAAACTCATACGGTTTTTGGTGAGCGTACCCGTCTTGTCGGAACAGATCACCGTGGCTGCACCCATGGTCTCGCATGCATGCATCTTGCGGACCAAGTTGTTGGTTTCGAGCATCCGTTTCATGCTCAATGCCAAACTCAACGTAACGCTCATGGGCAAGCCTTCCGGAACGGCCACCACAATCAGGGTGACGGCAATCATCAGGCTGTTGAGGACATAACGCACAAAGTCCATCCAATCAATAGGTGTGTCGTCGTGATAAAGGAAATACATCAACAATCGCGACACGACAATCATTCCGGCGATGACATAACTGGCAACGGTGATGCCATTTCCAAGACGGTCGAGTTGCTCGTTGAGGGGCGTCTTCACCTTGTTGTCAATCTGTGCCCCGTGATACACCTTACCCCATTCCGTGGCATCACCCACTTTCTCGACCACAAACACACCATGCCCCTCCATCACCGAGCTGCCACGGCAAACGTAGTTGGATGGATAGGTGGCTTCCTTCTTGAACTCGGCCTTGTTGGTCGTCTTGCTACACGAGGGTTCACCCGTCAAGTCCGACTCGTTGACCCGCAGCGAGACGGCTTCCACCAAACGTCCATCGGCTGGCACTTCGTCACCCGTATTGAGTACGACGACATCACCCACCACAACATCCTTACGCTCGATACGGCAAATCATGCCGCCACGAAAAACCGTCACCATCTTCTCGTCCTCCGACTGGTTCAGGATGTCGAATTTCTTGTTGGCACTCACCTCAAAGGCAAAACCTACCGTTGTAGCCAACATCACCGCTACAAAAATGCCCAAAGGCTCCAGCAATACGCCCAGTCCGGCGGCGCCAGTGAACAGCTGATACAACGACACAGCCACCGAAAGCAGCAGTGCGATCAACAATATCTTTATAATGGGGTCGGAAAACTTATCCAAAAACTGTTTCCAGAGTGATTCTTTCTTGGGCGGGGTCAGCACATTGTCGCCATGCTTGCGGCGACTCTCCTCTACCTGTTTTTGCGTCAAACCATTCCTATAATCTCTCGCCATTTTTCAACAATTTTACTCGTTTATCAATTTTATGATTATTTTTGCAATGAAAAACGGCGCAAAAATACAATCTCGTATACAACTGGGATGAGGTTGCAAGGTTACAACCCAAATTCGATGCCATAACTCAATGAAATTCAAGGAACAACATAAAACAGCCTTGGCAAAGGTTCTTTCCGACCTTGTGCAATGCGATGGCATCGTCAACCAAGGAGAAATCGACTTCTTGCAGCGTGCCTACTCGGTTTTCCGCATCACTACCACCAGCCGGAAAAAAGCCACACGCCTCAGCCTCGCAGATGCAGTCAGGACACTGAAGACCCTTGGCGACGAGGAGAAAACCGCCATACTCAGGGTGTTACAGATGCTCTCAATGTCGGACGACGACCTCGCACAAAGCGAATCTCAATTCATCACGGCGCTGTTGCTCTCCATCGGCCTGCGGCTGCCCGAGACCGAAGGCATCAAGGCCGAGTTTGTTTCCATCCCAAGCCTCAGTTTCGACACAAGCAATGCCGTCCTCTACGTCGAGCCGGCCTACCACAAAAGAATCAACGCCCGCATCAGGCGCGACTACGACGCCATCTGCCAAGTCATGGCATCGATGGGGCGCGAATTCTTCTACCTGCCCAAAGTCGTCAGCGACCTTGACCGCAAAAAAGACACCTTCCGCAACACGCTCGGCTACCTCGAACCCATGCTTTCTTCTGACCAACTCGACCACATCGACCGCAACCTCGCCCAACTCAACAGCGTGTTTTTCTCCAAAGAAATATTTCTCAACCACCTTAACGCCAACGGGTTGAGCATCCAAAAGCCAGCCTATTTCCTCAAAATCGACACACCAATGGTGGGCAGCGGACACGACTTCCTCATCATCGAAATCGGTGGTGACCCGTTGGATACAATACAGCGCGTGGCATGGCTCAAGGCCAATATTCTGAACATTGACCCTCCTGTAAACAGCATGAGAGAGACACGTCTCATCGAAAAATTCAAGGCCGACGGCAACGATTCGATCCATGACGAGTTGCAATACACCGGACTGCACAAGATCATCATCGATACCGTATTGAAATACAACGTCTCGCAGCAAATCAGCCGACTCTACATCACCCGCCAGGGCGACATCTTCCTTACCGACCGCAACAACACCGAGGTGAAGATGCCCGCCCTCTGCAAGGCACTCTACATCTTCTTCCTGCTCCACGAGGACGGTCTATCTCTGAGCTACCTAAACGACCATAAGGAAGAGCTATACAACATATACAGAAGCATCTCCACCTATGGTGATGATGCATTGCTACGCAAAGCTATTGACAACCTCACCGACTTTATCGGTTCCACCATGAACACCAACCTTTCGCGCATCCGCAAGGCCTTCCACGACATCTTGGGCAACGAGGCCGGCATCTACCTCATCAAAGGCGAAAAAGGTGGACGAAAAGTCGTCCACCTCGACCGCAGCCTCGTGGTCTTCGAAGACCGCAAGGCGTTTTCTTGAAGGCATATCTATTATTTCAAAGGTTGTTACAGGCCTCAACAGGTATGTCATCCCTACGCTGGCAAGTGGGCAAAGGCATGGGATCTATAGCTGTTGAGGCCGTTACATATGATGTTTGCCTTGAGGTCGCCGCCCATAGATTCCCTCTATCGCACTTGCCCCCGTTGGAATGACATGTGCGGCTTACTGGCATACGCTCAAAACAAAAACACTTTAAGCATTTTGCTCTCCCAAAAGGAAGGTAACATCAGAATTCGGGTCAATCTCCACAGATTCCTTGCCATAGCGCATGACAATCATCTTCTTGCCGCCCTTAAGCATCATCTTGTTGTCGGTCACCCAAAGAGCCGTAGCCTCGCGCAAGCCTACCACCGTCATCTCCTGGTTAACAGCGAGATATTCATTGATGCGGTCCTGGCGTGTCTCGCCGCCATGCTTGATCATCTTGTCGATCTCGGGGTGCGGGTCGAGATAATGCGGATTGATTTGGAACGGCACCAAGTTGAGGCACTTGAACGAAGCGGGTTGTACGATGGGCATATCGTTGGTGGTACACAGCGTCGGGCAAGCCACGTTGGAACCAGCGCTCCAGCCCATGTAAGGCACGCCCTTCAAGGCTTGTTCGCGGATGGCGTCCATCAGGCCATAGCGGTGCATCTCGGCCACCAGGTGGAACGTGTTACCGCCGCCCACCACGATGCAGTCGGCCTCCTTGACAGCCTTCACTTTGTCGTCAAAGTGATGCACGGAGGTGAAGTTCTCCAAGCCGAACTTCTCTCTGAAGACGTCCTTCACCTTGGCCTCGTAGGCATCGTAGCTCTCGGGATAGGCCTTGCCTCCGATGTTGACACCCGCGAAGGGAACGAAGATGATACGGCTATCCTTATTAATATGGTTCTGCATGCAGAACATTTCGATTTGGGTGGAAGCCCAAGCCAGATAATTCTCACCGAAGTTGGTCGAATTGCTGATTAGTAGTAATCTCATAATGTAAAATATTGGTTAACGATGGTGCAAAAATAGCAAAAAACCGATTGCATGCACACGAAAGCGCAAAATCGTGCCTAGAGGCGAGAAAAATATCCATTTGATAATCAAAGCATTGCAAAAAACAACAAATTTTTTCCCGATTTTTTGCTTGCATAACCGAAAAAAGCTGTACTTTTGCAGTGTCAAAAAACGACTGGACTAGTAGCTCAATTGGATAGAGTCCCTGACTACGGATCAGGCGGTTGTGGGTTCGACTCCCGCCTAGTTCACACAAAGGTTCCGCAAAAAGAACCTTTTTTTGGCCCATTCGACTAGAGGCTAGGTCGTCAGATTCTCACTCTGGAAACAGCGGTTCGATTCCGCTATGGGCTACGAAATAAATCCGCAACTTGTTGAAAATCAAGCTGCGGATTTTTCTTTTGCACCATATTTGCACCAAAGATGTGAATCGGCCTCCGTATTGTATCCGAAAAGACTGTCACATGTGACACAAAACCGGATAGATTCCCAGGCGACGCTGACATTTCAGCACCAACGACGCCCGTGATACTTTTTTTTCAAATCACCGTTTCATCACCTTCAACGTCTGCTGGCCCTTATCGGTGAGGATGTTCACGATGTAAAGCCCCTCAGGATAGGATGACATATCCACCTCGGCCTGACTGCCAAGGACATCACGGTCGTAAAGCCTGACGCCCAGCACCGAATAGACACTGACATGGCGCAATGCCTTGCCTTGGAGAGTCATGATGTCCTTGACGGGATTCGGATATAGGGTAAACTCTTGGGTGTCAATGATGTCCTCCGTCATGCCCACGCTGGGACCGAGATAGACAGTGTTGGAAAAATCGGTCTCGCGGCTGTTCCAAATGGCTGTGACGTTGTATCTCGTGTTCTCGAAGGTGTTGTTAGTGGCTTCCGTCACCGTGAGGCCCTCATAACCCAACACCATCTGCTCCTCGCCGCCTTCCTCAGGACCCCAATAGAGGTTATAGGAGAAGCTGCGGCCCTCGGCAGGCGCGGTGTAGGCACGTAAGAGCCACGACAGGTTCCTCCCAAAAGAGGTGACCGGCTTCCAGAAGGTGCCTGACTTGATCAGGCAGCTGTTCGGCTCGCCCACATATTCGCAGCACGGGATGGGCTTTGTGGCACCCGTGGTCGACACACAGATCCAAAGCGGCTTCGTGGCATCGTAGCTCACGGCCTCATCCAAGGCAAAGCGCACCCACTCGTGTGTGCCCTCCATGTCATGTTGCTGCGTGTAAATCAACGTATTGTTGTTGACCAGCTCGTCGTTATAGAAATAATAGGTATAATGACCTTCAGAGCAGTCGAACATCTCGATATGCGTGACCGGATGGCCCTCGAAGTAGGTCAGGTTCATCGGCTCTATCTTGATGGCCCACTTGTTGCTGTTCGAGCCAAGCTGCTCCACAAATTGGTTATTGTCGTATGCCATCATACCATTACCGAGGAACTGGGGCGCTTCCCATGTGAGTGTCGCATGGCCGTCACCGTCGTAGGTGCCTGCAAGGTTTTGCGGCGGCTCACAATAATAGGTCATCGCCGTGGCATAGACCGTGTTCTCGGGAAGCCAAGTGGACAGCTCACCGCTGTTATTCTCCACATGATAGCTGTATGTACCCGAACGCATGATGTTGTCATCCAGATAGCCATAGCCCACGACATCCGACTGGAGCACCCTGCTGCCACGATACACGGTGAAGCGGTTGTTCTCTGTCGGTACAGTCCACGACAGGCGGATGCTGGGACCTTCGGAGACAGCCGTGAGGTTTTGCGGAGGTATTAGACCCAGACCTGAGTCGGCCACGGTGTATTGGGAAAGGCAGCCCGAAGGCGCCTCCGTGTCGAAGATGGTCTCCTCTCCGCTCTCGTTCTGGCGGACAGCAGTCACATGGATGCCCTGACTGTCTGGGTCGAAACCGGCATTCCAGAAGAAGCCCACCTCGGTATTGGCAGGCACATAGAAGTCAGCCTCAGCCTGTGCGCCGTCATAGATGGTGAGGTATTGCGTCTTCATCTCCGGCAAGCTAAAGAGCACTTCAAGCTCACCGCCCTTGGTGCCGTAGGGCGAGTCGGAGGTGATGGTGACATGGATGGTCTCATAGTCACCCAGGATGACCCACTGCTCGGTATAGTCCGACAAGGTGTCTCCCCTATAGGAGGCCACGTAATAGGTGTGATAGCCGTTGTCGGCAGTGGTATAGGGATGCTCGAAATGCGTCTCGGTAAGATGGGTAGCCACCTCCATCCCGTCGCGGTAAACGTTATAGCCCTCGGCATCGGTCATAGCGTCCCACGACAGCTCCACCTCGTGCGACAGGCTGTTGACATTGACGATGAAGTGGCTCGGGGCTGCTATATGGTTCAGCGGGCCGTAAGTGAAGCTCATGCGGTCGCCTCTCGTGCTGATGTCATAGATAGCGCTCTGCCAGTCGATGGCTTGTCCGTTGGTGAGGAAAAGAGGCGGGTTGGTGTTTTGACTGAACTCCGTCCTGTTGCGCTCGACGCAGAAATTGGCCTGGTTGAGGTTGCCGACATTGTTCACATCGCCGTTAGGACGGAAGAGATAGACCTCGTCGAGGACGTCGGTGCCGTTCCATCCGGCGTTGCCATCAAAGCGGGTGTCGATGCGATAGATCAGCAGTCCCCCGTCGGGCACATTCGAGTCGAACAGGTCTTGGTCGTTGCGGTATTCCAGAAGCAGCCACTGGTCGGCATTGAGGCGAATCTTGTAGGCGTTGCGACGGTTGCCTTCCCAAGAGACAGCTTCCAGCTCGTAGGTGCCATAGGCATCAATTTCAGGGATGTCGTCGATCCAGTTACCATATTTGTATTTGACATAAGCGCTTTGGTGTTGCGGAGGCTCTGACGTGCCGCACATCAGATCCCAACCGCCCACGGGGTCGATGCCGCCGTCATAATGGTAGAGATCGGGAGCACCCAAGGAGTGGCACATCTCATGGCACAAGGTGCTGACGTTGAAATAGCCACCCTGTTCAAGCTGCAGGTTGAAGTCGTAGACTTGCAAGCCGTTCAGCGGCACATAACGGTCGTAGATACACCAACGGTGCGGCCATAGCAGCGAAGCCCATTCGCCAGGCCTGCCTTTGATGACGAACACCACGTTGTCGACCAGGCCATCGCTGTTGTAGTCGAGGTCGAGGGTATCGGGCACCTGGTCGGCCACATAATAGATGGCGCGCTCCAGCAATGAGAACTCGCGATCGGCAGTCTCCCAACTTTGATAGCCAAGAGGGTTGGTCACGGGGTCGTAAGGCATATAATACTCCTTGGGATAGATGTCCTCGTAAGAGAGTATGGTCTCGCCGTCAGGGATGGGATAGAGATAGGAGCGCAGGTCGAGTTGGTTATATGTGGCACGATGATAGAAGTTGTGCAGCGAGATGGACTCATAGTTGGAGGCATTGAACATCGAATCGACAGCAGAGGTCGGCGTGGTGTGGTAGGTGTCGCCGGCAAAACGAATGAATACCACCAAGTTGTTATAACGCCCGTGGTTGAGTTCGCGCGAACCCGACCTCTGGGGTCGTCTGATATACTGCTCGCGGGACTCACGGCGCTCAAGATATTCCTGTTTCGAGATGTGCACACGAGGCTGCAGCCCGACGCTGGCCGGGTCGACGCTGTTGACGACATATTGCGACGCCACGACATGGCCTTCGGCATCACGCATGGCATAGCAATAGAAGCCATTCTCACCTTTGACGATGGTGAAGCCGTTGGCATCGTGCAGATAGTTGTAGAACTCATCGCCCGAGGCAAAACAATGGACGACTTCGCCATTGGGTTGGGTCAACTGAATTTCGATATTCTTCAAGGGAGCAGCCATGGCACATTGCAACGAAATCAACATGGCGGCAACAAACAACATCAGCTTTCTCATTGTAAATAGGTATTAAAGGTTATTTTCAGACCGCAAAAATAAACTTTTCTCCCCTACCACAACAAGAAAATCCCGACCGAAGCCAGGATTTTCAAGAACCAAAAACCAAAATTTATGAAACCTTTTACTTGCAGCCGTTTTATCGGCCACAGGTCTTAATGATAAGAACCGCTGCAAAAGTAATGCTTTTTTGAAACACAAAAGTCATTTGTGGAAAACAAATCCATTTTTTTCTTGACAGCTACTTGTTTTCTTACTATATTTGCAACCCTAAACACAAAAAAAGCACTGCACAATGGAAAAATTCATGGACAAACTCACCCAAGCCATCATCAACAACGACGGCCTCTCCGAAACCGAAGCCAAAGCCAAACTCAACTTGATTTACATCAAGATGGGACAATCCGGAATCAAGGATTTTGTCGACGAATATATTGACTGGCTCATGACTGAGAAAAAGCTCAACTACAAGGCCATCCTGCAGACGCCTGACACCAAACTACACGACACGTTCGTGTCGGAGTTCAAACACTAATACTCCAGCTGGCGCACGTCGAAGTGACGCATTTCGTACAGCTCGTCCAAGTGCTTCTTGAGGCGACGCGCCATGGGTCGGAAGGTGTAATAGGTGATGGTGGCTGATATAGGCGCACCCACCAAGGGTATCACCTTTCCAACGCCTTTTGCGAAGCCCTCCTTCGTCATGCTGATGCCAATCCACTCGGCAATCTTGATGGCATATTTCGCCATGACAGTCTCCGACAATTTAACGCTTGCATTCTTCGACACCTGGGTAACCACCTTTCCCAATGCCTCGACGGCCAGTTTGTTTCCCATCATCACACCCACAAAAAGGGTCATGATGTTAAGCGACTCGTCGTCCAACTGATTGTTGATGTCGGTGAGCGGAGGCCACCCATAAAGATACATCAACTTTTGCATCAACGACAAAACATGGCCATAGAATTGTGCCAAGTCAGTGGGGATGGTACCCGCCATCCACCAGCCGCCAGGGATACCCATCAACGCCGAAGTGCCACTCACCATGGTCAAATGATAACTGATGCACTGGTTGGCCAACTTGTCGATCTCCTTCTTGGTAAGCACCTTGACGGGACTTTCGTTCAAGGCTGTCATCACCTCCATAGGAGTGCAGAATTTTGCCAGTTCCTTGGTCAGGAACTCGTCACGGTCGACCTTCACAAAGGGCAACTTCACACTGGTGGCCAGCACCCTGTTCCACAAGGTCAGGCTCTGCGTGGATTTTTCTTTGGTTTCTTCGCTCATTTCTTTGTCTTGTTTTTTGTTGTTTGCCATTTGGCGACTGCCGTTTTTATTCTAGGGCGGCTGCCACGATGTGACAGCCCTACAAATCCCATACCACAATCCCAACTCTAAACTCTCAACTCTAAACTCTCAACTAATACCCGTACTTCTCCTTCCACTTCTCGCGCAGGCTTCTCCGAATCTCGCGTTCGCGCGGGTTATCTTGTGGCTCATACAAAACCGTGCCAGAAATTGTTTCCGGCAGAAATTCTTGTTCCACAAAATTTCCCTCAAAAGCATGCGCATATTTATAACCGTCATGATAGCCAAGGTCTTTCATCAGCTTAGTGGGCGCGTTACGGAGGTGCAACGGAACGGGCAGGTCACCCGTCTCACGCACCAAGGCCTGTGCCGCGTCAATAGCGGCCACGGCGGCATTACTCTTGGGCGACGAAGCCAAGTAGGCCACCGTCTGCGCAAGGATGATGCGGCTCTCAGGCCAACCGATCTTGTTGACGGCGTCAAAGCAGGCATTGGCAAGTAACAAGGCATTAGGGTTGGCATTGCCGATGTCCTCCGACGAGAGTATCAGCATTCGCCGTGCGATGAACAAGGGGTCCTCCCCTGCCTCAATCATGCGGGCGAGGTAATAGAGCGCCGCGTTGGGGTCGCTGCCTCGCATCGACTTGATGAAGGCCGAAATGATGTCGTAGTGCATCTCTCCCTGCTTATCGTATTTCACCAGATTGCTCTGGATGCACTTGGTGGTGAATTCGTTTGTGACGACCAGCTCCCCAGCAGTCTCGTCCAAGTCGTTCAGCGAGGTAACCACCAACTCGATGGCGTTCAATAATTTGCGTCCATCACCGCCGCTGATCTGCATCAAGGCTTCGGGCTCCTTAACGGTGATCTTCTTGCCGAAATCGTATTCCAAGGCCTTCACCGCCTTGTCCAAAAGGATCTGCAGGTCTTCTTTTTCGAGCGACTTGAGCACATACACCTGACAACGTGACAGCAAGGGCGAGATGACCTCGAAACTCGGGTTCTCTGTCGTGGCGCCAATGAGTGTCACCAATCCTTTCTCGACCGCACCAAGCAACGAGTCCTGCTGCGACTTGCTGAAGCGATGGATCTCGTCGATAAATAAGATAGGTGCCTCAGGAAGCATCCGTGCGCGGTCGATGACCTCACGCACCTCCTTCACACCACTGCTGACAGCGCTCAGCTGGAAGAACTGCCGCTTGACCTGTTTCGAGATGATGAAAGCCAGAGTGGTCTTGCCCACACCAGGCGGACCCCAGAAAATCATGGAAGGCACAC
Source organism: uncultured Bacteroidales bacterium (assembly GCA_947303625.1). Lineage (GTDB taxonomy): Bacteria > Bacteroidota > Bacteroidia > Bacteroidales > F082 > Limimorpha. The sequence continues at coordinate 15,014 of CAMYYV010000001.1, read as the reverse complement.
GCCCACTCTCGATGGCACGGCGCAACACGGCATTGTCACCAATGATGTGCTTCTGCCCAATATAATCATCCAACGTCGTGGGACGAAGACGTTCCGCTAATGGAATGGTGGATTGCATCATTTACTCTTTTAAACCGTGCAAAGTTACAAAAAAAACTTTATTTTTGCATCGACAATCGCAACTAAGCACACTTTAACCGACACTTCTATTTCCCGATAGCAAGCCATGCTAAGAAGAAGACTCAACAAAATGCTGACCTACGGCAAGGGGAGCCAGTTGCTGTTTCTCCTCACAGTGGTAATCATATTCTTTGTGTTGTTCCTGCTGATCTCCGCCATCTTCGGATGGAACTACAGATGGCAAGACATCATCGCCCTGTTCCTCGACCCCGGTGGTTTCGGAGGCGCGGGCGAGCACGACGGATTCCGTCTTGTCGCCACCCTCACGGGCATATTCTTGTTCTCCACCCTGTTCATTTCGGTGTTCAACAACATCTTCGACAACATCTCGGAATCGGCCAAGACCGGCTCCATGCGCTACCGCACCAAGAACCACATCCTCATTTTGGGCGTCAACCACCAGCTCCTGCCCATGCTCCACGCCTTGAACGAGGAGAAGGGCAAGCAGGACATCGTCATCATGACGAAAAACAACGTCGAGGAACTCAACGCGGAAATCGCTTCCCGTTTCGCAGGCAGCCGTTTCATGAACCGTATCATCCTCTACCATGGCGCCTGGGACACCATGGACGAGCTGAAGACCGCCATGCCACAATATGCCGAGACCATCTACATCTTGGGCGACGACGGCTCCGACAGCGACTCGACCAACATCCGATGCTGCAACCTGCTGAAAACCATCTGCGCCAGCGCCAACAAGAAAATCTATTGTTTCATGATGATGGAGAGCGGTTCTTCCTTCGACCTCTACATGAAAGGCAAGCAGAGCATCAGCAGCGACAACCTGAAAATCGACATCGTCAACACCCGCGAATATGCCGCCGAGCAGGTGCTTGCCGGCGACAGTTTCCTGCCATCCATCAAGGCCGACGACCCACGGTACTCCCACTTCGTCGTGCTGGGCACGGGAGGCATGGCCAAGGCCGTGGCCTTCACCGTGGCACACCTCTCCCACTACCCGAGGCTGAACGGTGCCATCCGCCACACCCGCATCACCATCATTGGCGAAGGCATGAGGACCTGGATGGACAACCTGACGGCCTCGCGTCCGGGGCTCTTCCAACGGGCCCGCTACGTCTACATCGCCCCCGATGGCACCGAGGAACGCCACCTTCCCGAGAGGGACTTCCTCGACGTGGAATGGGAGTTCATCGACATGTCGGACACGGCACCGCAGGCCAGAAAGATGATCGAGACATGGGCCGCCGACAACGAGCACCAGGCCCTGAGCTTGGCCATCTGCCATGCCGACCAGCGTATTAGGACCGCCTCGTTGTTGCATCTGCCACCCGTCGTCTACGACAAGACCCACCCCGTCCCCATCTGCATCTACCTTGAGGAAGACGGCGAGATCGCCCTCAGCGCCATGGAGATGGGCGACTATGGCATCATCAAACCCTTTGGTCCGGCGATGGGCAGCAGCAGCGACCCCCTGTTCAAGAACAGGTCAAAACGAGGCATCCTCGTCAACGCCATCTACAACGTGGGCAAGACAGGAATGGACAACTACGACCTCTATGCGGCATGGTACGACGGCTCGGAGACCGACAAATTCGCCAGCACCTATTGCGCCAACGCCCTCGATTTCAGATGGGCCAACTTCGACCCGTTAGGCGACCGTGAGCCCATCTACGAAGCCGAACACCGCCGCTGGATGATGACGAAACTACTTATGAACCTCGAGCACCCCTGCATCGTCCCCTACGAAGAAGTGGCACAATACAAAATCGACAACTTCAAAAACATCATCGACTGGATGCTCGACACCTACAAGGAGAAGGGCGAGTTCCCGAAATACAAAGAATAACACCATGGAACAACAACTCAACGTCATCAGCATCACCGAGCGCATCGACATGGGCAGCCGCGACTACGACTGCGAGACAAGGTCGTTCACGCTCTCCGAACTCACTAAAGACGCACGACTTGAAGTCAGCGAATCATGGGGACAACCCAACCCTTCCGACGCTGACGACACCATTCACATCGTATGGGAACTGACCGACCTGGAACTGACCGACGACACCTTCGCATTCACCATGATGGGCGACCGCTTCAAGGTCAACCGTCATTGGCAGGTGCTCGGCACCGACAGCTACGACATCCCCAACGCCTACATCACGGAGTCGAAACGCCTTATCTTCTTTTTCGGCACCGAAGAGAAAACCATCGAGAGCCAATACGACCGGCTGAAGGTGCTCTACGACCAGATGTCGGCCAACGAAGGAGGCGGCGACTTCTGGAAAAACATCCCCTTGGCCAAGGAAGCCCTCCACCTCATCAAAGACGTGGCGCCCAATGAAGATGACGAGATCCTCAAAGAGTTCTGCGAGCTGGTGGTGGACGAGAAACTGCTGCTCGAAGCCGACACCCCACGCCTCATCCTCTCCTTCATGGACTACTGGCACGTCATGAACGAAAGCACCTACAACTGGGAAGAAGATACCACCCGCCTGCTGAGGATGATCGACCCGGCAACGGAAGAAGAAGAACGGAAGAAGCTGATGATGCGCGACCGCTATCTGCTCTACGACCCCGTACAACTCACCGAAGCATGGGAAGAGCATATCTACGATGTGGAAGTAGAACTCGAAGAGATCTTCAAAAACCATCCGCGCCACATGGGATTCTGCCACCTCTATTGGTCCGAGAAACGCAACGTCCTGGCCAAATACGGCATCGACTGGCGCTCGCCGGCGAGGATGAACCCCAGGACCATGTTTGATTAAGCTAAGATAAACACAACAATAACACCATGAGACACATCAAGACCTTTCTCGTCATCGCGTTGCTGGTCCTCTTTTTTGGACAGTCGCAAGCCTGCACCAACTTCCTCATCACCAAAGGTGCCAGCGTTGACGGCTCCAACTTCATCAGCTACTGCGCCGACTCGCACATACGTTACGGCGAGCTCTACTTCACCCCTGCCGCCGACTGGCCTGCAGGCAGCATGCGCGTGTGCTACGACCGTAGCACCAACGCCCCACGCGGCAGCGTGCCACAACCCGCACACACCTATCAGGTGGTGGGCTATATCAACGAGAACCAAGTGGCCCTCGGCGAAACCACCTTCGGCGGCCGCGAGGAGCTGATGGACCCGACAGGCATCGTCGACTACGGCAGCCTCATGTTCATCGCCCTCGAACGCAGCACCTCGGCACGCGAAGCCATCAAGATCATGGCCGATTTGGTTGAGGAATACGGCTACGGCAGCGACGGCGAGTCGTTTTCAATCAGCGACCCCAACGAAGTGTGGTATATGGAGATGATGCCCAAAGCCCCGGAGAAAGGTGCAGTATGGGTAGCCATCCGCATCCCCGACGGCTACGTGAGCGGCCATGCCAACGCAGCACGCATCACCACCTTCCCCTTGCGCAACGGCAAGACCTCCATCACAGATAAAGACTGGAAGAAGCTCTACAACAAAGAGGTGGAAGTCATCTATTCGCACGACATCATCGACGTGGCCCGTCGCCATGGCTACTTCAGCGGCAAGGACAAGGACTTCGACTTCAGCGCCGCCTATGCCCCTGTCGATTTCAGTGCTGCCCGCGTGTGCGACTTCCGTGTGTGGACCATGTTCAACAAGGTGTGCGACGGCATGGACGAATACTGGGACTACGTCATTGGCAAGGACCTCACCCACCGCATGCCCCTATATGTCAAGCCCAAGGATAAGGTCAGCCTCAGCGACATGATGAGTTTCCAACGTGACCACTTTCAGGGCACCGAATACGACAAGACCCTCGACCCCGGTGCAGGCCCCTTTGGCTCGCCCTTCCGTTTCAACCCGCTCTATTGGGAATACGAGGGAAAGCCTTACCTCAACGAGCGCAGCATCGAGGTGGTGCAGACGGGCTTCTCCTTCATCGCGCAGAGCCGCTCATGGCTGCCCAACCCTATCGGTGGCATCATTTGGTTCGGAGTGGACGACACCAATTCCACTGTCTACACGCCCTTCTACTGCTCCATCAGCGAGGTGCCAATCGAATACCGTTCGGGCAATGGCGACATGCTGACCTACAGCGACAACGCCGCCTTCTGGGTCTTCAACCGTTTGGCGCATTTCAAGTACCTGTTCTACAACCGCGTCATCGGCGACATCCAAGCCGTGCAAAACGAGCTAGAGAGTGGCTACCAAGAACAGGTCAACTATGCCGACAACCAAGCCTTGAGTCTCTACACTCAAGACCCGAAGCTGGCCATCGCCTACCTCACCGACTTCTCCAACCAAGCGGGACACAACACCGTGGCCACCTGGAAAGAGTTAGACAACTACCTGCTGGTGAAATACCTCGACAGCAACATCAAACAAGAAGAGAACGGTGAGTTCAAACGCAACGGCTACGGCTATCCCGCCCGACCCAAGCAGCCCGGCTATCCGGATTCGTGGAAAAAGGCCGTAATTGAAGGGACAGGAGACCGGTTCAGGAGGCCATAAACGCCTTTATCTCCGCCTCCTCCATATTACGGAAACCATATTCATGAACCATGTGGCCATTCTCCAAAAAGACGATGACCGGCAGATTGCCGTTGACAGCCCTCAGCAGTCGTGACACCTCGGGATAGAGCACATCACGATAGCGCGTAGACTCCGACTGCTCGTAAAACTTTTCGATGCCTTCTTCATTGCCCATGAAGAGATAGGTGATGTCTTCGGCAGGAAAGCCATAATACTGCTGCATCAGCGAGAGCTTTTGCGCCGCCATTTGGCAGTATTCACAACCCGTTGAGAAAAAGCACACCACTTGCTTTCCTTCTTTCAGTTTCAGGCTATCCAACGGCGCATCATCAAGCATGGCATCGAAAAGCTCCACCTGTAGATTTTGTTCAGGATTGGAATTCGATGTCAAGTTGTCGGGCGGTGAGGCCACGAAAACACCAATGGCTGAAGCCAAGACAACAAGGCACAGAATGATCCAACGAAACGGTGTTGTCCAGCATTTCATCTTGAATATCAACAGGAAAAGCAGCATCAGCACCCCATTTTTGATGAGGCTCTGCTTGGGGTCGAGCTGAAGGAAGTCACCAAAACAGTGACAGCTGTCATTGCGGCCGATGATAAGCGCGTATAACAATAATAAGGTATAGCCTGCCAGCATAGCCATGCTCCCCCACCAATACAACTTGTGCAGGGTGTGGCTAATCAAACCCAAACCGAGTACCAGCTCAAGGATGATGGCCAAACGGGCGACGATGAAAGAGAAGTTGAGACTGAAGAAATGGTAGCTGTAGATGTAGATCTCGAAACGGTCGATGCCGACGACCTTCAGGACGGCCGAAATGATAAACACAAGGCCCAGCAGGACCTTCAAGGCCGATTTTCCGAACGAGCGGGAAGCCTCCAACGGTTACGGTTTGTTATTATTATTGTTGAGGCCAAACAATTCCTCCCACCAGCTGGGGTGCTCGCCCGTCACCTCGTATTCCGACACTTCCATGCAGATGACCTGCGTCCATCCGGCGAATTCCCTCGACTTGTCGGCGCAAGTGGAACCGTCCTCGATGGTGTAATAATCCTCGCCGAGGTTCACCACCTCCTCGTTCTCGATGGAGGTACACCTGCAATACCGCGTCTTCTTGCATGAAGGCAGAACCAGTATCGTCAAGGCGAGTATGACAAACAATATTTTTTTCATTCCCAGAAAAATTTACACGGCAAAAGTACAAAATTTTGCCGTTTTGCAAGGAAAACGACAAAAAATAAAGTGTATTGCCTAAGCCTCCTTGAAAAATTCGGGGTGAAGCTGGGCGAACTTCCTATCGTATTGACGGATGCGGCTCAGCGAACGACGCGTCCACACGAGGCGCAAGGCATCGCGTTCCTCCTCAGTGAGATGCCAATCAATATCATTGGATGCATGGAGGCGGTTGGTCAGCGAATAGAGCAGCAAGGCCGCCGAAACGCTGATGTTGTAACTCTCCGTGAATCCATACATCGGGATGCGGACGTGCATGTCGGCATGCTCGACGGCATAATCAGAGAGACCGAGCTTCTCGGTGCCAAACACCAAGGCGACAGGCTGGTCAAGGGGCAAGGTGTCGGGCGTATAGTCGTCGCGGTGCGGGCATGTTGCCACGATCTTGTAGCCCTGCTCGTGCAACCGTTCGTAGGCTGCCGGCGTGTTGAACTCCTGATTCTCGTAATAATACATATTGAGCCATTTGGTACTGCCCAACACCACATCGGGATTCACGTCATAATGGTTCGTGTTCTCGACGATATGGATGTCTTGGATGCCCCGCAAATCGCAGCTGCGAAGCACCGCGCTGGCATTATGTGGTTGAAAGATATCCTCCAAAACGACAGTGACGTGGCGTGTGCGGTAGTCAAGCACCTCCTCAAAACGCTGCCTACGTTCGTCGGTGATGAAGGGGGTCAGAAACTCGAGCATGGCTTTGTCACGGGCCGCATCCTGCTGCAATTCAAGGCCCTGCATCTCCCGTCCGTCGTATACAATCGATCTCTTCATTCGGTCATTATTTGGATAAAGCACTGCAAAAATACGAAAAAAGAAAAATTTCAAGAAAAATGGTCGAAGGTAAGCCGAAAAAGCGTACTTTTGCACCCAAAATTTTGAACAGATATGGCAAAGCAAAACACTAAACAAGGAGACGAAAGGCTTGAAAACGTTGAATCAGCCTTAAGCAAGACCGAACTTTGGATTGAAAACAACCAGAAAATTCTTTGGATCATCCTCATCGCCCTGTTGGTCATCGGCGTGGGTATTTTCTTCCTCAACAAATACCAGAAGGAGCGTAACCTGAAGGCCCAAAACCAAAGTTTCCCACAAGAAATCGCTTTTGAAGAACAAGCTGCCAAGGCTATTGACTTCGCCTCATATTACATGGAGAATGAAAACTATGCCACCGCTTTGAATGGCGACGGCGAAAACGACGGCTTCCTCAGCATTGTCGACAACTACGGTTCCACGAAAGCCGGCAAACTGGCAGCCTACTATGCAGGCGTTTGCTATGTGAAACAAGGCGATTATACCAAGGCCATCGAATACCTGAAGAAATACACCAACAACGACAAGGTGCTGGCTCCTATGTCTTTGGGTCTCATCGGCGACTGCTACCTGCAACTTGGTGACCAGCAGAACGCTGTTTCCTACTACGAGAAGTCGGTCAAGAAGAACCCCAACGAGTTCTCCACCCCAATGTTCCTCCAGAAACTGGGCATGACCTATGAAATCATGGGCAACAACGCCAAGGCTTTGGAGACCTACAAGACCTTGAAGAAGGACTTCCCGAACAGCAACGAGGCCTTCGAAATTAGCAAGAGCATCGCCTACATCGAGCAAAAGATGAAATAAGAACTGACGGACAAAACATCACAATCCTGGCTCTTCGGGGTCAGGATTTTTTTTGACAACCCATGGAACAAAAAATCAGAATCGCCTATTTCGGCACGCCCGAGTTCGCCGCCTCGCAACTCGAAGCCATCCTCAAGGCAGGCTATGAGGTGGCCGTCGTCGTCACCATGCCCGACAAACCCGCCGGTCGCGGACGCCAAATACAGTATTCCGACGTCAAGAAGACCGCTTTGGAACATGGTCTGCCACTACTCCAGCCCGAGAAGCTAAGAGACCCGTCGTTTTTGGAACAATTGGCAGCCTACCAAGCCAACTTGTTTGTCGTGGTGGCATTCAGGATGCTGCCTGCCGTGGTGTGGCAAATGCCTGAATTGGGTACATTCAACCTCCATGCGTCCCTCCTGCCCCAATACCGAGGCGCGGCACCCATCAATTTCGCCATTATCAACGGCGAGAGCGAGACGGGCCTCACCACCTTCTTCCTTAACGAGGAGATCGACAAGGGTGCTGTCATCATGCGTGAACACGTAACCATCCGTCCCGACGAGACCGCAGGCGAGCTTCACGACGAGCTGATGCTGTTGGGCAACAAAGTCGTGGTAGAGACTATCCAAAAGATAGAACAAGGAGCCGTCGTAGCCCTGCCCCAAGAGGAGTTGGCAGAAGGACAAACACTGAAGCCAGCTCCCAAGATCAGCAAGGAGTTCTGTAACGTCGACTGGAACCAGGATTGCCTGACCATCTACAACCACATCCGTGGGTTATCGCCTTATCCTGCCGCCCATACCCAACTCATTTCGGACAACGGCGAACATATCGTTTTGAAAGTCTATGGCTCCGAGATGGAGGTTGGCCAGCCCGACATCCCCGTGGGTCGAGTCGTCACCGACAACAAGAAGTACCTCAAGATAGCCGTAAAAGACGGTTTCATCCACCTGACCCAAGTGCAGCAAGCTGGGAAAAAAGCCATGCCAATCGACGACTTCTTGAGGGGCACTCAGCTCATTGGGTTATGGAAAACGGCCACGGAATGAATGAAATAGGTATTTTTTGCCCTAATTGTCCACTTTTTTGATAAAAAACGAGCTTTTTTTTCGAAAAATGCTTGCATTATTCAAAAATACATTATTTTTGTCGGGTAAAAGTTTAACCACTAATTAAAACTTACTATGAATAAAGTAGAATTAATCGCTGCCGTGGCCGAAAAGGCTGGCATGACCAAAGTCGACGCAAGAAAGGCTGTCGATGCCATTATGGAAGTTTCAAAGAAAGAACTGAAGAAGGACGGCAAGATCGCCCTCGTCGGTTTCGGTACCATGAGCGTGACCAAGCGTCCCGCCAGACAAGGCCGCAACCCCAGAACGGGTAAGACCATCAAGATCGCCGCTAAGAAGGTCGTCAGATTCAAACCCGCTGCAAACATTCTGAAATAATACAACTCATTTCAGGAATCTTAAAGAGCCGTCGTCAACGACGGCTTTTTTTGTTTCCCTTCCGCTTCACCATCCCACTGTTCTCCACCTGCAACACGCCATTGTCGACAAGGAAGCGGATGGCGTCGAGTACCTGCGACTCCTCAAATTCGTCGCATTGTGAAAGGACCTCCTTCATAGGCAGCCCCTCCTCGCTCATCACAGTCCGTAACTTCTCCTCGATGCTATCATACAGGACCAAAATCTGACGTTTGCATACATCGCAACGACCACATGCGTTCCCTCTCTCCTCGTTGAAATAACGCAAAAGTTGCACGCTTCGACACTCATGATCGTTGTTCACGAAGTCAACAACAGCTTTCACACGCGCCTCGGCATCATGCTTGCGGTCGTAGTAGTTCTCCTTGGAGAGACCGAAATGCTTGGTGTCGACATACTCGGAGAGGAAAAGGATCTGCGGCTTGTCGTTGCACTGAGCGTAGGAAAGGAAATGATACGACTCTAGTTTCTTCAACTGTTCCACCACCTTATCGGCCGTCAGCCCCGTTTTTTTCGCCAAAGTCTCTTCGTTGATCTTCACAAAGTCGGTCATCACACCAGGCAAACTGCGTAACATGCACTTGATCAGCTCACCATATTTGGGATTGTTGACCTGAAAGCCATAGATGTCATCGCGCGAGGCCTTGATCATCACCTTGGAAGGCTCGTCGAAGCTGTCGGAGAGGAGAAGGAAGCCCTCTTTTTCAAGGATTTTCAAGGTATGGAATACCTCAACAATGGAGAATCCGTAGCGGTTGGCAAAGTCGCCTATGACAAAAGGATACGACACGTTCTCCCCTGCCCCGACGGGGATGTTGAAATAATTGCCTAGGGCATTGTATATCAGTTTGATGCGATCAAGTTCAGGAAACGACTGAGCGAGGTTGTCTTGTAATTTCTGGATGTCGGCGGGCGAGACGAGAAGGAAAGCTTCTGAAGGCTTCAGGTCACGGCCAGCACGGCCTGCCTCTTGGAAGTAGGCCTCTATGCTATCAGGCAGGTCCATGTGAATGACGAGGCGCACGTCGGGCTTGTCGATGCCCATGCCGAAAGCGTTGGTGGCAGCGATGACCTTCACCTTGCCTTTCATCCAAAGGTTCTGGCGTTCGTCACGCGTCTTGGCATCCAAGCCTGCATGATAGAAAGTCGCGCTGATACCCACTGAGTTGAGCCAGTCGGCAATGACCTGGGTACGCTTGCGGTTACGCACATACACGATAGCGCTACCCTCCTTCATGGCCTCCAGCTTGCGGCGCAGCACACCATATTTGTCGGCCTCGCGGACCACGTTATAGGTCACATTCTTGCGCTCAAAACTACTTTGAAATACGTTCTTTTCCTTGAAGCCCAAACGCAGTTGTATGTCGTCGACCACCTTGGCCGTTGCCGTGGCGGTGAGGGCCAACACGGGTGTCTTGGGCATATAAGGCCGGATGTCGGCAATCTTCAGATAAGGCGGGCGAAAGTCATAGCCCCACTGCGAGATGCAGTGCGACTCGTCGACAGCCAGCAGGCAGACCTTCATCCGCTTTACGGCTTCGAGAAAGGTGTTTGTTTGCAGGCGCTCTGGCGAGACATACAGGAATTTCAGCCTGCCAAAGACCGCCTGATTGTAGGCCAGTTCCAGCTCATCGGGGTGCATGCCCGAATAGATGGCTGCAGCAGGGATGCCTTTATCGACAAGGTGAGCCACCTGGTCCTTCATCAGCGCAATGAGCGGCGTGATGACGACACAGAGGCCCTCCATCCCCATGGCCGGCACTTGGAAGCAGATGCTCTTGCCACCACCTGTGGGCAGCAACGCAAGCGTGTCCTTCCCCGCCATCACCGAGTCGACGATGTCTTCCTGAAGGGGCCGGAACGAGGGATAGCCCCAGTATTTTTGCAATATGGCACAGGTGGCGGCGGACATGGTTATTGCAGCTTCTCAATCTCAATTTGTAATTGAAGCATCTCGTCACGGTACTGCGCCGCAGCCAAAAAGTCCATCTCCTTTACGGCCTTCTCCATGTTCTTCTTGGCCTGTTGGATTGCTCGCTGCAACTGCTCCTTCGACATGTTCGCATGGCTTTCGGCTGCAATCGTAGCGCCGTCACCTGACTGCGTATAAGACACCGGCGCGGGCTGGCCTCTCAAGGTGCCCAACGAGTTATCGATGGCCTTGACGATGGTCTTGGGCACGATGCCGTGCGCCTCGTTGTAGGCCATCTGCTTGGCACGACGACGTGCCGTCTCATCGATGGTCTTGCGCATCGAGTCGGTAATGGTGTCGGCATACATGATGACCTTGCTCTCGGCATTACGGGCAGCACGGCCTGCCGTCTGCACCAACGAACGCTCCGAACGGAGGAAGCCTTCCTTGTCGGCATCGAGGATGGCCACAAGGCTGACCTCGGGCAGGTCTAAGCCCTCGCGCAGCAGGTTGACACCGACCAACACGTCGAAGTCGCCCATGCGCAGGCCTTGAAGGATCTCCACACGCTCCATGGTGTCAACATCGGAGTGGATATATCGCGTCTTGATCTTCAGGTTGTTGAGATAGGTGTTCAGTTCCTCAGCCATGCGCTTTGTCAGGGTGGTGACGAGCACACGCTGGTTTTTCTCCGTCACCTTGTGGATCTCGTCGATGAGGTCGTCGACCTGGTTCAAGCTGGGGCGCACCTCAATGACTGGGTCAAGCAGGCCCGTGGGACGAATGAGCTGCTCCACAAACACGCCCTCGCTCTGCTGCAGTTCAAACTCGGCAGGCGTAGCGCTGACGTAGATGGTCTGCCCCGTCAACGACTCGAACTCATCGAACTGCAAGGGTCTGTTGTCCAAGGCCGAAGGCAAGCGGAAGCCATACTCCACCAAGGTCTGCTTGCGCGAACGGTCGCCGCCGTGCATGCCACGGATTTGCGGTATGGTGACATGGCTCTCGTCGATGATGGTGATGAAGTCGTCGGGGAAATAGTCGAGCAGGCAGAACGGCCTCGTGCCCGGGCTGCGACCGTCAAAATAACGCGAGTAGTTCTCGATGCCAGAGCAATAGCCCAGCTCCCTCATCATCTCGATGTCGTAGTTGACACGGTCCTCCAGACGCTTGGCCTCAAGGTTCTTCCCTATCTCGCGGAAATACTCGGCCTGTTTGAACATATCGTCCTGGATCTCCATAACGGCTGAGTTCAGCTTGGCCTGCGAGGTCACAAAGATGTTGGCGGGGAAGATGGTCAGTTCCGAGAGGTCTTCCATCTTGCGACCCGTCACGGGGTTGAGCATCTCTAAGCTGTCGATTTCGTCGTCCCAGAACACGATGCGGTAGGCATAGTCGGCGTAGGCGGGAAACACGTCCATGGTCTCCCCTTTCACCCTGAACTTGCCCTGCGTGAACTCAATCTCGTTTCGCACATACAATGCCCCCACCAAGGCCTTGGCCACCTCGTCGCGGCTGATCTTCATGCCACGTTCCAGATAGATGACGTTTTTGCCGAAGTCATCGGGGTTGCCGATGCCGTATAGGCACGACACCGAGGACACCACGATGATGTCCCTCCTCCCCGACAGCAAGGCCGAGGTCGTCGCCAAGCGCATCTTGTCGATTTCGGAATTGATGGCGAGGTCCTTTTCTATATAGGTATTGGTGGCAGGGATGAAGGCCTCGGGCTGGTAATAGTCGTAATACGACACGAAATAGTTCACCGCGTTCTCTGGGAAGAACTGCTTGAACTCACCGTAGAGCTGTGCCGCAAGAGTCTTGTTGTGACTCAGCACCAAGGCAGGCCTATTCACCTGTGCCAGCACGTTGGCGATGGTAAAGGTCTTGCCCGAGCCCGTCACGCCTAATAGCGTCTGGGCACGGTCGCCACGGTTGAGGCCGTCCACCAGCTGTTGGATGGCTTCGGGCTGGTCGCCGGTGGGCTGGAATTCAGAAACGAGTTTGAAGTTCATAATTTGCAAAGATATACATTTTCCTGAAACCACAACATATAATAATCGTTTGCGGCTGCCGTGGTACGACAGCCCTACAACAATGGGCTGTAGGGCTGTCACACCGTTGCGGCCACAAAAAAAGACCCACCATAAAGGCAGGTCTTCGTTGTTATCGTAACAATAACGCGATTTATTTCACCTGGTCGACGATGGCCTTGAAAGCCTCGGGATTGTTGAGGGCGAGGTCGGCGAGGACCTTGCGGTTGATCTCGATGCCCGACTTGGTGAGCTTGTCCATGAATTGGCTGTAGTTCATGCCATACTCGCGCACGGCGGCGTTGATACGGACGATCCACAGGCTGCGGAATTCGCGCTTCTTGTTTCTTCTGTCGCGATAAGCGTAGGTTTGACCCTTTTCGTAAGAGTTCTTCGCCACAGTCCACACGTTCTTTCTCGTGCCGAACTGACCTTTGGTCTTCTTCAGGATTTTCTTTCTTCTGGCTCTTGAAGCCACTGCATTGACTGATCTTGTCATTTCTTTTGATTTTTTCGTCCAGCGCCTCGCTCCTTTCGAGAACTTTTCTGCTGAGACAAATTACACATTTTGTTAATTACATGAGAAGCATTTGTTTCACGACTTTCTCGTCTGCTCTCTCAACGATTGCAGTGTGGTCGAGGTTGCGTTTTCTCTTCTGGCTCTTCTTGGTCAGAATGTGGCCATGATAAGCGTGCTTTCTCTTCAGATGGCCGCCGCCGGTTACTTGGAAACGCTTCTTGGCAGCGGACTTGGTCTTCATTTTAGGCATTTTACAATTAGTTTTAAAGGTATTAAAAATGAGTTTATTTCTTCGTTGACTTAGGAGCTATCATCATCTGCATGCGCTTGCCTTCCAGTTTGGGCATCATCTCCACCTTACCGAACTCTTCCAGCTCTTGCGCGAACTTGAGCAACATAATCTCACCTTGTTCCTTGTAGACGATGGAACGGCCTCGGAAAAAGACCTCCACCTTCACTTTCGAACCTTCTTGCAGGAAGCGCTTGGCGTGGTTGAGCTTGAACTCGAAGTCGTGATCGTCGGTCTGGGGTCCGAGTCGGATTTCCTTGATGACGACCTTGGTGGCCTTGGCTTTCTGTTCCTTGAGGCGTTTCTTCTGGTCGAAGACGAACTTCTTGTAGTCCATCGCCTTGCAGACGGGCGGGTTGGCATCGGGTTGGATCTCGACGAGGTCGACACCCAATTCCTCAACGATTCTCAATGCCTCGCGCAAGGGGTAGATATTGGGTTCCACTCCCTCGCCCACCAGACGCACCATCGGAGCTTTCACTTGCTCGTTGATACGGTGGTTGAATCCGTCTTTGTCTTTGTTAGGCTTCTGTCCAGGCCTTCCTTTTTGTGGGATCTGTGCTATTGTTTTAGTCTCCTATGTTAAGTTAATATTCTGTTAGTTGTTTATCTCTTGTTCTGTTCTTCCTCAACTTGCTTGCGGATCATCACGGCGAAATCATCGGTCGGCATGGTGCCGAGGTCGACTTGACCGTGCTTTCTCACAGACACTTGATTCTCAGCCTCTTCCTTCTCGCCAACGATGAGCATGTAAGGATATTTCTTCATCTCTGCATCGCGGATCTTACGGCCGATCTTCTCGTTGCGCTCGTCAATGAGGGCGCGAATATCGGACTTTTTCAGATACGATTGCAAATTTTTCGCAAAATCGAGGTATTTTTCGCTGACTGGGAGGATAATCACCTGGTCGGGAGCCAGCCACAACGGGAACTCGCCAGCGCAGTGCTCGAGCAGCACGGCCACGAAACGCTCCATGGAACCGAAAGGTGCGCGGTGCACCATCACAGGACGGTGTTTCTCGTTGTCGGCGCCGATGTAACTCAGGTCGAAACGCTCAGGCAGGTTGTAGTCCACCTGGATGGTACCCAGCTGCCACTTGCGGCCGAGGGCGTCCTTCACCATGAAGTCGAGCTTGGGACCGTAGAAAGCGGCCTCGCCGTATTCCACATGGGCGGGCAGACCCTTCTCGGCGCAGGCCTCCTGGATGGCAGCCTCAGCCTTGGCCCAGTTCTCGTCCGTACCCACATACTTCTCATGGTCGTTGGGGTCGCGGAGCGATATCTGTGCTT